>CAMDPZ010000016.1 GCA_945905765.1 Nitrospira lenta
CTTCCGCCCCTTCGCTGTAACTGGCCACCAGCCCTTCGATGGTCTGCTTGCCGATCCGGATGGACGGTTGTGGACGTTTCGTGACTGCTGGCGCTTCTTCGAGATGCTGCTGGGTCAGGTTGGAAATCAGATTGCCGAACCGATCCACATGGATGATTCCTCCCACCAAGGTCTTGCCTTCCCAGGTTGGCGTCGCAATCGTGAAGGTCTTGCAGTCTGTGACGAGTCGCCCGAACGATTCGAACGACTGTTGCTTGGTCAGCCAGGCTGCAGCAGGAGCGAAGAGGTCGCGGCCATCGAAGGTGTGGCCAGCCGATGGCAGCCGATAATCTTCATTCTCAATCTCGCGCACTTCCATCTCGGGGTTCCCGGCGAGGACATACGTTAGGAGTCCGTTGTCGGGAACCAGAAAGAAGTAGCGCTCGCTCTTGGCGATGAGGGCGCGCCGCTGGCTGCCAACGCCTGGATCGACGACGGCCACATGCACGGTGCCCTTGGGGAAATCACGATAGCAGGAATTCAGGAGATAGGCGGCGGCTTCAACGGAATGGGGCGGCACATGGTGCGAGAGATCGACGAAGGTGGCCTGGGGATTGATGGTGAGAACCACCCCCTTCATGCTCGCCACGAAGGAGTCCCGATCTCCGAAATCGGTCAGCAGCGTGATGAGCCCCGAAGGGTGCGGCACTACAACTCCTCGAAGCGAATCTCCACCACTTCGTATTCGACGATCTTCACCGGGGTCTTGACCTCGACGAACTCGCCGACGCGCTTGCCGATCAGCGCCTTGCCGACCGGAGACTGAATCGAGATGCGGTTCACTTTCATATCGGCTTCATCCTGCCCTACCAGCGTGTATTGACGCTTCGACTGCGACTCCTGTTCGATCACGACCACCGTAGCGCCGAACACGATGGTCTCGGAGACCCGCCCGGCCGTTTCGATGATGCGGGCGTCGGCCAGCTTCGACCCGAGCTCGATGATACGCGACTCGATGAACCCCTGGCGTTCCTTGGCGGCATCGTACTCCGCATTCTCGCTCAAGTCGCCATGGGCTCGCGCTTCCGCGATGGCTTCGATGTTTTTGGCGCGTTCGACTTTGCGAAGACGATCAAGCTCTGCCTGAAGTGCCTCGTGCCCCTTTCGCGTGATCGGTGTCGGCATAGTGTAACGTCCTCTATGAGTGGTGGTGATATTCCTGTAACGACCGAATCGTGAGCTCTGTCTTCAAAATCGCTTCAATCCCCATGACTGCCGCTCGCGCGCCCCGGATAGTCGTATAATAGGCCAGCCCTTTATTCAAGGCCTCCCGGCGAATCGACAAGGAATCGGCATGGGACGCCGCGTTGCTCACGGTATTCACAACCAAGGCCACCTGCCCGTTCTTGATATGGTCCACGACATGGGGACGGCCTTCTTTGACCTTGTTCACGGTTTCCGCCGGCACTCCATGGTCCCGCAAATAACCAGCCGTGCCGCTCGTCGCCTGGATGCTGAACCCCAGCTTATGCAGCTGCTTCACCACCTCCAGCGCCGCGGGACGATCGCTTTCTTTCACGCTGATGAAGGCCGTGCCTCCCTTGGGCAGCGGCGCACCGGCTCCCGCCTGGGACTTGGCGAAGGCCCAGCCGAAATCCTGATCGATGCCCATCACTTCGCCGGTCGACTTCATCTCCGGCCCCAAGAGGACATCCACCCCGGGAAACTTATTGAAGGGGAATACGGATTCCTTCACGGACAAATGCACCGGCGCAGGAGCGTCGGTCAACCCTAGCTCCGGCAAGGTCTTGCCCACCATCACCTTCATCGCCAGCTTGGCCAAGGGCACCCCGATGGCCTTACTGACGAAGGGCACCGTGCGTGAGCCTCGTGGATTGACCTCCAATACGTAGATCGTATCCTCTTTCACGGCAAATTGCGCGTTCATTAAACCGATCACGCCCAGTTCCAGGGCCAGGGCCTTCATTTGCCGGCGAATCTCTTCCACGACGCTCTGCTTGAGCGAATAGGGCGGCAAGGAACAGGCCGAGTCCCCCGAATGGACCCCGGCTTCTTCGATATGTTCCATGATCCCTGCCACCACGACGTTCGTCCCGTCTGAAATGGCGTCGGCATCGACTTCGATCGCATCAGAAAGGTAGCGGTCGATCAGCACCGGATGTTTCGGCGAGGCCTTAACCGCCGTGGTCATATATTCCAGCAAGCCTGCTTCGTCATAGACGATCTGCATGGACCGCCCGCCCAACACATAGGACGGCCGCACCATGACCGGATAGGTGATCTGCGCCGCAATCTTCAACGCCTCGTCTACGGATCGGGCCATGCCACACTCCGCCTGGCGGAGCCCCAGTTTATCCAGGAGGTCGCGGAATCGTTCCCGGTCTTCGGCCCGGTCGATCGCCTCAGGACTCGTACCTAAAATTTTCACCCCGGCCTTGGAGAGGGGCAAGGCCAGCTTCAGGGGCGTCTGTCCGCCGAACTGCAGCACGACGCCCAGCGGCTGTTCACGCTCCACGATATTGAGGACGTCCTCCTCGGTCAACGGCTCGAAATAGAGTCGGTCCGAGGTGTCGTAGTCCGTGCTCACCGTTTCCGGATTGCAATTCACCATGATCGATTCGATGCCCTCTTCGCGCAGGGCCATAACCGCATGGACGCAACAGTAGTCGAATTCGATCCCCTGCCCGATGCGGTTCGGCCCGCTGCCGAGGATGATGACTTTCTTCCGGTCCGTCGGGCGAGCCTCGCATTCACTGCCGTAGGTCGAATAGAGATAGGGGGTATGGGCTTCAAACTCCGCGGCGCAAGTATCTACGCGCTTATAGGTCACGCCTCGTTTGCCCTGAGGCTTGGTCCGCTGCTTCCGGATCGAGGCAGCCGTGGCGCCGATGAGCTGCGCGATACGATCGTCCGAGAACCCCAGCTCCTTGGCCTGCCATAAGAGCGATTCCTCAAGCACCGCCGGCTTCTTGCCAGCCTGGCCGACCAGCACCGCTTCGAATTGAATCAGCTCACGGACCTGCTCCAGAAACCAGGGGTCGATCATCGTGAGGGCAAAGAGGTCGTCGTTCGACAGGCCGAGACGCATGCCGTCCGCCACATGCCACAATCGCTCGGCAATCGGAGTCCGCAGATGTTGCCGGACCCGCTCCAGCCCCTGCGTCCTATCGAATCCCTCCGGAATGCCGCGATCCAACCCCTCCCGCGAAGAGAGGCCGCTCATATTCAATTCCAACGATCGAATCGCCTTGTGCAAAGCCTCTTTAAAGGTGCGGCCGATCGCCATGACTTCGCCCACCGACTTCATCTGCGTCGTGAGAGTCGGATCGGCCCCGCGGAACTTCTGGAAAGCAAAACGGGGAATCTTCACCACCACATAGTCGATGGTCGGTTCGAAGGAGGCTTTGGTCACGCCGGTGATGTCGTTGGTGATTTCATCCAACGTATAGCCCACGGCAAGCTTCGCGGCAATCTTGGCGATAGGGAACCCCGTCGCCTTGGAGGCGAGCGCGGAGCTTCTCGACACGCGCGGATTCATTTCGATGACGACCATGTCGCCATTCTTGGGATCCAGGCCGAACTGCACGTTCGAACCGCCGGTATCGACGCCGATCTCGCGGATGATCCGGACTGCGGCATCCCTCATCCGCTGATATTCTTTGTCCGAGAGGGTCATGGCCGGCGCGACCGTGATGCTGTCCCCCGTATGGACTCCCATCGGATCCAGGTTCTCGATGGGACAGATGATGACGACATTGTCCTTGAGGTCCCGCATCACCTCGAGTTCATATTCTTTCCATCCGATGAGCGATTCCTCGATCAGCACCTGGCTGACCGGACTCATGGCCAAAGCCCAATCGATCAGCTTCTCGAACTCTTCCCGGTTATAGGCGATGTTTCCGCCGGTTCCGCCCATGGTGAAGGAGGGACGGATGATCGAAGGGAATCCGGTCTGTTCGAGAATCTTGATGGCTTCATCACGGTTATGGGCCGTGCCGCTGGACGGCACCCGCAAACCGATTCGCTGCATCGCATGTTTGAAGGCTTCGCGATCCTCGGCCTTATGGATCGCCTCGGCGGAAGCGCCGACCAGTTTCACGCCGTACTTTTCAAGCGTCCCCCGTTTGACCAAGGCCATCGTGGCATTCAACGCGGTCTGGCCTCCCATGGTCGGGAGCAAGGCGTCGGGCCGTTCCCGTTCGATCACCTTTTCGACCACTTCGGCCGTGATCGGCTCCACATACGTCCGGTCTGCCAGTTCCGGATCGGTCATGATCGTGGCAGGATTGCTGTTGATGAGAATGACCCGGTAGCCTTCCTCTTTCAGCGCTTTGCAGGCCTGCGTGCCGGAATAGTCGAACTCACAGGCCTGACCGATCACGATCGGGCCGGACCCGATCAATAAAATGGATTTGATATCTGTTCGCCTTGGCACAAAAACCTCGTTTCAGAGTCAGCTAGCTCGGTTGTGGCATGGGCCCGATGGCCGGCCTGTATGGCGCCGCTGGCGGCGGAACCACCCCGCCCCCCGGCCCATGATAATGCTGAAGCGCCTCAGGAAGCCAGGCTTCGATCTGGTTGATACGAGTTAAATCGGACGGATGGGTGGACAGAAATTCCGGGATCGCCTGCTGCGACCGGAAGCAGACCTTGCCGATCATCTGCCTCGGGCAGCCGCTCATGCGCTCCCAAAACGGAACGGCCTCCCGCGGGTCGTAGCCCGCTTGCGCCATCAAACGGAGTCCGACGTAATCGGCCTCCGATTCCTGTTTCCGGTTGAAGGGCAAGGAGACATTGACTCCGTAGGCGCCCAAGAGCCCCTGCATCGCGCCGGGATTGACGCTGCCTGAGACCGCCGCGCCCAAGGCGCCCAATTGCGCGATTTGGTCCAGAATGCTCCGGCTCATCCGCTCCACCCCGTGGCGCTGCAACGCATGCGCTACCTCATGCCCCATCACCGTCGCCAATCCAACGTCGTCTTTCGTATGTTTGAGAATCCCGGTGAAAATCGCCACCTTGCCGCCAGGCAGCGCGAAGGCGTTGACCATCTTGTCGTCTTGAATGACGGCGAACTCCCACTGATACTCAGGCTTGTTGGCGGCTGCCGCGATTCTCCGTCCGACCCGTTGCACCAGCTCGTTGATTTCCGCATTGTCGCTGAGGGGCGCTGACCGCAACACCTCGCGATACGCGCTCAAGCCGAATTGCATTTCCTTCTCTTCGGAAAAGAAAATTACCTGATCGCGAGCCGTGCCTGGCGCGCGATAACAGCCGGTCAGGCTGCCGAACAGACTCATAGCGGCCCCGACTCCGAGCGCCGTGCAGAGGCTCATCGCCCCCTGGGCGCCCAGCGCCAACATCGCCCGACGCCCGATGGGCGTCGCCAATGCTCGATCGATGGAGTCAGCAGCACGTGCCATGACAACCTACGGCATCCAAAGGTACATGAACTGCGGCGTTCCACCCCGCACCATCGAGAGCAAATCTAAATTGGCGAACCCGGCCATGCCGGCGCTCGTCCCGAACAAACGGGAATAGATATTATTCTGATACTCGCCCCTGTGCCCATAGGTCACGACCCGCGCCTCCGTCAGACCGGCTTTTTTCTTGGCCATCTCGATCGCGTCATCCAGATACCCGATCTCGTCGATCAAGCCCGCCGCCTTGGCCTGGTCTCCTGAATAGATGCGCCCGTCGGCCAGCTTCCTGATCTGCTCGGACGACAGTTGAGGCCGCCCCTCCTGCACCACAGACAGGAACCGATGATAAAACGAATCGATCACGCTTTGAAAAATGGCCCGTTCCTCAACCGTCATCACCCGAAAGGGCGAACCCATATCCTTACGGGGGCCGGACGTAATCGCGTTGGCTTCGAGTCCCACTTTCTCCAGCAGACCTCGCGCATTGACGGTCAGCATGATCACGCCGATACTCCCCGTCACCGTCGAGGGGTGGACCCAAATACTGTCCGCCGCCATGGCCAGGTAATAGCCCCCGGACGCCGCCACATCCATCATCGAGGCGATCACGGGCACCTTCTTCTTGAGCTTGAACTCCCGCAACTCGTGATAGAGGATGTCCGAGGCGGTCACCGTGCCACCGGGACTATTGATGCGAAGCACCAGGGCCTTGATCTGGTCGTCTTTCGCGGCCCGCGTCAGCTCTTCCTTGAACAGGGCCACCATGTTGGGATGCGGCATGAGGCCGTCTTTATCTTGCGCGCTGATGACCCCGGACAGATCCAGCACCAGCACTTTGCCGTCGCCCGTGCCGCTCAGCTGCACTTCCCGCACTGGCCCGGAGGGCTCGACCAGATTGACCGTGATGCAGCCGGCTTGCAGACCGATGATGACGAGGAGACAGAGCCGGCCAACCATGGTGAAAATTCTATGCATGCTGTTTCTCCATGAGCTGAGTAAACTCGGCAAATAAGTAACCAGAGTCATGGGGGCCAGGAGAGGCCTCCGGGTGATACTGGACCGAAAATACCGGACGATCCACACAGGCCAATCCTTCGATCGAATGGTCGTTCAAGCTCACATGGGTAACCGCGACCTTCCCGAAAGTTGTCTCGATGACGGGTGGGCGATCCGGCACGGATGTGATCGGCTGCGTGACTTGCACCGCGAAATTATGGTTTTGCGAAGTGATCTCGACCTGTCTCGTGCGCAGGTTCATGACCGGATGGTTCGCCCCATGATGGCCGAACTTCAACTTGTAGGTCTTGAGCCCCAACGCGAGACCGAGGATCTGATGGCCCAAACAAATACCGAAGAGCGGATACTGGCCGATCAATTGCCGCACCGATTCAATCGCGTAGGGCACGCCTTCGGGATCGCCAGGACCGTTCGAAAGAAAAATCCCGTCCGGTCTGAGGGACGCCACCTGTTTCGCCGTCGTCGAAGCCGGCACGACAGTCACATCGCAGCCGGCATCCACGAGCTGACGAAGGATATTCTGCTTTACGCCGAAATCATAGGCGACGACATGCCAGCGCTTGGCCGCAGCGGCGCGGGGCTTCTCGCCGAGCGAAGGAATCCATTCACCCGATCCCTCTGTCCATTGATAGGCTGTCTCGCAGGTCACAGTGGTCGCGAGATCCCGGCCAATGATGCTGGGGGCCGCCTTGGCCTTGGCCACAGCGCGACGGGCGTCCGTCTCAACATGAGTAATGAGGCCCTGCTGCGAACCATGTTCACGCAGATGACGCGTGAGGGCCCTGGTATCCAGCCCCTCGATGCCGACGATCTTCGCTTCCTGGAGGTAGGCCTGTAACTGCTGCTTGCTGCGCCAGTTGCTGGCGAGCGTGCTGGCCTCTTTGACGACAAACCCTTCGGCCCAGATCTTCCGCGACTCGATATCCTCCGGCGTCACCCCGTAGTTGCCGATGTGGGGACAGGTCATCGTGATGATCTGTCCTTTATAGGAAGGATCGGTCAAGACTTCCTGATAGCCGGTCATGGCCGTGTTAAACACGACTTCGCCGACCGTCTCCCCTTCGTATCCCAACGCGCGCCCCTCGAAGAGGGCGCCATCCGCCAATGCCAACAATGCTTGTTTCACGTCACCACTCCATCCGCCGCAGCGACCGTTTGGCCTTGATTCCTGTCAGCACAATTCCCAGTACAAGATTGACCATGTAGAGCGACCGGACCGGCATATGGATGCGGAAGAATGCTTCGAACGCCGCCTTCCGCGCCGCCTCCTCTTTCACCGCAAAGGCCTGAGCCTGGAGCGAGGCCACCAGCGGATGCAGCCAGAGAATGATGATACCGGCGATCACCGTCATCCCCACCAGCAAGCCCATCTCCGCCCGGCTGACCGCCACGTCCTGATTGCCACTCCACCAGCGATACCAGGTGCCGGCACACAACACCGCCAGCGCTCCGATCACGAATCGATTATAACCTTCAAAGGCTCTCGTCAGAAAGAACCCGCCTGAGTCCTGCCCGCCGAACGTATTGAAAACGGCGGGAATGACCGCCCCGATGAGCACCAGCAACCCGCCGACCCAGATGCCCAGCGCCAGCCATTCACAGGTCAGGCAACAGATCAGCCCCCAACGGGATGAGCGCAACACTAGCCCTCCGCCCAGCTGGCCTCGAATACCACTCGGCCACCGACGATGGTCGTCCTCACTCGCCCCTTCACCTTCCAGCCGGCAAAGGGGGTGTTGCGGCTCTTTGAAAAGAACTTGGTCGGATCCACTTCCCACTGTTCATGCTGATCCACAATCGTCACATCGGCATCCGCCCCGATTGCCAACGTACCCTTGGCCAATCCGAACACCTTCGCGGGAGCCGTGCTCAATTTATCGACCGCTGACTCCAAGGACAAGATGCCCTCCTCGACCAAGGCAAGGGTCAAGGGCAGCGCCGTTTCCAATCCGACGATGCCGAAGGGCGCTTCCGCAAACCCCAGTTGTTTTTCCTGCGTGGCATGAGGCGCATGGTCCGTGGCAATGACATCGATCGTGCCGTCGCGCAGACCTTCTTTGATCGCTTGCACATCTTTCTCGGTCCGGAGCGGAGGATTCATTTTGGCATAGGTGTTATAGCCTCGAACCGTTTCCTCCGTGATGGTGAAGTGATGGGGGCAGGCCTCGGCTGTGACTCTCAACCCGCGGGACTTGGCCTCCCGCACCATCCTGGCCGATCCCTCGGTGCTGATATGGGCCAGATGCAGCCTGGCGCCGGTCAGTTCCGCCAGGGCGACGTTCCGCGCCACCATCACATCTTCCGCCGCAGACGGCATGCCAGGGAGCCCCAACTCGGTCGAGATGACTCCTTCGTTCATGCAGCCCCCCTCGGCCAAGTGCAGATCCTCGCAATGGTCGACCACCGGCACATCGAAGGCCAGGGCATATTCCATCGCGCGCCGCATCACGAGACTGTTCATCACCGGCTTCCCGTCGTCCGAGATGGCGACGCATCCGGCGCGCCGCAAGTCGCCGATCTCCGCCAGCTCCTTGCCTTCCGAGCCTTTCGTGATCGCGCCGATGGGAAACACATTCGCCAGCCCGGCCGCCTTCGCCCGCTCCAGCATGAATTCCGTAATTGCCTGATTGTCGTTTACGGGGTTCGTATTGGGCATGCAACAAACCGAGGTGAAGCCGCCTGCCACCGCCGCTGCTGCGCCGCTTTGGATCGATTCTTTATATTCGAAACCCGGCTCACGAAAATGGACATGGAGATCGACGAACCCTGGAAGGACCAGCCGCCCCTTGGCATCGATCTTCGTGGCGCCAGCCGGAACTTTGAGGTTGGGCCCCACCGCCACGATCCGCCCCTCATCGATCAACACATCGGCCACGCCATTGAACCGTCCCGGATCGATCACGTGCCCGCCTGCAATGTGAATAGCCACGATTCAGTTCGCTCCTGACATGAGATAGAGAATACCCATGCGAACGGCCACGCCGTTCGCCACCTGATCCAAGATCACCGAGGACAAACTATCCGCCACCTCCGGCGCGATCTCGACTCCCCGATTGATCGGCCCAGGATGCATCACGATCACCTTGGGATCGGCCAGTTTAACCCGCTCGGACGTCAATCCGTAGAGCCGCGCATATTCGCGAATGGTCGGGAACAGGGCTTTCCCCTGCCGCTCCAGCTGCAGACGCAACATCATGATGACCTGCACGTCGCGCAGAGCCTCGTCGAGATGGTAGTAGACGCGCACGCCCAGCTTCTCGACTCCGGCCGGGATCATCGTCGGAGGCCCCACTACCCGGACTTCCGCTCCCAACTTGACCAAGGCATGAATGTTCGAACGGGCCACCCGGCTATGGGCCACGTCGCCGACGATCGCCACCTTGAGCCCCTCGAACGACAAGCCCCGCTCGCGAATCGTGTAGAGATCCAAAAGCCCTTGCGTCGGATGCTCATGCCATCCGTCTCCGGCATTGATCACGGAGGACTTCACCCCGCGGGCCAGGGCTTCGGCTGCGCCAGCCGACGGATGCCGCAGGACGATAATATCCGCCTGCATCGCTTCGATATTGCGCGCGGTATCGAGCAACGTTTCCCCTTTGACCACACTGCTCGACGAAGGGGAAAAGTTGATCACATCCGCGCTCAGCCGTTTCGCCGCCAGCTCGAACGAGGTGCGCGTCCTCGTGCTGGGCTCGAAAAAGAGATTGACCACCGTGCGACCCCGGAGCGCCGGAACTTTTTTAATTTCCCGCCCGGTCACTTCCTTGAACGAATCGGCCGTCTCCAGGATCAGCTTGATCTCGTCCACCGACAAGGGCGCCAGGCTCAAGAGGTCTTTGCGTTTGAGACTCATCGTTCCCTCCACCTCAGGCCTTGAGGATCACCACCCGGTCATCTTCGCCTTGCTCTTCCAATAACACTTGAATGTCCTCTTCCCGGGACGTCGGAATGTTTTTCCCGATATAGGTTGCCTTGATCGGCAGCTGCCGATGCCCCCGGTCGACCAGCACGGCCAGCTGAATCTCCGCCGGCCGGCCCAAGTCGATCAACCCGTCCATCGCCGCGCGGATCGTTCGCCCCGTGAACAGGACGTCGTCCACCAACACGATGACTTTGTCGGAAATGTCGAACGGAACCGACGTCATGCGGAGAATCGGCTGCTCCTTCCGCAGCGACAGGTCGTCCCGGTAGAGGGTAATGTCCAGCTCGCCGATCGGCACGGAAGCCGATTCGATCTCTTGAATCCGTTTCACCAGCCGATGGGCCAGATGCACCCCGCCCGTTCTGATTCCGACCAACGCCAGATTCTGCATGCCCTTATTCCGCTCGAGAATCTCATGCGCGATACGGGTCACCGCCCGGGCGATGTCTCCCGCATCCATAATCAGCCGTTCCTGAGGTCGATCGTTCTGAGTCATCGCCATGATTCATTCAACTTTCTGGCATAAAAAAACCCCCTCATCGAGATTCGATGAGAAGGTTGAGATGTGTCGGCAGACACAAGCCTGAATAACGATCATAGACACTCCTTACTCACCTCGCAGGATGAGCATTAAAGGTTGCGGCATCTTACTGAGGCCCAGGAACCCTGTCAAGCCGCGAGACGGCGGCTCGAACCTACAGCTGCACGAATCAACGGGACGAATGCCCCTCGATTCGAGACGAGCGGAACGGCCCAATTCAGCCATTGGCGGCAACATTCGTAATATTTTTATGGGGCTAGGCGGCCACCGCCTCTCATAGGGAAAATATTGCCGACCGGGAAAACTGTCACCACGGTACCGCAACATAGAGTAGTCATCGCTCGCCACCCCACGACCCATGGAGCATCGAGTGGGTACGTATTTACCATTCTCCCGCTTCACCCCAGGAAAGAATTGGACACTGAGATGCAGAGTTGGGTCTTATCAGCACTGAACGCTCAATATTTCTCCTACACCAACCGATACAGGTCATAACTGAAACTGAGACTGACGCTACGTGTCTCACACATCACAGAGGAGGACCGATTATGTGGCAGCCGGAGAAACAGGATACGAGACGTTCGCCCCAATCTCTTTCAGATATGGAGGGCAGCATCCCTTCATCTC
Source organism: Nitrospira lenta (assembly GCA_945905765.1). Taxonomy (GTDB): domain Bacteria; phylum Nitrospirota; class Nitrospiria; order Nitrospirales; family Nitrospiraceae; genus Palsa-1315. The sequence goes on from CAMDPZ010000016.1 coordinate 11,528, forward strand.
CGAATACCAGGCCTGAGTCGAACGAAGCCGTCGTGGCCTTCGTCGGAAAAGGCGTCGAATTCAAGGGCATGATCTCCTACAGCGGGACCGTGCGGATCGATGGATTCCTCGATGGAGAGATCCACACCGAAGGGACCTTGCTCGTGGGAGAAGAAGCCGTCCTTACGGCCAAGGTGAGCGCGGGCACTATCGTGTGCATGGGGAAGATCACCGGCGATGTCGTGGCCAAAGAGAAGATCAAGCTGCTCGCCCCCGCCGTGCTCAATGGCGGAGTGAAGACGCCGATGATCTCCGTCGAAGACGGCGTGCTCTTCAACGGAACGCTGGAGATGACACAGGCCATCCGCGAAGTATCGCGCGAAGTGCCACGCGAAGTGCCGCTCCGCTCCGTCGATGATTCCGATGTCGCAGCCATCAGACGAGCCAATGCCTAACACCCATGCAGCATAACCTGACTGCCTATCCTATGAACGACAAACGGCATGGGAGCCCGATTCGGATGAAGCCGGTCGACGGTCGACCGGATCGAGAAGCCGCAAGGCCTCATCATCGGGGGCACAGGTAAGGAGGATGCCATGTGGGCGTTCGGAAAAAACCAGCAAGGGGCAGCGACAGGCCAGGAAGATTTCACGTTCTTAGGCAAAGACGTGGTCTTCAAAGGCGTCCTGACCCTCCAAGGCAGCGTCCGTGTTGACGGGCAATTTGAAGGCGAGCTCCACTCGACGGGAACCGTGACGGTCGGAGAACTCGCGATCGTCAGGGGCAATATCAAGGCGCGAGTCTTGATCACGAGCGGCAAAATCAAGGGCGATATCACGGCCTCGGAAAAGGTCATGATCATGAGCCCTGGGATGCTGATCGGCGATGTCCGCACCCCGTCGATTTCCATTGAAGGGGGCGCGCACTTTCACGGCCTGTCCAATATGGGGGCCGATACGTGGGTCGAAGGCCACAATGCGGCAGACGAGAGGATTCGCGACCTCGCCGCCCACCGGGGACGGCTGCGCGCGCCGGACTACTAACGGGCTCTAGGGACGTTTGAGCTCTTCGAGCGCAAACTGCTTGGGCAGCATCACTGGCACCACGATCCCGATGGGATCGCCCCGTTTGATCGTCGTCGGCTTGGTGAGTTGCAACAGAAAATTCGCGGTGAAGGCGTCGTAGTCCGGGAGCCATTCGTACATGTTCGGCGTACGTTTGTATTCCTGCGTCTTAATCCCCTCCCACACAAAAAACGTCCGATCGGGATAGTGATAGAAGTGGTTCGGCACGTCCTTCATCATCAAGCCTACCTGTTTGGGATAGTAGAACCGGATCCCGCAACAGAGCTTGGGATAGCCGCTGTTTAGAATCAAATCGACATAGGTCCCCGAAAAGGATTTATAGCCAAGGATCCGCTCCTCCGGCAGGATCGGCGGCGCTTGCCACTTCACTCCCTCGGTCGTGCGGCGAATCTTACAGTCAGCCGGAGACCGGATGAGCCAGCCATACTGGCCCACCGTTCGCACCGGGCCGCAATCGTCAGGAATCACTTTATAGCCCTCGACCGCCACCGTCCGCTGCTCGTTCAGCGACATCCCGGACAGCAGGGGCCGATGCGGCATGAAGTCAAGCTTCAGCCGCTCCGGCGCGATGGCCGTCGAATATTCCCGTTCCCAATAGATGACGATCTTATCGCCCGGCTCCTCGCCTGCAATCTGTTCTGACGTCGGTTCATTCATAACGACAACCGTAATCGATCCATGATACCCAGTGCAAGCAGACTAGATCTTCTTCAAGTGAAATAAGGTAAGGCCAGCCCGCAGCTTCGCTTTCGGCAGGATCGTGCGATGCATCCGAAACGTAGGGAGCTGCTCAACCGGCTCTTCCCAGCAGACGTGGAGTCCCGTGGACGAACCCTGCCGGCCCAGTTGCGCCGGACCGATGACGAAGGCATTGCCTCCTCCCCGAAGAGTTCGCGCCATCTCTTTCATACCTTCAACCAGCTTGGCCGGCTGCTCCCCTTCGCCATAGGGGATCCACCGATAGATCAAATCGTAGAGCTGAGGGGAAGCCGGGTCATACGGCGCGTTCGCCGGAAGGAATCGAATGTGTGAGAGCCAATCCCACCGCTGCATCTCGGCGCAGACGGTCCAAAGCTGTTGCGCCTGCTTTTGCGCCAGGGCCGCCTCATGGGTGCGCACCGTATAGTCTCGCGGCCGATCGAAGAGGACGCAGGTCGCAATCACCGCGTCGCCATTGTCGATGAGAACATGCCCGGCATGAGACAGGGCCGCGCCGATCTCACGATCCTGTTCCCCAAGATCTTGCAGGTAATCCGCCACGAAGGGCTGCGCCGCTCGTTCGTTGATTTCAGCTTCGTCTTCCGGATAGAGCAATACTGCGCCATAGGCCTCGGCAGGAGCGATCGCTGGAACCCCCTGCACGAAGACCGATCGCCAATCGACCGGGCTCATGGCCACTGATGCGCCTGGCTGTTCCCTGCTCTCTTGCGGCAGGGACACAGGCAAGGGAGTCTGGCGCTCTCGCTCCTTCAGAATGACCTGCCCTCCGACAATCTCCGCGCTCCGATCGCAGGGCAGCACGCGACGGCCTTTCGGACTCATGTAGGAGAGCCCTGAAGAGTCCGCCGCCACGGTAACCTTCTGCAATACACCGCCTTGAAAAGTCATGCAGGTTCCCGCACTCCGATCGAAGTATCGAAGCGGCATCGTCCCAGCCGGCAGCCAGGTGATCTGGTTGGACCGTTCCTGATTCATGAAGAGCGTGAAGGGGTTGGTCCCACCGGGGGCCTGAGGAGTAAAGAAATTACTGAACAAGCGAAAGGCTGCTTCCGAGGGATAAGCGGGAATCCCGCGATAGCGCAAGGGCCTGGGGCTCTGGCTCCCCTCGTTCTGATCGTCGTAGAGGCCGCGGATCAATTCAAAGACCGCAGACCCGGTTCCCGGCAAGAGCGACTTAAACAGTTCGACGACCGGCAGAAAGTCGATCGAGGCCCAGCTCATCGCCCCCATACAGGACATGAATCTGGCCCGCTCGAAATCCCCATCCTGCAACACATAGAAGGCATCTTTCCGCTGGCGGATCGTGGCCCGACCGGTCGGCCCGATCACGAGGTCCTCATCGCGATAGAAAAACCGCACGTCCTCGATCGGGACCCGGAGCGCCTGAGCGGCCATCGCCCGCAGATCGTCAGCCGTGAGCCGTTGCCAGCCAGGCTTGCTGGCGAGGTTGAGGCTGGTTTCATTCACCAAACCAGCCGGTTTCAACCCGACCCATTGGCCCCAATCCAACCGGATCCTGGCACGACGAAGCATCACCTGACCCGCGGCATCGGTCCCCCACTCACATTCATGTAACGGATTGCCTGCCGGATCTGTGGCGAGAAATCTGCGCCCGTCCTGACGATAGAAGACCAGATGGCCGGTGGCTTGGCGGGCAACTCGCCCGCCCGCCTGTTCGAGATTCCGCGCAAAGGGAAGATTCGTGGAGAAACGAAGATGGCCGGCTGTGTGCAATGCGGCCAAGAGTGGATCAGCAGACATCTACTCGCGGACTTGCCCGCTCCCCAAGACGATAAACTTGAAGCAAGTTAATTCTTCCAGCCCCATCGGACCCCGGGCATGGATGCGGGACGTGCTGATCCCGATTTCCGCGCCCAGCCCGAATTGATAACCATCGTTCAATCTGGTCGAAGCGTTCACCAGCACCGCGCTGGCATCGACCTCCCGCAGAAACCGCATGGCCTTGGGATAGTCGGAAGTCACAATCGCTTCTGTGTGACGCGAGCCATACTTGGCGATATGCTCCATCGCCTCATCGATATTCTTGACCACTTTGACTGCCACGGTGAGGTCGAGGAATTCCTTTCCGAAATCCTCGTCGCTCGCCGGCTTGGCCGAGGATGACAACTGACAGGTCTTCGGACAGCCGCGAACCTCGACCTTAGCCTCGACTAACTTCTCAATGAAAGGCGCGAGCCAGTTCCTGGCAATGCCCTGATGCACCAAGAGGGTCTCCACTGCGTTGCAGGTCGAGGGCCGCTGCACCTTGGAGTTGAAACAAATCGACTCGGCCATGGCCGGATCGGCATCGCCATCGACATAGATATGACAGACGCCGGCATCGTGCTTGATGACAGGGATCGTGGCATGCTCGGTGACAACCTTCATCAGCGATTCACCGCCACGAGGAATAATCAGGTCGATATAACGATCCTGCTTCAGCAGAAGGGGCACCAGCTCACGCTCCGGCCGCGCGACAAAGGTGATCGCCCCGGCCGGAACACCGGCTTTCTCCGCCGCCTCCGAAAGGACCGCCGCAATCGCCGTATTGGAATGGATCGCCTCGCTCCCGCCACGCAAAACGCAGACATTCCCTGACTTTAAACAGAGGGCGGCGGAATCAGCCGTGACGTTGGGACGGGACTCGTAAATAATGCCGATGACGCCGATCGGAACCCGCACTCGCCCCACCTGCATGCCATTCGGCCTCGTCCACATCTTCGGCATGGTACCGAGCGGGTCAGGAAGCGCCGCCACCTCGCGCAGGCCCACCGCCATCTCGGAGATTCGCTCCTCCGTCAGACGCAGCCGGTCCGCCATCGCCTTCTTCTCCGGCTCAGTCCCGAAAGCCTCCAGATCCAGCTCATTGGCGGCGATCAGCGCATCTTTATGCTCTTCCAAGGCTTCGGCCATCGCGAGGAGGGCCCGGTTCTTCGTAGCCGTTGACAGCGTCGCCAGCCGAACTGCGGCCTGCTTGGCTCGCGTGACCAATTCATTCACATATTCCGGAATCGGGATAAGAGGCGCAACCTCTTCCACGCCCGTCGCTTCGATAGGCTCGACCGACGTTTCCGCCTGGTTGCTTTGATCAGACAACATAAAAAAACTTATCCTTCATAATAGTAAGACTGGGACAGGATACAGTGGGAGTTTCGATGCGGTCAAGGCGGCCATTATAGGCCGTTTCCCCTGGGATGGGCGCAAGACCGCGCCCGCTCACACCGAGCCGAGGCTAGATGACTTTCTTGAAGTAGTCGATCGTGCGAAGGAGGGCATCTTCAAGCGGCACTTGGGGTTCCCAGTTCAGCAGCGCGCGCGCCCGAGAAATATCCGGCCGTCTGACTTTCGGATCATCGGCCGGCAAGGGATGATGAGTGATCTGGCTCGATGAGCGAGTGAGCTCCAACACCAGTTTCGCGATCTCCATCACCGTGAGTTCGCGCGGGTTCCCGATATTCACCGGCTCATGCATGCTGGCCGTCTCGGCGCCTGTATTCCCCGAGACGAGAAACTTGCGATCCGTCCGTTGCTCAGGCGTCTTGTCCGAGTCCAGCATGAGCAAGGAGATAATGCCGCGGGCCAGGTCGTCGACATAACAAAAGCTCCTGGTCTGGAGCCCGTCGCCGAACACGCTGAGCGGCTTCCCCTGGAGCGCCTGTACGATAAAATTGGAAACAACCCTGCCATCATGCGGCCTCATGCGGGGGCCGAAGGTATTAAAGATCCGCACAATCCTGGTATCGACCCCATGGTAGCGATGGAAGGCCATGGTCATGGCTTCGGCAAACCGCTTGGCTTCATCGTAGACCCCACGGGGACTAATGGGGTTCACATTCCCCCAATAGGTTTCCGGCTGGGGGTTCACGAGAGGATCGCCGTAAACTTCCGAGGTGCTGGCCAGAATAAACCGCGCGCCTTTTGCCCGAGCCAGCCCCAATACTTTATGCGTCCCCATGGCCCCGACCTTCATCGTGGCAATCGGGAACTCCATGTAATCCTGAGGACTGGCCGGCGACGCAAAGTGCATCACCGCATCGAGGGGCCCTTCGACATGGAGGTAATCGCAGACATCGTATTTAATGAAGGAGAACCGCTCATGCCCAAGCAGATGGGCCAGGTTATCCATGCGCCCGGTGAGGAGATTGTCCATGCAGATCACGGAATGGCCGCTCTGCAACAGCATGTCGGAAAGATGACTGCCGAGAAATCCGGCTCCGCCTGTGATGAGAATACGCATATAAGGATTTATCTTTTACGCTTCTCTCACCGCGAATGCCAGATAATTTATGTGGATCGACGCCTTCTCCCTGCCACACTCACATCGCAACGGTCGGGTTAAAATACAAACTTGAGCCCGACGAAATATGAACCAGTCCCGTCATTGTTGCCGAAGGGCAATTTCCTTGTCCACCGCACTTCCGCAAGGGTCGGAGTCTCTGCCGCGGAGATGGGAGTCGGCACATAGACCTTCATCACTTGCTCGATCGCCGGGGCCTGATCCATCACAAGCAACATCCCCCCGTTACTGATATTGACCGACAGGGCCTTCCCCTGATGAGCGGATACAGGCCGATTGTCCATCGGCGCAGTCATCTCGTACGGAATCGGTCGCAACAGCGCGGCCCGCTCATTATGTTTCTGGAAAGTCGTCGACATTGGCCATTCCCACTCATGCTGTCCCACGTTGTCCCCCTCGAGATGATTATGATGTGAAAAACCTGGCGCTATCTTCCGTTAGGCCGTATATTTCATAGACGAACTGTCATGGCTACGTTCGAAGTATAAGAAGGTGCACTAGTGAGGAACAATACCGACGATGTAGGCATCCACCTCCAAAGGTGGGTGTTGACTCCCCCAAAAGGGTTAGGTACTCTTTCATGCCCCAGGTCAGCTGCCCTATCTCCCATGACCTGTCTTCACGGAACGCATTGGATTATCTAGCGTTATGCGTATCACGACCGCGAAAATATCCTGACCATCCATGAATAATTCATCACCCCCTGCAGCCCCAACAGAAAGTCTCGCCGATCAACGAGCTGGCTCAGGGATTGTAGTCCTCTCCGCCTCGATGCAGCTCCTCCATATGAATCGTCAGGCTTCAGAACTGTCGAAACAGATCAACGCAGTAGAACAGGGAGGGGGAGGGCAGAAGTCTGCTCATGGAGTCCTGCCGACAGCACTGACAGAGCTCTGCGGAGAAATCATCAAGGCTCTCCATGTCCGAACTGAAGCGAAGGATTGGGAACAGTTCGAAATCAAGCGTGTGGCAGGTAATCCGGAACAGCCAATCCTGCTGCGGGGGTTCGGGCTGCCAGACCGAGGCGGGGTGCAGCATGCGAGACTCGTCGTTACCTTGGAAGAGTTGGCGAGGCGGCAACAACTCAACACAGACCTGGCCAAGGAAAAATTTCAATTAACGAATCGTGAACAATCAGTCGTTGAGCATCTCGCCAAAGGATGGACGAACAAAGAGATTGCCAACACTCTGCAGATTACCGAGCAGACCGTCAAAGAACACATCAAACACATCATGCGAAAAACCAATTCCACGACCAGAACCGGAATCCTCGTTCAGATCTTCAACTCGTAATCCTCCACAGCACCTGCATCAAAAATACAACAGTGCGCTATCTGCAACACATCGGCTACTCATGGCCTCCATATTTATCGTTTACAATCAACTGCTTACGGTGCTAACATTTGGCCCATTGATTGCACTGCATTATCACTGCAATCAAATTAATTACTGTGCTTACGCGCAAAACGGACTGGATAGGGCTGAAGCAGCATGAAGAACCTTCAATTGATATTAGTCGGCATCCTCGTTTCAGTGGCTGGGTGCCAAACCGGCCAGCCGGCACAAACAGCCGCCACCGACAACGGAAACTTCATGGGTCTCTGGAGCACCTACTCCCATTGCCAAACCACCAGTGACATCGCTCAACTGAACAACGATGCGGTAACCCTGACCAAGGCGGCCAATCGCCCACTCAACGCGGAAGCGTTCATTCTCCCGCTCCCGGGCAAGATCGAAAAGCTCATATCGACTCCTGCCGCCAGACTTGCGGTGGACATGAAGGCAATGGCGGCAGCCTGCTCCTTACGGGCCGGCACCGCTGCCATCGAGGCAGGGAACCTTGACGCGGCGAAAGACCTGCTCCGGACCGTCCTCAGCTACCAACCCCAATCCGAGTACGCCTACTACACGCTGCAAGCGAAAGCGTTGCTTTCCGAGCTTGAGGCCAACATCCTTGAAGTCACGCTCAACCTTCCCTAGCCGATTCGCCTCTCTCTGCGCTCTCGACCTTCTCACGGCCTTCTCACCCTAAGGGACCTGCCCGCCCCTAACCAGTGAGACGAAGAGCCGATCGTACTCCTTCGCTGAGCGAGCCCAGGACACATCCGTCTTCATCCCTGCCTCCACCAATCGATCCCAAGCCGATCGATCCTGATACAGGGCCACAGCTTGGCGCAAGACGGACAGAAGAGCCTCCGCCCGATCCTCTTCAACATGAAACCCCGTTGCCCGTCCTGCCTGCCGAGTCTGCCCGGTCAGCGGCACGACCGTATCGGCCAGCCCGCCGGTCTTTCGAACGACGGGAACGGCTCCATAACGAAGGCTGTAGAGCTGACTCAAGCCGCAGGGCTCATACCGGGAAGGCATCACGAAGATATCCGCCCCGCCTTCGATCCGATGAGCCAGCCCTTCATCGAACCCGATGCGAAGGCCCATCCGGCGAGGATACCTCTTCTGTAACACCGTGAACTTAGCCTCAAGTTCCGGCTCGCCTGCGCCCAACACCACCAATTGGAGATCCAGGGCCATCAATTGCGGGATGATGGTCTCAACGAGATCCAACCCCTTCTGCGGGGTCAGCCTCGCAATCACCGCCAGAAGCGGAACCGTGGCTTCAGGCAGCTGAAACTCCCGTTGGAGCGCCTGCTTGCACAGCTGTTTCCCTGCGCGATCGTCCGCTGAGTAATGTGCGGGCAGATAGGGATCCGTTGCCGGATTCCATCGATCGACGTCGATACCGTTCAGAATGCCCACGAACCGGTCCGCCCGATTACGCAAGACCCCCTCAAGCCCAAACCCACATTCTGGCGTCAGGATTTCTCTCGCATAGGTCTGGCTGACCGTCGTCACATAATCGGCAAACACCATGCCTCCCTTGAGCAGATTCACCGAACCGTAATACTCAAGGCCCGCAGGGGTAAACAACGATGGAGGCAGACCTGTTCTCTCGAATTGTGCGCCGGGGAAAATTCCCTGATACCCCACATTGTGCAACGTCAGGACGGTGCGCACTCCCTGAACCTCCTGCCGGTCCCGCGCAAGGGTCTTGAGGTAGACCGCGCAGAGCGACGCTTGCCAATCATGGAGATGCAGAAGATGCGTATTCCATTGGCACACAGTCTTGAGATAGGCGATGACCTCTATCGCCGCACGACAGAAAAATGAAAACCGATCGAGGTTATCAGGATAGTCGAGACCCTGCTCTTGATAGAGACCAGGCCGATCGAAGAAGGCCTCGTGCCCAATCGCCCAGACCCGCACCTGGCCACCACCTGAGCCGGCAGGAATGACATCCTCTTCGATCAAAGTCTCAACCGGCCCTTGAGGAGTCGGCACCAGCAGTCGACAAACCGAACGAAAGGATCGGCCAGACTCGCTCAGACAGCGATAGCGAGGCAGCAGGAGGATAACGTCATGGCCAAGCTTTGCCAATTCAAGCGGCAATGCGCCAGCGACGTCGGCGAGCCCGCCCGTCTTGGCATAGGGGACTGCTTCAGAAGCAACCATGAGCAGATGGAGAGGATGCTGGGTCACGAAAGGCCTATCGCGCACATCGTATTATGGAGTAGCCGGCACTTCAAACCGGGAGCGGAACTTGTCTTCATGTTGCCAGCTCCGGCCCAACGCATGGAGCTGCACCGCTGTCAGCGATTCGCGATAGACCAGCCGTCCCTCAAAAAAGACCACCAGCCATCCGCGATCCGGATAGGCGAGAAATAGTCCATCGCCAGCCTCAAGATTGACCTCCCACCCGCCTGGCGCCTCGCCAATCGCCACCCGCGAGCGAGGAACCAGCGATTTGTCCTCCATGACGAAGAACTGCATGAATTCGACATGCTGATAGGCCGGAGGCCCCCAGGCCTCGAAAAACGCAGGGGAGGTCAACTGATGGAGCAATAACTCGTTGGCTTTCACATGACCTGACTGTTCCTCCAGCGACGGCATCCAGCTGCAACCGAGCGCGACCCCCAGGGCAGCCGCCACGCAGAGACCGGCCCATCCAGAGCGGCGAGACACATCACGGTCGCGGAACCGATCCGCAAATGTTCTCATAAAAGACGCCGGCTCCTTGGCTCAATCGGTTTGACCGGCTGACAGACATCACATTGACAGATCCGACGGAGGAGGCCATAGGAGTAGATTCCCGTGTCGTGGCCATCGCTCCAGGTAAATTGCAAGGCATAGCGTCCGACCGGCTGCACATCCTGCAACATGATCACGATCGGCACATCGTCAGGCTGCAAACGCCGGACGCCGGACCACTCGTCCACACAGGCGGCGCAAGGACATTGCTGACGGAGATACCGGACGGGATAGACGGACTTGTGCCCATCGTTCCATTCGATGCCCAGCACGCCCTTGTCCACCCAGGACATATCTTTTGGCTCATACAGGGTCTCAGTCATCCTTACCGCTTCCTTCCACTGCAACCCCATCGCTCCTGATCAGGACGGATAGGACAAAAAATTCACCGGAGGCAGTTGCCTGCCCGCCACTACTGTGACATAGCCTTCAATCGCATTTTCCACCTCGTACCGGACTTGCCCTGCGGCCCTCAAACGATCGACCATCGAAGAGGACAGCTGCAACGCCTGATGCAGAAAGGCCAGGCTCCCTCGTGAAAGCGGCAAACAACGAAAGGATTGGCGCGCCGCACAGACCGTACAAACCAGCCCTCCTGACAGAGGCGAGAACTGTAGCTCTCCCACCAACCGTCCCTTGCCGCAGGCGGCACAGTGATCGGTCTGGGGGCGAAACCCGAGAAACCCCAGCAGCCTGATCTGAAACAGCAATGCCGTCATCGCCGGATCCTGGCTCGTGATCAAGGCGCGCAGGCCCTGCTCGAGCGTGTCGAAGAGCTGCGGGTCCGGGTCCCCGTCCGGCGTCACCGCCCCCACCACATTGACCATCCGCGCGGCAGCGGTCATCAGCGTCAAGTCTTCGCGAAACTTCATGAAGGGTTCCACGAGATCGACCTGCGAAATACGATAGAGCGAATCGCCGGACTTTTCGAACAGGTTGAGATGGCAGATCGTGAGAGGTTCGAGGGAGGCGCCAAGTCGGCTCTTCATCCGGCGCGCTCCCCGCGCCACACCGCGAACCTTGCCCATTTCCTTGGTATAGAAGGTGACGATACGATCCGCGTCGCCCCACTTCCGGCTTTTCAATGTGATCGCCGCGGTCTTGATCAGCGGCATGGGAGATACACGCGGGACTGGCGTGAACAACGAGACAGGCTGAAGGCTAAAGGCTGAAGTGTTCGGAACCTTGAACCCCAACCTTCGGTCTTCAGCCTTCGGTCTTCGGCCTTGAGACCACGCACGTCTTCCTTGTCTCGCTCACATTTCATATTTCACGCCTCACGTTTGACGGTTCTTGCTAGCGCAGATGGTCCATAAACAGGGTCGCCAGGGTGAGATAGATGGTAATGCCCGTGATGTCGTTGGCCGTCGTCACAAAGGGACCAGCCGCCACGGCAGGATCCACTCCCATGCGCTTCAGCAGAATGGGCATGAACGTCGCCATACTGGTCGAGACCATGAAGGCCATAATCAGCGATACCCCCACGACCATCCCCAGAAAGGCTTGATGCCACAGCCAGCCCACAATGGTGAGAATCAGCCCGCAGGCGAGCCCCATCAGAAGGCCAACCTTAATTTCCCGGATAAACACGGTCCGCACATCTGTCAGCGCGATCAGCCCTGTCGCCAATCCGCGAATAATCAGCGTCGAGGACTGAAGACCCACGTTTCCGCCCATGGCGGCGATGACCGGGATAAAACTGACGATGGCCACCACTTCCTGAATCGTGTAGCGGAACTCCCACAGAATCGCGCCCGAGAAGAGACTGCCGACGAGGTTCGTAAAGAGCCAGGGGAGCCGGTGCTTCGCCGATGCCACGCTGGAGGATTTCGAGACCGAGTCCTCCTCGATCGCGCCGGCCATCTTGAGCATGTCTTCGGTCGCTTCTTCCCGGATCACGTCCACCACGTCGTCGACCGTGATGATGCCGACCAATTTATTGTCTTTGTCGATGACGGGAATCGCGAGCAAGTTGTAACTCGCCACCTGGCGAGCGACTTCCTCCTGGTCCATATCGACCGTCACACTGATCACGTCGCGCGTGGCGATGTTTTTCAGCGGCGTCGAGGGAGGGACCGTCAGCAACTGCCGCAGCGAGAGCACCCCGACCAGACGCTCATCCCGGTCGGTTACGTAAATGTAGAACACCATTTCCGCATCGGTCGCCAGCTGGAGGCGGCGGATGGCATCCTGCGCCGTCGCTTCTTCCGGCAGCGCGAAGAACTCCGTCGTCATGATGCCGCCGGCCGTATCCTTCGGATACTTCAGCAGGTCGGCGACTTCCGTGGAGTCCTCCGTCCGCATCAACGAGAGAATCTCCGTCGCTCTCTCTTCCGGCAGCACCCCGAGGATGTAGGCCACGTCATCAGGACCGAGGTCCTTGATCAACCAGGCAATATCCGAGGGCAGCAGATCCGCCAACACCTGATTAATGCTGTCGCTATCGAGTTCGCTCAACACCTGGCCGCGCTTCGACTCGCCCCGTACCAGCTCGAACACTTCGCGTTTTTCTTTGGAGGACGACAGATGGACGATCACTTTGGCCACATCGGCCTGGTGCATCCGACCCAGCATCTTGGCGAGATTAGTGATCGCGCCACGGCGCAACAGCCGCTGCACCGACAACAAAACGATGTCGGACTTGGTCCTGCCTCGATCGGCGGGGTCGCGCAACGCGTCGCGGAGGAGATCCTTCTCTCCCGGACGAGGGCGCGGATCTACCGGACTTGATTCTGGCATGCGTTCAGTTGGCTGCATTGTCATCCCAAGCCTAAAAGTCTGAACGTCGAACGTCGGCAAGTCTTCGACCGAGACTTGATGACGTTATGGACTGGCGGACCATCTAATATCCCAGCTCCGTGAGGGCATGCTCATCTTCCCGCCATGCCTCCCGCACTTTCACCCACAGCTGCAGAAACACTTTCATCTCAAAGATCTCTTCCAGTTCCTTCCGCGCCTCGGTCCCGACCTCCTTGAGCCGATCTCCGTGCTTCCCGATCAGGATCGCCTTATGAGACTCTCGCTCGACCAGCACCGTCGCGCTGATGCGGGCCAGCTTCCCCTCCTCCACAAAGGCATCGATCTCCACCGCCACCGAGTAGGGCACTTCTTCATAGGTCTGGAGCAAGATCTTCTCGCGAATCATCTCGGCGGCCAAAGTCCGCATGGACTGATCGGTTACGGTGTCTTCCCCATAGCCCGCATCTCCTTCCGGAAGATGGGCCACGGTCACGGACAGCAGACGATCGACATTGTCGCCGGTTTCCGCCGACACCGGCACCACGTCCGTCCAGGCGAAGAGTCGCGCGTAGGTCTCCATCACCGGCAGCAACTTGAGCTTATTGACCAGATCCACCTTGTTCAGCACCAAGATCACCGGACGCGGACGCTTCCGGATCGCCCCCTTCACATGATCGATCACCAACAGATCGCCGGGACCGGGCGAACTCGTCGTGTCCATCAACACGTACAAGATGTCCGCCTCCTCCAACGTCTCGACCGTGGTGCGGACCATGCGGCGGTTAAGCAAATGTTGCGGCTTGTGCAGCCCCGGCGTATCGAGTAACGCGATCTGCGCGCCAGGCGCATGCACGACTCCCAAAATTCTCGTTCTCGTCGTTTGCGGTTTATCCGAAACGATCGCCACCTTCTGCTTCAACAATTGGTTGAGTAAGGTCGACTTGCCGACGTTCGGTCGGCCAATGATTGCGACTGTGCCAAACTTCATGGTGCAACTACGGACGGGGCCGCTCCTGTGATGGTGAAGGAACCAATTGATACACGGTTTCACCTTTGCGGACATAGCCGAGCTGCTCTCGCGCCAACTGTTCGATCTTCGCAGGATCTCGCTCCAAACGGTCGATCTCCCCCCGCAGCGTGCGGGTTGCCCGCTGCAGCTCTTGAAGATCGAGGTCCAGTTGTTGTGCGTGATCGCGCATGGAGAAATACCGCGGCAGACCCATATCGCCAAACACCAACGCGACCAGCAGCAACAGACAAGCGGCGCCTCCGGCATAATGCGCGCCCGTGACCATGCGGCGCTGCCAGTCGAGCCACTGTCTGCCTCTGTTCTGCTTAATGATCATCGTCGTGCTCGCATCCTCAACTATCGCCCCGGCACAGCCTCACGCCCCAGATAGACTGCGCTCGAACCCAGCTCTTCCTCGATCCTGAGCAGCTGATTATACTTGGCCACACGATCCGTCCTGGACAGCGATCCGGTCTTAATGAGCCCGCTGTTGGTCGCGACCGCCACGTCCGCGATCGTCGTATCCTCTGTTTCCCCTGATCGGTGCGAGATGATCGCGGTATAGCCAGACCGCTTCGCCAACTCAATCGCCTCCAACGTTTCCGTCAGGGTGCCGATCTGGTTGAGCTTGATCAGGATGGAATTCGCAATCCCTTCCTTGATTCCTTTAGCAAAGATCTCCACATTGGTCACGAAGATATCGTCTCCGACCAATTGGACCTTCTTGCCCAGCTTCTCCGTCATCAGCTTCCAACCCTTCCAATCCAACTCGCTCAATCCATCTTCGATGGAGAGAATCGGATAGCGATCCACGAGCTTCGCGTAGTACAGAATCATCTCCTCAGCGGAGCGCTCAGGGTTCTTTTCTGCTTCCAGATAATATCGGCCCTTCTCATAGAGTTCACTGGCGGCGCAGTCCAAGGCAAGGGCGATGTCGCGCCCAGGCTTATAGCCTGCCGCCTCGATCGCCTCCATAATCAAGCCAAGCGCCTCTTCATTCGACTGGAGATCCGGCGCAAACCCGCCTTCGTCGCCAACCGCCGTATTCAGGCCTTTTTTCTTCAACAATGCCTTAAGCGTATGGAACACCTCGGTCGCCATCCGGAAGGCCTCGCTGAAACTGGGCGCCCCCACCGGCATGATCATGAACTCTTGCAAGTCCAGCCGGTTGTCGGCATGGGCGCCGCCGTTGATGATATTCATCAGCGGCACCGGCAACACTCGCGCATTCGTCCCGCCAAGGTAGCGATAGAGCGGCTGACCTGTTTCAGACGCCGCTGCCTTCGCCACGGCCAGGGAGACACCCAAAATGGCATTGGCGCCAAGCCGGCTCTTCGTTTTCGTGCCATCCAGATCGATCATCATCTGGTCGATCTCGACTTGATCGAGCGCTTCCATCCCTAACAGCTCCGGGGCGATCAGCTTGCTGATGTTGCCCACGGCCTTCGACACGCCTTTCCCCATCCAGCGCTTTTTGTCGCCATCGCGCAGTTCGATCGCTTCCTTCTCACCGGTCGAAGCCCCGGAAGGCACAGCCGCCCGCCCACAGGCCCCACTGTCCAGCGTGACTTCCGCCTCGATCGTCGGGTTCCCCCGCGAATCTAGTATCTGCCGTCCCTTGATCTCTCGAATCGCGCTCATGCTCTTCTACTCCCTCTTATGACTGGTCACTCTCAGGGATGGGACTGAGGTGCCTTCGGCTGCGCGCGTCCAACGAGGGCCTTCTGCGGCCGCGCGTTGCGCGAGCAAAGAAGGCACCCAGCCTCACCCCGCCAACTTCTTCTTCAACAACTCATTCACCTTCCCGGGATTCGCCTTGCCGCCTGACGACTTCATCACCTGCCCGACCAGGAACCCCAATACTTGCTGCTTGCCCTCTTTGAATTGCGCCACCTGCGACGGATTCTTTGCCAGCACGTCAATAATGATCTGATCCAGCGCCCCTTCGTCGGAGACTTGCACGAGGCCCTGCTCCTGAACGATCTGCTCGGGCGTCTTCCCGCTGCTATACACTTCCGGGAAAATCTCGCGCGCGACCTTCAAACTGATCGTCCCCTGCTCGACCAACTGCAACAGACTCACCAGCCGTTCCGGCGAAACCGGCGAGACGCTCGCATCGGTTCCTGAGTTATTCAGTTCCCTGGTGAGTTCGCCCATCACCCAATTGCTCACCGTCTTGGGCTGATTGAAGAGTTTCACCGCCGTCTCGAAGTAATCGGCCACAGCCCTCGACGCCGTCAGCACACCGGCATCGTACTCGGACAGAGCAAACTCGCTGACGAATCGCTGAAGCCTGGCGGCAGGCAATTCCGTCACCTGCTTGCGGCAACCCTCGATCCATTCCTTGTCCAGCTTGAGCGGCACCAGATCAGGATCGGGGAAATAGCGATAGTCGTGCGCCTCTTCCTTGGAGCGCATGACTGCCGTCTCGCCGCGATCGAGGTTCCAGAGCCTGGTCTCCTGATTGATCTTCCCGCCCTCGCTCAGCACCTTGGTCTGGCGCTTGATCTCATACTCGATGGCATCTTTGACGAACTTGAACGAATTGATATTTTTCAGTTCGACCTTGGTGCCGAATTCCTTCTGGCCCACCGGACGAAGCGAGAGGTTCGGCTCGCAGCGGAAGCTCCCCTCATCCATATTGCCGTCACAGACTTCGAGATACATGAGCACATCGCGAAGGCCCTTCAAGTAGGCCACGACTTCATCGGCCGACCGGAGGTCCGGCTCCGTCACAATCTCCAGCAGCGGCGTGCCGGCCCGATTCAAATCGACACGGCTCCCATTGGCGCCGACCACATGGACGCTCTTCCCCGCGTCTTCTTCCAAGTGGGCGCGCCTGATACGAACGCGCCGGGGCTTGCCGTCGGCCGGGGCAATCTCGATCCAGCCATGCTCGCAGATCGGCTCCTCGTATTGCGAAATCTGATAGCCCTTGGGCAGGTCCGGATAGAAGTAGTTCTTGCGCGCAAAGAGATTGTTCGCCGCGATGGTGCAATTCAACGCCAAGCCGGCCCGCACCGCCATCTCGACCGCCGCCCGATTGATCACCGGCAACGTGCCGGGAAGTCCCAGGCAGAGCGGGCAAGTCTGGCTATTGGCCGTCAGCCCGAATTGCGTCCCGCAACCGCAAAACAGCTTGGACTTCGTCCGCAGCTGCGCATGCACTTCCACTCCGATGACGACTTCGTACGTCATAATTTAGCTGCGTTCCTCTCCACGCAATCGATCGCGCTCGCGTTTCATCGCCTCACGTCCGACATCGAACGCCTCGCGAAGGACCGCCTTCTTCGAGTCCACAAATTCTTTCCCCTCTTCCACGACCTCTTCCACCGCATCGCCCGCTCGGCTTGCCATATCCCGCAGATTGTCTTCTGCGCGACGGGCATAGCCCCGCAACTGCTCACGCGACTCCCGTCCGGTCTGAGGAGCCAACAAGAGGGCCGCTACTGCACCAATTGCCGCGCCGCCCAGAAATGCCAGCATGACTGTTGCTGCCGAGGAACCTCGATCATCCGCCATTGTGATGCCCTCCTTCTTCGCGAAACCGCTCTCTCATGACTTGAGTTGCGGCTTTGAATCCTGCTACCACGCTCGCCACATTGTTCACGAACGATCCGCTCGAGCCCCTCACGACATCGTGCACATGCTGAACCGACTCTCCCACTTCCCCGACCGCATGCAAAAGGACGGCAGCATGTTCGACTCCCCCGCGAGCCTGTTCTGTCAGGTCGTTGAGGTTGTGGCTCATGGCCCGAAGCTCGCCGATCAACGGCGGCAAATCCTCGTTCATCGTGGCGAACAGCTGCTCGGACTCCGCCACGGTCTTGCGAAGCTGAATCAGCACCGGCACGAGATAGCCCACCAACACCACAAATGCAACCGCCACCAGCAGCACAGCCATTTCAACGATTGTCATAAGGCACCTCCGCTAACCCGTTACCCCTATATCCCCTTGCCCCTCACCGTATCACCGGCTTCTTCGTCCGCCATTGCGTACTCTGTTCATAGGCATAGGCCGCCCGCAAGAGCGTGTCCTCTTCGAAGGGCCGCCCGATCAGCTGCAACCCGATAGGCAAACCTGTCTGACTAAAGCCACAGGGCAGCGAAATCGCCGGCACCCCGGCCAGGTTCACCGAAATGGTGAAAATATCCGACAAATACATCTGCAGCGGATCTTCGCTCTTCGCGCCGAACTGAAATGCCGGCGTGGGCGTCACGGGAGTCACGATGAGATCGACGTCGTGAAAGGCCACATCGAAATCCTGGCGGATCAAGGTACGCACCGCCTGCGCCTTCCCGTAATACGCATCGTAATAGCCCGCGCTGAGCACATAGGTTCCTAGCATGATCCGGCGCTTCACTTCCGGCCCGAACCCCTCCTGCCTCGTCTTCATATAGAGGTCGAGCAGGTCCTTCGTTTCTTTGGCGCGAAGTCCGAACTTCACCCCGTCGTAGCGGGCCAGATTCGAACTGGCCTCGGCTGTCGCAATGACATAATAGGTCGCCACGGCCGCATCCGTCCGGGGCAACTGGATTTCCTTGATCGTACCTCCAAGCGCTTTCAGCTCCTCGATCGCCGCCCGCACGGCCTGCTCCACATCCGGGTCCAGTCCCTCAGCAAAGAACTCAGCTGGCACCCCGACCTTCAGCCTCTTAAGATCTTTCTTCTTCAGCGCCTTCATGTAGTCCGGCACTGGGACATCGGCCGACGTCGAATCCAACGGATCGTGGCCGGCAATGGCGCCGAGAAGGAACGCCGCGTCTGTCACATCTTTCGTGATCGGTCCGATTTGATCGAGCGAGGAGGCAAAGGCGATCAACCCATATCGAGAAACCCGTCCATAGGTCGGCTTGAGTCCGACTACCCCGCAAAACGCCGCAGGCTGACGGATCGACCCGCCCGTATCGGACCCCAAGGCCGCCGCACATTCGTCCGCCGCCACCGCAGCGGCAGAGCCTCCGCTGGACCCCCCCGGCACACAATGCAGGTTCCAGGGATTGCGGCTCGGCCCAAAGGCAGAGTTCTCGGTGGAAGAGCCCATCGCAAATTCATCAAGGTTGGTCTTCCCGAGCAGCAAATATCCCTCTTCACGCAACTTCGCAATCACGGTCGCATCGTAGGGCGGCACAAAGTTGCCAAGCATCCGTGAGGCGCAGGTCGTGGTCACTCCCTCGGTGCAGATATTGTCTTTGATCGCCAGGGGCATACCCATCATCGGCGCCGTCTTCCGCCAGCCTTTCAGGGACGCGTCGAGTGCGCTCGCCTGTGTCACCACCGAGTCCTTGGTCTGCGTGATGTAGGCCTTCACCTTGGACTCCACCTGGCCGATCCGCAGCCCGTAGGCGCGCACGATCTCCGTGGCCGTGACTTCCCCGGCGGTGAATTTCTTATGGAGCTCATAGAGCGTGAGTTTATGAATCGACATCAGCGTTTCGTCTTCCCTGGCACCATCTGGTTCTTTTCATTGACCTGGATGATCTTGGGCGCATGCCGGGTAATTTCTTCTTCCGAATAATACTCGTAACAGAAAATGATGATCTGATCGCGCACCGCGCCCTTCCGCGCCGTCGGCCCGTTGAGGATGATTTCGCCCGCGCCGCGCTTGCCCGCCATCGCATAGGTCATGAACCGCTCGCCGTTATTCAAATTGGAACAGACGATCGCCTCATAGGGCAAAATCCCCGCCGCTTCCATCAGATTCTCATCGATCGTGAGACTGCCTTCATAATCGAGGCAGGACTCCGTGACCGTGGCGCGATGAATTTTCGACCGCAACATTTGCCTGAACATTCAAACCTCGCTTATTTGCTTAAAGGGGTTGGCGATCTTCAATAATTTTCGGTACGACAAAAAACCCGTCGGCCGACTCCGGCGCATTGACCACCGCCCGCTCGACGGGCAGGGACGGCCGCGCCTCATCGGGGCGGAACACATTGGCCTGCCCCAACACCGTGGCCGTCGGCTCAACACCGGTGGTGTCGTATTGCTTCAACGTTTCCACGTGCGTAAGGATCTGGCTCAGCTGCTTGGTAAAAGCCGCCTTCTCGCTCTCCGTCAACTCCAGCCGCGCCAGCTTCGCGACCTTCTCGACTTCCTGTTTGGTAATGTTCATGAAAATTCGTCCCTCACGTCATCAAGTCTGTAAAGTCGAAGGTCGAATCCCGCGTCGAGACTTGACGACGTTCCGACATGGCGACCTTCCGACGCATCATTCGACCGTCACGCTCTTGGCCAAGTTCCGCGGCTGATCCACATCCGCTCCCCGCAGCACGGCGACATGATAGGCCAAAAGCTGCAAGGGAATCGTAAACAAAATCGGCGAGAGCAAGGGATGGGTGTCGGGAATCGTGAAGATCGCATCGGCGATCTTCCCCAACTCCCGCTCGCCTTCCGCCACCAACGCAATGACCGGCGCGCGCCGGGCCTTCACTTCCATCAGGTTGCTCACGGTCTTTTCGTACAGACGGTCCTTCGGCGCCAACACGACCACCGGCATATCCTTGTCGATGAGCGCGATCGGGCCATGCTTCATCTCTCCCGCTGCATAGCCTTCGGCATGGATATAGGACACTTCCTTCAGCTTCAGGGCCCCTTCCAGCGCGATCGGAAAGTTGATGCCGCGCCCGAGGAACAGAAAATTCCGCTTCTTGTAATAGCGCTTGGCAATCGCCACGATCTCCGCCTCGCGGCCAAGCACCTGCTCGACCAAGACCGGGAGCCGCACGAGACGGTCGAGCCAGGCCTTCCCGTCCGCAACCGCCAGAGTTCCGCGCACACGGCCTAAATGCAGCGCCAACATGTAGAGCGCCGTAAGCTGCGCCGTGAAGGCCTTGGTCGAGGCGACGCCGATCTCCGGCCCGCAGTGGGTATAGAGGACTCCGTCCGACTCGCGGGCCAGGGTGCTCCCCACCACATTCACGATCGAAACGACCCGCGCCCCCTTCTCCTTCGCTTCACGGGCTGCGGCCAGCGTGTCGGCCGTCTCGCCGGACTGCGAGATCGTGATGAAGAGATCGTCTTTCTTGACCAGCGGATCGCGATAGCGGAATTCGCTGGCGATATCCACCTGCACCGGCGTGCGCACCATCTCCTCCAGCAGATACTTCCCCACCAGCCCCGCATGCCACGAGGTGCCGCAGGCCACGATCCAAATCCGTCCGACGGCGGCAAACTCTTTCGGCGTCAAGCCGATGTCCGGAAGATCCGCCTCGCCGGTATCGTAGGAATACCGCCCGCGCATCGTATCGAGGATCGTCTGCGGCTGTTCGTGAATCTCCTTCAACATGAAATGCGGAAAGCCGCCCTTTTCCGCCGCGGAAGCATCCCAGGTGATCTTCGTCAATTTCCGTTTCACCGGACGGCCCTCGATATCGATGAGCGAGATGCCCGTCGCGGTCACAACCGCCAGATCCCCCTCTTCGAGGTAGGTCACGTCACGGGTATGGGCCAGCATCGCCATGACGTCGGAAGCGACGAAAGACGCATGGGCCGTTGTGCCCACCACCAGCGGGCAACCCGCGCGCGCCGCAATCATCGTTCCCGGTTCCCGCTCCGAAATAACCGCGAGCGCATAACTGCCTCGCACGTCCTTGGTCGCAGCCCTCACCGCCTCAGCCAGCTTCACGCCAGGCTGGAAATATTTGTCGATCAGGTGCGCGACCACTTCCGTATCCGTTTCCGAGTGAAACTTGTACCCCTCGTTTTCCAGCTGCTGTTTCAACGGCTGATAGTTTTCGATGATGCCGTTATGCACGAGCACGCAGCCCTTCGAGCGGTGCGGGTGGGCGTTTTGCTCCGAAGGCTTCCCGTGCGTCGCCCAGCGCGTGTGACCGATCCCCACGGTGCCGACGAGCTCTTTTTCCTTGAGCGACTTCTGAAGATTGGCCA
Source organism: Nitrospira lenta (assembly GCA_945905765.1). Lineage (GTDB taxonomy): Bacteria > Nitrospirota > Nitrospiria > Nitrospirales > Nitrospiraceae > Palsa-1315. Next base: position 33,331 of record CAMDPZ010000016.1, read on the forward strand.
GCTTGCCGACGCTGCGCCGGACTTCAATCTTCTCGCCTTGCAGCACCGCGACGCCGGCCGAGTCGTATCCTCGATACTCCAGCTTCGCCAGGCCGCCGATGAGAATCGGCACCGCCTCCTGATCGCCCACATATCCGACGATTCCACACATACGAGCTACCTATCTCCGCTTTTTGGATTGGCTTGCCGCGGGCTTCTTCGCCGCCTTACCCGGGACTGCTGTCGCCAAGGCGCGGCGGCGCGCCGCCCATCCTGCGCGATTCACTTGCACCACCCGCGAGATCGCCAACGCATGAGCCGGCACATCCTCCGTGACCGTGGTGCCGGCTGCGACGACGGCTCCTGCTCCCACCGTTACCGGCGCAACCAGCTGGGTGTCGCTCCCGATAAAAACCCCATCCCCGATGACCGTCTGAAACTTTCGCGACCCGTCGTAGTTGCAGGTGATGGTGCCGGCGCCAATGTTGACCCCTTTCCCGATCTTCGCATCCCCCAGATAACTCAGATGGTTCGCCTGCGAGCCCTCGCCCAGATCGGTTTTCTTCATCTCGACAAAGTTCCCGACCTTGGCCTTCTTCCGCACCACCACGCCGGGCCGCAGATGCACGAAGGGGCCCACGCGCGCCTCGTCCTCGATCTGCGAGTCGGCACATACACAGTGATCCAAAATCTCAACGCCGTTCCCGACAGTGCAATCCGTCAATCGCGTATGGGAGCGCACCAGACAATCTTCTCCGATGACCGTCGTCCCTTCGAGCGTCACGTTAGGATAGAGCACCGTGTCTTTCCCGATCGTGACGGTCGCGTCGAGCCAGACCGAAGCAGGATCGAGCATCGTCACCCCCGCATCCAGCCACCGGTCCCGAATCTGCCACCGCACGACCTGCTCCGCCTCGGCGAGCTGCCGCCTCGTATTCACGCCCAGTCCCTCGTCGGGATCGTCGAGCACGACCGCTGCAATGCGCCGTCCGGCCCGTTCCGCAAGCCGGACGATATCCGTCAAATAATATTCGCCCTGAGCATTGCTGGGGTCGAGTTTTTCCAGCGCGCTAAAGAGAAACTCTCCGTCGACCACATAGGTGCCCACGTTGATTTCATGGATCGCTCGCTCCGCGGCGCTGGCGTCGCGATCCTCGACGATGCGAAGGACGCTCCGTTCGGCTGAAGGAGCACGGACGACCCGCCCATAGCCGCTCGCGTCGTCCAGCTCCGCGGTCAGCAGGGTCACGGTCGCGCGCTCCGTTTCATGCACGCGCAGAAGTTCACGCACGGTCTCTTCCCGGAGCAGCGGCGTATCGCCGTTCAGAATCAAATAGCTGGAAGGAGCGCCCCGTTTGCCCACCCCGAACACCGGACGGCTCTGCAACACCGCATGGCCCGTGCCCAATTGTTTCCGTTGCTCGACGATCGACACGCGAGCGCCCTTCTTGTCCGACACCGATTGATCGATCGCCTGGCGAACCAGCTCTGCCTGATGGCCGACCACGACCGCCACAGGCTCTCCGGCGACGCGCAATGCGAGTCCGACCGAATAGAGCACCATCGCCTGGCCCGCCACAGGATGTAGCACCTTCGCCTGCTTTGAGCGCATGCGTGTCCCCTGCCCGGCCGCCATAACAACCACTGCGAGGCCGGGGATCTTTCCCTGCCGGTCTGAGTTGGCCGGCTTCTTCACCGCTGCGGGTTCAGTGGTTCGTGAGCGGCTCATCCGATCGGCACTCCCGCGTCAGGTTGCTTGACCATACTCTGCTTCGTCGCGGCCATCACGGCCGAGGACAGGGACGTGGAGGGCGAACAGAGCCCGCCTGAGACGATGAGCTTCATCGCCTCCTCTACGCTCATATCGATAGAAGCAACTTCATGTTCCGGCACCAGGAGGAAATAGCCGGACGTCGGATTCGGCGACGTCGGCACATAGACATGGATCAAGGGCTCCTGCGCGAGATCCTGCATCTCCCCTTTGGTCGCGCCGGTCACGAACGCGAAACAGTAATTGCCGTTCCTGGGAAACTGAATCAGTACGACGCGGTTGTAGGAGGGATGATCGGAATCGGAAAACGACAAAATGTCCATCATGGACTTCAAGGTCGAGTAGATCCCCCGCACGAGTGGCACACGGTTCAACAATTCCTCCCACCACTTCACGATTTGCTTGCCCATAAAGTTCGTGGCAAAGAGCCCGGTCACCAGCACCAACAGAATCAACGAAAGAATCCCCAATCCCGGCACATAATGACTTGGCACCAGCCGGACCAGGAGGTCTCCCAAAATCCCATCCACCGCCACGAAAAGAGTCTTCAAAATGAGGACAGTTCCCCACAGGGGGATAATGACCAGCAGGCCTGTCAGAAAGTAGCGTTTTAGCGAGGTTTTCAGCATAAATGAGAGCCGCCGGAAGTAGGCCGTCATCATACAGAGAATGATGAGGGCCTCGCAAGCCTTTTCTTGCTATTTTCAACAACTTGGAATACCATCCCGCCCGTTTTCTCCACCGGTGAAAGAACCAGCTCAATGGGCATAAAAAAACGGCAGACTCGCGGTCTCTTCATTACCCTGGAGGGGGTCGAGGGTAGCGGGAAAAGCACCCAGATCTGCCACCTCGCCAAGGTGCTGACCAAGGCAGGTTATCGCGTACTCCAAACGAGAGAGCCGGGCGGCACGGCGACAGCCGAAGCGATCCGCCATATTCTCCTCACTGCCTCGTCAAAAGAACCGGTCACGCCTCAAGCGGAAGCCCTGCTGATCCTCGCGGCGAGAAGCCAGCACGTCACGCATCTCATCGAACCGGCGTTGCAGAATGGCACCGTCGTACTCTGCGACCGGTTTTCCGATTCCACCTTGGCCTATCAAGGATTCGCGCGAGGCCTTGATCTGCAATGGCTGCGGGCAACGAACGCAGTCGCAACAAACGGACTGGCGCCGGACCTCACTCTTCTCCTCGACCTCCCGATCTCAGTGGGCTTGGCCAGAAGGAGAGCCGATCGTGGCCAGCAGAATCGGCTGGACCGGGAAGCGGAACGTTTCCATCGCAAGGTGCGACGGGGCTTTCTGGCTCTCGCAGCAGAAGAACCGGGCCGCATGAAAGTCGTGAATGCGAATCGGCCCCCGCAAGAAGTCCGGGACGAGCTCACAGAGATCGTGCTAGGCTGGCTCAAGAAACCTCGTCGATCGCCACGCAGCCGGAGCTAACATGCCCTTTCGCGACTGTATCGGTCATCAGCAATCCATTACGCTCCTCCAAGCCGCCGTCTCCCATGAACGACTGGCTCACGCCTACCTGTTCCATGGCGAAGAAGCGATCGGAAAACGATTGACGGCCATTCGTTTCGCGCAAGCGCTCAGCTGCGAGCAGCCTCCCGAATCGGAAGGACTCGACAGTTGCGGAACCTGCCGGTCCTGCCAACAAATTGAAGCCCGCACCCATCCGGACTTTTTCGTCATCGAACCGGATCCCGAACAGGCCACCCAGCAAATCAAAATCGAACAGGTCCGCGAGATCGAACATCAGATCATGTATCGTCCGCTTATCGGCGAGCGGAAAATCTGCCTGATCAACGACGCAGACCGCATGACGATCGGCGCAGCCAACGCTTTACTGAAAACATTGGAGGAGCCGCCAGGCCACAGTCTCTTCCTCCTGATCTCCAGCCGCCCCGCAGCCCTCCCCGCGACCATCCGGTCGCGCTGTCAGGCCCTGCGTTTCACGACTCCGGCCCGCACCCAGGTGGAGGCCGCGCTCATTCTGAAACGTGAAATCCCTCCGTCAGACGCGCGATTCCTCGCCATCATCAGCGAAGGCCGTATCGGGGAAGCCCTCACTGCCGACGTCAAAGACACACGCCAACGCCAACAAGAACTCGTGGACTTGGTCCGGCCCCAATCCTTGCAATCGATCGGCTCCATCCTCTCTTCGGCGGAAGCGATTGCCAAAGCAGACAAGGCCCAGGACATCCTCGCCTGGATGACTCGTTGGATCCGCGACCTCGTCTTGATCCAGGTCGGAGGAGATCGCGACCAGATCCTCAACCTCGACGACCTCACCACGCTGGAATCCTACGCGCAGCAAGCCGATACCGATGCCTTGCTGGGCCTGCTCCGTGAAATCGAACTGACCGAGCAGCGAGCCACGCGCCATCTCAATCTCCAGATGGCGCTGGAAATGATCCTGCTCCGCCTGCGCGATGCGCTCACCCTGTCGTCCGCCCCCCTATCAACCTAGCTTTCGCCGTTTATTACCTGCTATCTTTTGTCACGCCCCATGAGTAATCCCAACAGCTTCTACATCACGACGCCGATTTATTACGTGAACGACGTGCCCCATATCGGGCATGCCTATACCACCGTAGCGGCCGACGTCCTGGCCCGCTACTGGCGCCTGCGTGGGCGCGACGTATTCTTCCTCACAGGGCTCGACGAACATGGGCAAAAGGTTCAGCAGGCCGCAGCCAAGGCCGGCATCGCCCCGCAAGCCCATTGCGACAAGCTCGCGCCCCAATTCCAGGAACTCTGGAAACGGCTGAACATCTCGCACGACGCCTTCATCAGGACAACCGATGCCCAACACAAGTCCGTCGTCCAGCGATATCTTCAAGAGCTCTTCGATGCAGGCCTGATTTACAAAGCCGATTACACTGGCTGGTACTGCACCTTCGACGAGCGGTTCTGGACGGAGAAGGATGTCACAGCCGGCCTCTGCCCTGACTGCAAACGCCCGGTAGAGCAGCTCAGCGAACACAACTACTTTTTCAAGATGGGGCAGTATCAGGAGCGCCTGATCCAGCACATCACGCAACATCCCGACTTCATCCGCCCCGAATCGCGGCGCAATGAAGTCCTGGGGTTTCTGACGACGCAAACCCTCGGCGACCTCTCGATCTCCCGGCCCAAATCGCGCCTCTCCTGGGGCATCGAGCTCCCCTTCGACAAAGACTGCGTGACCTATGTCTGGTTCGACGCGCTGGTGAACTATGTCTCAGCTTTGGAATATCTCCCGAAAAAGCCCTCCTTCGATCAGTTCTGGCCCGCCTCGGTCCATCTCGTCGGTAAGGATATTCTGACCACCCACGCAGTCTACTGGTCCACGATGCTCATGGCCCTGAACCTGCCGCTGCCAAAAACGATCTTCGCCCATGGCTGGTGGACCGTCGATGGCGAAAAGATGTCGAAGAGCCGCGGCAACGCTGTGGACCCGAACAAAATGATCGACGAGTTCAGCGCCGACGCCTTTCGTTACTTTCTCCTTCGAGAGACACCTTTCGGCCAGGATGGAGACTTCTCAGTCCAGGCGCTGGCAGGACGAAGAAACAGCGATCTGGCAAATGGCATTGGCAACCTCCTAAGCCGCACATTGACCATGATCGATCGTAATTGCGAAGGCACTATCCCTGAGGTACCCCAGGACTACCTTGAGAAAGAACCTCAAAAATACTTGCATCTTTGTCATGCAAGAAAAGAGCTTCTTTACGTGAGCCAGCACCTTGACGACTTCTTCGAGAATCTGGCCTTCAACGATCTCCTCCGTCGCATCACAGATCAAGCTACAAACGTAGATATATTTATTGATGAGCACGAACCCTGGAGACTCGCAAAAGATCCGGATAAACGATTAGAACTCAATGCTGTTTTGTATACAGCAGCTGAATGCCTGCGCATTTTGAGTCTCTATATCTACCCATTCATGCCTAGCACCGCAAAGAATATTGCCAGTCAGTTAGGGCTTGATACCGACTTTAACTCCCCGCTCTTACGCCAAGAGATTAAGTGGGGCAAACTACGAAGCGGAACAAAGATCCGAAAGGGGAACTCCCTCTTTCCCCGCATCGAAACACAACCACAAGGAGCGAAGACCGTGAGCGACGCAACCGTTCCCCCGCAACCGACAGCAGCGATCCCCACGCCGGCCATTCCCGCGCCACAACCAGCGGCTGCTGCGCCAGCCGCGCAGGCTCAGATTACCATCGACGATTTCATGAAAATTCAGCTCAAGACCGCGAAGGTCATCAGCGCGGAGCGAGTGCCGAAATCGGAAAAACTCCTCAAGCTGCAAGTCAGCCTTGGCGAGGGAGGGGAGCAACGGCAAATCGTTGCAGGCATCGGCAAGAAATATGAGCCGGAGGCCCTGATCGGCAAGATGATCATCATTGTCGCGAACCTCAAGCCGGCGAAGCTCATGGGTATCGAATCGCAAGGCATGGTCCTGGCCGCAGGAGACAGCGAAGTGCGCGG
>CAMDPZ010000017.1 GCA_945905765.1 Nitrospira lenta
CCCAATTCATCTGTAGCGAAAGGCGACGACTAGCGATGGCACGGCTTTGACCGCCAACGCGCTGCAACCTCTATTCGATTGAAATCATACGAATAAATTCACTAGATGCAAGTCCCAGCTCCTCGGCCCCTCTCTTGCTCATAGGTCGAATAGGTTATCGCTTATCAAGCACCACCCAGCAGGGTGAAGCCGTCGAACATTTGAATCAGGAGGTGCGCATGGAAGAGAGACGTTATGGACAACTGTTGACGCGGGGATTTATCCAGGCGATCCCGTGGGCTATCGTGTTCGCGGTCGTCTGGCTGGCAATATTCACTGTGATGTTGGGCATGGTCCGGCAAGAAGTGAAAGAGGCCATCGAATATGGGGCCAAGGTCGGAGTCACTCAGGCTATCCGCACCGTTCTCCAGGACCCTGAATTCGACAAAGAACTCTGGCCGAAGATCAAGCAGAACACCAAAGAGGCCATTGAGTATGCGGCCATCACGGCCGCCAGGCAGCAGGCAACGCAATCCCCGGCACATGCCAAAAAATAGCGGGTGTGCCCAATCGGCGTGGCGGGACCGTAGAAAAATACGTATCAAGCTTGAGCGTATTGAGCGAACCAGTAGCAAGGATACCGCACGCGTGGCGTGTGAATGATCTAGGATTGAACTCCACTGTGATCACAACCCATAACGGCGTCAAAAAATTGCCAGGAACCAACAACTGCGCCATACGCCAATGGCTTCAAGCGTTTCGGGCAAACTGTCTGGGTCAACAACGAGGCGCACGATGAGTCGACCACTGCGGGTATTAATCGTCGAGGGATAGGAGAGCGATGCCCGCCTAATCTTGCAGTCGTTGCGAGAAAGCGGCTATGCGCCCTTCTCGCTCCAGGTTGACACCGCCCAGGCGCTGGACCTGATCCGCGCCAACGCGCCCGATCTGGGCTTGCTCGATATCTACATGCCGGGGATCAATGGAATTGAGGTGCTGCGGCGCATCCAACAAACCAATCCGTCGATCGGGGTCATCATGCTGACCGCCAGCCAAGAAGAAGCCCTGCTCCAAACGGCATTGGATATCGGGGCGTTCGATGTGCGGTGCAAGCCGGTGAACCTGGATCAACTGGGCTGGGCCGTCACGGTCAAGCTGGCGATGCAGGACTAACTTCCGCCCGCCGGATCAGCGTCTCATTGGACCACCCTCCCCGTTCGCTTTCCCCTCTTTCCTTGCCACGCCGGAAGGGCAGGGCTACACTCTCCCTACTCTCTACGGTGGACGATTCCTCGACCATCGACCGACTCATCGTCCATAAACGAGGCCCTGCATGAAGAAGACAAAGCCTGCCGCCGCTACTCCCGCCAAGCCATCGAACAGCGCTTCCGCATTGACAGAAACGCCTAACATCCGCTACCGTGCCCAGGAATCTGCTAGCCCTACTGTGCCCTGTACCATTCAAGCTCCAGTGGACGGCGGGGTGGTCATGTCGGATCGGGCCTACATACTGATCGATGTCCTGCCGGGACGGACGAGCGATGTGGTCAAGGCCCTCTCCGACATCGCGCAGATCAAGACCATCGACCCCTGTTGGGGGAAACCGGATATCATTGTCGTAGTGGAAGTCCAGAACCAGGATGCGCTGACTCAGCTGGTGCTGAGCCGGATTCACGAAATCGAAGGTGTGGCGAAGACCGATACCCATCTCGTCTATCGCTTGAAAGACAATACCGCCACATGATCCGCAGACTTCACCTCCTCAGCTTCGCCCTCCTGATCATCTGGATCTCCGCCTGCGCCGCCCCTCCCATCCCCCATGAGCCGGACCTGGTCGACGTCACGCTCCAGGCTTCGGCCGACCAGGTGACAACCGCCGTCGTGCAGATCCTGACCGAGGGAGGCTACTCCGTCGACCGAACGGATGACCAGAACCTGACGACCGGCTACCGTCAAGAAATCAGCGGCCCCTGGGACTGGTTGCTCCGTTGGCGTTTCGGCACAGGCCGAAGCCGCGTAGAGGCCATGGTGACCCCAACCTCGGAGTCCAGCAGCAGACTACGCTTGCATGTCGTGTATGAAGGCAAAGACGGGCTATTCACCCAGTGGGAAGATTCACCGACCGCACAACCGCAGAGCGCGCAGAATCAATTACGATTGATTAAGAACGCGCTCCAACTCCTCTAGCAGGCTGCTCATCCTGCCTACTACTCTTTTTCTCCGCTCTCAGCATCGTCGCCAAGATCTAATCCAAACCGTTCAGCCATCCGATAGAGAGTCCGGCGGTCGATACCGAGCACCTTGGCGGCTTTAACTTTGTTCCCCTTGGTTTCCTTCAGGATGCGGACGAGATGGCGCTTCTCGACCTCTTCCAATGTCAGCCCCCCCTCATCGCCCTGACTCAACGATCCGGCTGTCTCATGAGATGCCTGCAGGCTCTGACGCAACGTAGCAGGCAAATCATCCGGCGTAAGCAACGGCCCGTGACTTAGCGACACGGCCCGCTCAATGGCATTTTCCAACTCACGCACATTGCCGGGCCACCGGTACTGCGTCAACAGCGCCATCGTCTCCGGCAACACCCCCCGCACCGCGTGCGCCGCCCCCATCGCGCATTTCTGCAAGAAGTGATGCACCAGCATCGGGATATCCTCCCGCCGTTCCACCAACGACGGCAAGGTGATCCGCACGACATTGAGCCGGTAAAACAAGTCGTCCCGGAACTTCCCCTCCTTGACCAACTGCTCCAGGTCCCGATTCGTCGCCGCGATGATCCGCACATCGACCTTCACCGAGGTGGTGCTACCGACACGGCGGACTTCGTGGTCCTGCATCACCCGCAGCAACTTCACTTGCAAAGCCTGCCCCATCTCGCCGATTTCGTCGAGAAACAGGGTGCCTCCGTTCGCCGCTTCAAACAGGCCGACCTTGTTCCCCACCGCGCCGGTAAAGGCCCCCTTCTCATACCCGAACATTTCCGATTCCAGCAGCGTGTCCGGCAGGGCCCCGCAATTCACCGGAATGAACGGCTTGTCCCGGCGAGGCCCGTTCGCATGAATCGCCCGCGCGATCAGTTCCTTGCCGGTCCCGCTTTCCCCCTGGAGCAATACCGTGCTCTTGCTCTCAGTTACCCGCGCCACCAGCTTGTAGACCTCCAACATGGCGGGGCTGCTCCCCACCAGGGGAGACCATTCATCTTTGCTCTTCAGCTCTTCGCGGAACCGCGCATTTTCCCGCACGAGCCGGCAATGGTCGAGGCTCCGCTTGACCACCAGCTTGATATCTTCTTTCTTGAAGGGCTTGGCAAGATAGTCGTAGGCCCCCTGCTTAATCGCTTCGATCGCGCCCTCAAGAGATCCGAACGAGGTCAGCACCACGACCGCCGTATCAGGACTCATACGTTTGAACTCACGCAACACAGTCAAACCATCGACCGCACCCATGCGGATATCTGTCAGCACGAGATCGACGCGCCCCTGACGCCCCCGCGCGATGATCTCTTCTCCGCTGGCGAAGGCTTCCACGGCGTAGCCTTCCTTTTTCAAGGCATCCGCCAGCAGTTCGCGCGCCACCGCATCGTCATCGGCTACCAAAATATTCGCTGGCTGCATCAGTTCCTCTCTGTCGCGTGAACCGGCTCGGCTGTCAGCCCTGGCAAGGTGATGGTGACGGTAGTGCCACGGCCTATCTCGCTCTCAAGCGCCAGACTGCCTCCATGGGCCAGCACTGTTTCGCGGCTCAAGAATAGACCTAATCCTGTCCCCTTGCCAATCGCCTTGGTCGTGAAAAATGGTTCAAAGGCTTTTTGCATATCGGCCTCTGGCATGCCGCAGCCCGTGTCCCGCACCGCGACCGTCACCACCAGGGACGACATCGACTGGGCCACCCGCCTGCCACGATCGAGTTCGTCCGCTGAGGCAGCACGGGCTCCTACAATTACTTTCACCGCTCCATGCGGCGGAGTGGCGGCTAAGGCATTGGCCAGCAAATTAACCAGCACTTGGTGCATCTTCTCCGCATCAGCCCAGACGAGCGGAAGGTCTCCGGGGATTTCAACCGCCAACGAAATCTCTTTCGCATGAAAGGCCGGCTCCATGAGCGCGGCCGCAGGACTGATCACCTGTTCCACCGGCAACCATTTCGGCTCAGGCTGACGCTGTCTGGTGGAAGACAATAAATCCTGAATGATCCGAACGACCCGCGTGAGCTGCTCATCGATGACCGTCACCCGCTTCTTCATCTCCGGCGTCACGCCCGGCTCTTCCGCCAGGGCTTGCACATGCCAGGCGATCGAATGGAGCGGCGTGCCGACCTCATGCGCGACGGAGGCCACCAACTGCCCCACCGCAGCCAGCCGCTCCGAACGATTCAGCTGATCCTTGGCATCGACCAATTGCGTATTGGCCTTCAACAGATTTTCCGTTTCTCTGGCGAGCGCCGCGCGCGCCGCCTCCTCTCGCGCCTTACGCTCTTCCCAGGTCATGCCGATATAGGCCACGACCAACAGGACTCCTGCCACCACGCTGCGATTGATTACCGCCGCCTGAAACCGCCCCGGCTTGGTCGGCTGCAACAGGCCCATATAAGTCGCCACGACACAGGCCAGCACCGTGACCAGCATCAGTCCGCGATGACGCACCGTCGCGACCAATAAAATCGGCAGCACAAAACCATAGGCCCCGACGATGTTCGCCGGAGCGGCCATTTCAAGAATGACGATCGCCACGAACACCGCCGCCGCGATCGCCAGGACAATACGATTTTGTTTCAACATGAAAATGGAAGGCACCTACGCTTCTGCATATCAGGCATCATTGTAGCGAACGGATCGAACGCAGGACAGCCCCCAGTTGTTTCATTCGCTCATCACAGAGGATGGCCTCAACCGGGAGCGCATATTTACGGGTCCAGTTCGGATGGCTATCGACCGTCCCGGGAAGATTGGTTTGCGACAGTTCGCCCAAGCCGTCTTCTAGATTCGCCAGCACGAGACAGGACTGGGTGCGAGCCAAATAACCATGAATCGCTCGGCAGAGATCCGTCGTCATGACTGGCACTGTGCCCAAGTCCTCCGTCACGCCCTGAGGCAGGAGACCTTCCCGACCGAGCGCACGGAGCATGCCAACCTTGTCGCGCTGCCGCTCCTCCCATGCCAGATGACGGGCTGTTTCATCGGCCAAGGCGCCCAATCCGGCCCGTACTCGCAAGTCCTCGCCGGACCAAAATCCTGTCAGCGTCGGCAAATCATGCGTCGTGGCCACAGCCAACGACTGAGCCGGATAGTCGCCAGGCTGCTTCCACGCTCCGTCCCAGCCCCGCTCGAAATAGAACACACGATAGGAAAGCACGCGCGCCTTCGCCAACTGTTCCCTGACCCAATCTGGCACGGTGCCGAGATCTTCGCCGATCACAAGGGTTTTGGATCGCACGCTTTCCAATGCCACGATCGCCAATAGGTCATCGAAGGGGTACTGCACATAGGTCCCCTCCGCTGCGGGCCTCCCGCGAGGAATCCAGAAGAGGCGGCAGAAGGCCATCACATGGTCCAGTCGAATCGCCCCGCCTAACCGAAAGTTATGGCGCAGCAACTGGATTAATAATTCATAGCCGCTGGCGCGCAGTGCCTGAGGATTGATCGGAGGCAGACCCCAGTTCTGCCCCTCTGGCGCAAAGGGATCAGGGGGGGCGCCGCAGTCCGCTCCAAAAGCCAGCACCGATTGATAGATCCACGCCTCGGCACCATTTCGATCGGCCCCAAGCGCCAGGTCATGATACAGCCCGATCGGCATGGCCAGCCGCTCGGCTGTCCGCTGAATATCGGCCAACTGTTCGCTCGCGACCCACTGGATATATTGAAAGAAACGAATGCGCGTCCGATGCTGTGCCGCATAGTCACGGACCGGCTGACCTGGCGTCGCAAACTCTTCTGGCCAATCGTGCCAGGTCGCAGACTGAGACTGAATCAGCCGACGGTCTTCCTCCAGGAACTGGAAGATGGCATACGACTCAAGTGGCTGTCCCTCAGCCTGGATGAACCGCTCCAACAGCCTGGCTCGTTCCGTGCCCGGCTGGAGATTCGGCTCCTCACCACGGTAGGCCTCTTTCAAAAACTCGCAATAGGCCAATTCAAGCATGGTCCGTTTGGCCGTCGCGATGGCGTCGTAATCCACGCGCCGACTCTCTCGTAACGCCTGGAGCATGGCCTGAAAGGCAGGAGCGCGAAACTGCCGCTGCGCCTCTTCCGACCGATGGAATTCAGGCAACAATTCAAGATCGATGTAGAGTTCATTCAGATAGAGCCGACTGGAGGGCGCATAGGGGCTGATGTGATAGGGCGTGGTATTCCGCAGCGCATGGAGCGGATTCAATCCGATCACTCCTGCGCCGAGTTCCTTTCCCGCCCATTCCACAATCCGTCCAAGGTCCGTGAAGTCGCCGCAGCCCCAATTCCGATCAGAAGATAACGAATAGAGCTGCAAGGCCAGCCCCCACAGCCGCTGGTGGGCCTCGATCGAGGGCGGAACATAGCACTGGCGTGGCGCCACGATAATGCGCGTCGCTCCTTCCGTCCCACCGACCAACCCCTCGGCCCGCACCAGCAACTGGTAGTACCCGAGCGAAAGACCGGACGGAGCAGGAATCTCAAGACGCACATGCCTGCGACCATCGAGGACACGGACCTCCACAGCGGACAGCCCGGGCCCTGCCTGCCCCTCCCGCACTACGCCATTCGCTTCGTCGCGAATCTGCCACGCCAACACAACCGATGGTTCGCTCCCCTCGTCGAGCGCCACACAATAGAATAAAGGAGCGCCCGCCTCACCCTCACGCAAAACCACGACGGGATCACAGGGACGGCGCCACGGCGCCTCATCCCATGTTTGCAAGGCCTCTGTCAGCGAGGAGATCGAATCGATCGGAAAGCCCATGGCAGCCAGAAGGGCCCGCCTGGTGTCATCAGACGTATAGTGGAGCGTCCCTGAGATATCGTGGTAATCAGCAACGATGCCGACTCGTTCAGCGAGGGTGGCAAGAAGCATCTGCTCAGTCTGATCCTGCATGAAAGAGAGTCTGAGTAAAGGACGCCAGCCTGTCAAGCTATCCTAGCGTTCTCACGCTGAGTCGAGCGGGGATGGAAGAGGAAAACAGAAGAGGACAGAGACGCTATTGGATGCCGGCCTGACGTTGGAGCCACCGGACATACTTCACGATCTGATCGACGTCCTCAGGAGTGACGCCTTCGATTTTCGGCATGTTGCCGAATTCCCAATGGTGCGCCTTCACTCCGTTGGCCGCGGCCCGTTGAAATGCGGGATCGCCATGATGGTTCGGCTCATAGATCTTATGCACCAGTGGAGGTCCGTGGTCGGTTCCCGCCGCCTGGGTTCCGTGGCAGGCCGCGCAGTTGGCGGTGAATTTCGCTTCACCGGCTTGCAACTCGGCCGGCGCAGGACCGCCTCCAGCCGCTTGTTTCGGCTGCGAGGAATCGCAAGCCACGAAGAGGCCCAACACCAACAACCATATGCCGATCTGAGAGCGTGAGGTCATGAGGGATACCATAGAATCACGGCTGCTGGCCCGGCCCCTTCTGCTGTCCAAACTGGTCACGCAACATCTGTTGCGTACGCCGGAGCGTCGTCCTGCGATAGAGACGGGCGCCGATCGGCACCAGCACGATCAAGCCGATCGTCAGATACATGAAGAATTCTTCCGGCGACATGAGACCACCCCTTGCTGACAGTGAACGTGTGACGTCTCACGTGTCACGGGTTATAGCGCATACGAGACAGGATCTACAACCCCGACCTTCGCAAACCCCTCCCGTCGAATCACGCAACTGTCGCAGCGCCCGCACGCCTGCTCCCCCACGGGATCGTAACAGCTATGGGTCAGATGAAACGGCACGTGGAGCTCAATCCCCCGCCGGATGATGTCCGCTTTCGTCAGCATCAGCAAAGGGGCCTTCACACGTAGCGGAATCCCTTCTATGCCGGCTTTCGTGCCTTCCTTCACCGCTGCTTCAAAGGCGCGGATGAATTCTGGCCGGCAGTCCGGATAGCCGGAATAGTCGAGCACATTCGCGCCAAAGTAGATCGACGAGGCCCCCACCACCTCCGCATGAGCCGCCGCAATCGATAGGAAGATAAGATTCCGTCCCGGCACATAGGTGATTGGAATGCCCTGGCTCCGCTCATGGCCCGCTCGATCTTTTGGCACGGCCGCCGATCCGGTCAGCGCAGACCCGCCGATGGCGCGCAGGTCCAACTCCATGACCAGATGATTCACGACGCCGAGGGCCGCGGCAACCTGTCTAGCCCGCTCCACTTCCACGGCATGGCGCTGGCCATAGGCCATCGTGAGGAAGAAGAGCTCACAGCCCTCCTCCCTGGCAATCGCCGCCGTGACGGTGGAATCCAGCCCTCCGCTTGCCAAAATGACGGCTCGATTGCTGGCTGGCTTCATGACACCCATTTCTACGGACGACGCAGGACCGCCAGCGAGGTCGCAACACGCGAGCCTCGCCTTACACGGAACAATCCTGGAGCATGGTTAACGGATGCGGACCACGGAAGGCGGGAGATCTCCGATCGCACGTGACGCCACTAATCGCGATCTTCTTCTCGCTCGATTTTTTCCAGCAACTCTTCTTTCGACTGGCATTCGACGCAGAGCTTGGCAAACGGCACGGCTTCCAGCCTCCGCTCGCTGATCTCGACGCCGCATTCCGCGCAAATGCCGTAGGTGCCCTCGGTGAGCCTCGTCAACGCCTCATCAATGGCCTGCCGACGGCGATTGCGCATTTCCATCAAGGAAATGCCTAATTCGCGATCGAGATCCATGAGGGCTTGGTCGCCGACATCGCGCGCGGATTCAAGGCGGCGCTGCTTATCCTCGATGAGGGATTGCCCCAGACTTCCTTCGATCTCTTTGATAATTTCCTGACGCTTGCGCATCAGCATCTGCTGAAGAACTTCGCGCCGGTGCTCCCGGTCCTCGCGCTCTTTCGCCGATTCTTTGGGTCTAGCGGCCAAGGGAGACACGGCCATGCTGATAGGCTTTTGAACCTCGACGACTGCGGCAGGCTTCGGCTTGCTCACGGGCTTGGCTGTCTTTGTGGCCTTTACGGCCTTTGCTGGCGCCTTGGCCTTCGCCACCGGTTTCTTCTTGGCGGGAGTTTTTGTTGCCATGGCGGATACTACTCCTGTGATGAACGTCGAATAGCCGAAAAAAGTTCGGCATTCATAGCACGGCGCATGGTCTTTGACAAGAGGTTCAGCGGAGGGACCAAAAGCCCCTAGGGGTAGAATATTGTCGAATGCACAGGATATCCGGCCAGTTTGTCGCGCCCCTTCAGGCCCTGAAGTTCTACTAGAAAATCGAGTCCGACGATCTCGCCACCCACCTGACGAACGAGGGACACAGTCGCAGCCGCCGTGCCCCCTGTGGCCAGCAAATCGTCCACGATCAACACCCGTTCCCCCTCGGCAATCGCATCGCGGTGGATGGCCAGAGAGTTCGATCCATATTCCAAACTATATTTGACCTCAAAACAGTCAGCGGGCAACTTGCCTGGCTTCCGGACCGGCACAAACCCGGCGTTCAACCGGTTGGCCAGCATCCCTCCGAAAATAAACCCGCGGGATTCAATCCCGATGACCTTCGCGATCCGCTGCCCCTGATAGTAGGCGGTCAATTCATCGGCAATCGACGACAAGGCGCGGGCGTCCTTCAGCAACGTCGTGATGTCGTAGAAAAGAATACCGGGTTTGGGGAAATCCGGGACTTCGCGGATAAGGGAGTGGTAGTTCACGGTGGTCATCGATCAGAGCAAGTCGGACTGTGTCATGGTTCTACGTTCAATCGTATGGCGCAAGCGGGCCAAGGCGGCCATTTCAATCTGCCGGACCCGCTCACGGGTCAGCCCCATCTCCCGGCCGATCTCTTCCAACGTCTGAGACTCACTGCCATCGAGCCCAAACCGCGCCACAATAACAGTTTGTTCTTTCTCCGGCAACTCCGTGACCCAGGTCATCATCTCCTCCCGCCGCATCACCCCCTCGGCCGTATCGGCAGGCGAGATGCAAGCAGGATCCTCGATCACATCGCGCAAGAAAGTATCGGCCCCGTCATTGATCGGGCTGTCCAACGAACAGGTCGTCCGGACCACTTGCCTGAGGTCCAGCACCTCTTCGTCCGTCGTCTTCATCTTGACCGCCACTTCCGA
Source organism: Nitrospira lenta (assembly GCA_945905765.1). Lineage (GTDB taxonomy): Bacteria > Nitrospirota > Nitrospiria > Nitrospirales > Nitrospiraceae > Palsa-1315. The sequence goes on from CAMDPZ010000017.1 coordinate 10,205, forward strand.
GGCGGTCGGTTCCCGTCCGAGCTCCTGAACCAGCTGCTCCACTTTCCCCAGATAACGATTCAGCCGCTCCACCACATGCACCGGCAACCGCACAAGCTTGCCCTGATTGATGATCGCCCGTTCGATGTATTGCCTGATCCACCAGGAAGCGTACGTGCTGAAACGAAATCCGCGCTTATAATTGAATTTCTCAACGGCCTTGATCAGCCCGAGATTGCCCTCTTCGATGACATCGGAAAAGGGGAACCCTCGGTGCATATAGCGCTTCCCGATGCTGATCACCAAACGGAGGTTCGATTCGATCATCTCCTGGCGCGCCTGCTCGTCGCCCGCCATGATCCGCTTGCCCAGCTGCTGTTCTTGCTTAAACGTCAGCAGGGTCGAATGACGGATCTCGCGCAAGTAGCACTTGAGGGGATCCAATCCTTCCGAACGGCGGCTCGATTTCTCCTCGCCGGCAGACGACTCGTCCCCGCCCGACGACTCGGACATATCCTCATCGTCGCGGTGGACGGTCTGTCGGCGCGCTTCGCCCCGATCCTGTAACTCCTCGCCCCCTCGCGCCATGCGTACCGTCGCTCCTACCCTAATTCACTCAATACCAAACTTCAAAATCTGAATATTGCCCTGTCGCCTGGCTCCACTCCACATCGACCGATGCCACTCGCGCCGCCGGTGGCCCGACCTTTAAATCTTCAATCAGGATCAGAACCAGATTCTTGGGGCCTTCAACCTCAAGTTCGACCCGGCCATCATCGAGATTCCTGACTCCCCCGCAGAGGCCTCGTTGCCTGGCGACGCGAGCCGCAAACGCTCGATATCCGACGCCCTGGACTTTCCCCGTTACCAGCAGCCTCGCGCGGATGCCTGCTTGTTCAATCGAATCGGACATACACCAAGATGATACTCGATGACGAAGATACCTATCCAACGGACGAATACTCTCACACCTCCGCAAAGGCGTCACGCGTTTTGCGATTCCACGCGCGAGAACTTCGCACAACGGTTTCGAAAAGAAAAGGATGGAAACGAATTGGGTGGAAGAACTGAAAAAACGCTGGAGAGACTTTCCGCCAGCCTGAGGGACTCGGCTGGCGGCAGGAAGAAGCTCTGATTGGTCGGGGCGACAGGATTCGAACCTGCGACCCCTGCGTCCCGAACGCAGTGCGCTACCGGGCTGCGCTACGCCCCGACAAAATCAACAGAGCCACGAAGCGAAGGAGGATTGTCTTACATCAGGGGGTCAAAACGCAAGCCATGGGCATCGGCCACCCCGCGACAGGTAATTTTGCCGCCAGACAGATTCACGCCTTTCGCCAGCCCCGCGTCGGCGCGAACAGCTGGCTCCACCCCCTGCGAGGCCAGGAGCAGAAGATAGGGCAGCGTCGCATTGGTCAAGGCAACCGTCGAGGTACGGGGCACAATCCCCGGCATATTGGCCACACAATAATGCAGCACCCCGTCCACCAGATAGACCGGGTCCGAATGGGTCGTAGGTTTCGTCGTCTCGAAACAGCCTCCTTGATCGACCGCCACATCCACCACCACGGATCCTGGCTTCATCCGCGCCACCAGTCCGCGCGAGACCAGCTTGGGCGCGCGGGCTCCCGGGACAAGCACCGCCCCAATGACAAGGTCCGCGGCGATCACCGATTCCTCGATCGCAGCCTGCGTAGAAGCGCGGGTGACGATCCGCCCGCGATACAAGTCGTCGAGCGACCTGAGCCGTTCAAGGTCAAGGTTGATCACCGTCACCTGAGCCCCCATCCCGACGGCAATTCTCGTCGCTGCGCTCCCCACGACTCCGGCCCCCAGCACCACGACCTTTCCTGGCTCCACGCCCGGCACACCGGCCAGGAGCAACCCGCGCCCCCCTTGCGTCTTCTCCAAGTAACGCGCGCCGACCTGCACCGACATCCGCCCCGCGATTTCACTCATCGGCTTGAGCATCGGCAAGGTGCCGTCCCTTGCCTCAATCGTCTCATACGCGATCGCGGTGATCTTGGTCTCCATGAGAGCCTTCGTGAGCTCCGGCAAAGAGGCCAAATGCAGATAAGTAAACAGTGTCTGGCCTGAGCGGAAGAGGTGGCACTCGGAGAGCAAGGGTTCCTTCACCTTCACAATGAGCGTCGCCTGCTGAAACACCTGCTCTTTTGATTGTGCGATGCTGGCGCCGGCGCCACGATAGTCCTCGTCCGAGTACCCGCTGCCGACTCCGGCTGATGGTTCGACCCAAACCTCATGGCCCGCCTGACGCAACGACCGCACCCCATCGGGGGTGACACTGACACGATACTCATGATCCTTGATCTCTTTCGGCACCCCGACGACCATGGCTCTACCTCCTTGCGCGATCAATCGAAACGTTCGTCGCCCATTATATACAACAGAGGTGAAAATGCACGGCGGGACCAGCGGCGACGGCCCCCTCAAGTAGACAGTGCGCGCAGGCCTGGTGTAAGATTCGCACGCTCTTCAGCTCACGATCGACAGAGGGAGGCTCTATGGGTTCCGTATCTGGATCCTGCAACGCCTGCGGCGCCACCGGCACCGCGCTCATGAAGTTATCGCTCGGGAAGGACTTCTTCGGCCGAACCTACGATCGGCTGTCCCCCTCGACCGATCAAAGCCCGAAATGGTACTGCGACGGCTGCTCGATGCAGAAAAATCTCCAGCGGGATTTTCGCGATATCCTGGGTGAATTCGACAAACTCGCGGCTGGCCAAGGCTCCACCCTGTCCAGCCAGGAAGAATTTCAACGGGCCTCCTTACGACTGAGAGAGATCGCCGCGATTCTCGCAGGAGCCGCGGGCCAGTCCTCATTCCTGACCGCAGCCGACGTCGCACAACTCATGGGCCGTATGCAGACTGCCTCAGTACGGACCTAACGAAGGAACTACTCGTGTCCACCTTTACTCGCCATATTTTCGTCTGTACCAACCAGCGGAGTCCGGATGATCCACGCGGGAGCTGCTCGAAGCTCGGATCGGAAGCGCTCCACGCCTGTTTCAAGCAAGAGGCGAAGCGGCTGGACTTGAAAAACGTCGTCCGCGCCAATAAAGCCGGCTGTCTCGACCATTGCGCCGAAGGACCGAGCGTCGTGATCTATCCGGAAGGCGTGTGGTATCAGGTCAAAACCGAAGCCGACGTGACGGAAATCATGGAGCGCCACGTCGTCAAGGGCGAAGTCGTGGCCCGTCTCGTCTTGCCAGGCCATCCAGCTCCCACGACCGTCCCTCCGCTTAAACCGTAGCGCCGCACCACAAGGACTCTTATGGCCGTCGAAGAAAAATGGAAAGCCAACCTGGAAAAGGTGGCCTTCATGAAACAGTTTCCCGGATTACTCGGAGGCTGGGAAGCCTTGGCGGGGAAGACCATTACCGACGTCATCCCCCTCAAAGGAAAACAGGGAGCGGCCGTGCTAGTCTGCGCCGATGGCGCCTTTACCATCCTGCCCCCCATGGCAACGGAACCCTACGAGTTGGGCGAAGCCCTGACGGTGGCGCGATCGCTCCTCGAACCGGCGCACCAGCAGGCCTATGTGGAATATGACCGGCTAGCCAAAAAAGACAAAGACGCACTCATGGCTGCTAGAGCCGATAAGATTCTTGGAGCGATTCAGAATAATCTGGAACAGATTCCGGAGCTGAAAGATCGCTTAAAAGAACTTGTAAAGGAGTGGAAGTGAGCGACAGCCTCCCGAACAGAAACATGTTCGACATCTTTTCCCAAGGTCTCTTTGAAGGAATCAAACCCATGATGATCATTCGCGACCACCTCGTCCGCCATCCAGACCGTTGCACCCACCAGGGCATTTGCATGCCCATCTGCCCGACCGGCGCCTGGCTCTCGACTCCTCCCTACAAGTTCGATCCTTCCCGCTGCCTGGAAAGCTGCCGCCTCTGCCTGGATGCCTGCCCCTCGCAGGCGATCTATGGGGTGTTCAAGAAGGGCGAGAAGATGCTGGAGCCGCAGAAGAAGTAGCGGGGTAGCCTGGCAGATCCCCGGTGCTCGCGCAACGCGCGGCCTCAGAAGGCCCTCGTTGGACGCGCGCAATAGGGGATCAGCCAGGCCACCCCTATAAGGGACGAAGAAAAAAGAACTTCTGTCCTTCCTCCCCCTCCAAGACAAGCGACGAACTGCCTCAACAGCTGCTAGATGATCTGCTTTCTTAGATGTCCCCAGTAGGCTGTGCCGACATGGCCGCAGGCGCCGGTGAAGGTCGTGAGGGCCATGATCTGGTAGACTTTGCTGCGAGGGATCTTCACTTTCACGGCTGGGCTCAAGAGGTCTGGCGAGTTCATGACCAGCTTGAGCGACTCGCCGGCCGACAGAATCGGCCACATGCAGGACAGCCGCAACCGCATTTCACCACGCGGGAGCGACATCGTATAGAGCCAGCCTTGATCGAGATGTTCCACCGCCATACGAACCAGCTTGCGCAGGACCGGCTGAAACCTGGCGCGGTTCCGCTGGTCCAGTAGATCCTGCGCGGTCAACCCCGCTTCGGCCAACAGAGGTTCCGGCACATAGCAACGGCCATTGCGGAGATCCTGCGCGATGTCCTTCACAATATTCGTAAGCTGCAGGCCCTTCCCGAATCGCACCCCGGCTTCCGACATCTCGCGCACCTTCCAGTGAGCCAAGGCCTCCCGGTGCGCACACATCAAATCGGTCCAGAACTCCCCCACACAACCGGCCACGTAATAGGTGTAGCGGTCCAGCTCATCCAGCGTCTTCAGCCCTGTAAGCTCGGCAGCGGTCGTACCGGGAAAAACGGCCAGGTCCATCTCCATACCCTGCGTGAGTGTCGTCATAAGCCGTTGGATCCGGCGGCGATCGTCCGGTGAAAAATCCTGCAAGAGCCTGAAGCAATCCTCCAGCCGTTCAAGCAGTATCCGCTCGGAGGGATTCTGCTGGACCGGCCCCACCGCCTGCTGAATCGCGTCCACCTGACTCCAGGCAATCTGATCGCTCACGAACTGGGCCTTGAGTTGCCCGAGCAAATCCAGCCGCCGCGAACGATCGATTAACTCCGTATCCGCAATCGTGTCCGCCGCTCTGGCAAACAAATAACCGAGACTGACTTGATCTCGCACATCCGCCGGGACCACGACCAGCGTCGTGTAGAACAGACGGGATACTTGCTTGAGGAGGTCGCGGAGCAGTTCCTGTTTGGAGGTCTCTCTATTCGTCGTCATACCTATCGTACTTCCAAGGTCCCTTCCATCCCCTTGTCTCGATGGCTCGGCATGGGCCAAAGCCGTTTATCGCAGTAGAGAGGAAAGGTGCCGGGCTGAATCGGCGTAAATGTGATGGTGACTGTCTTGCCGGCGCTCACCTCCTGTTCCACGAACAGGCTTCCGGCTGGATCCTTGATGATAAAATTGTGCGGGGTAATCGTCGTCACACTGATCAGAGTCAGTTCAACCGGCTTCCCTGCTTCGACAATCAGATGGTTCGGGCTATAGGAGTAGCTATCCAGTGTGACCGCGGCTCGCTGCACCCCGTCTGCCGCCACAGGAATCACCAACGAAGGGCTTGCCTGAGAGGGCTCCGCTGCGAGCACAGCCGGCTCGCCGACAACTGTCAGCAACCACACAGTCGCCAACATAGGGGGCCATCGCCGCAGCCTCTTCACCATGAGCCACTTCTAACAGGAAGGGCCTGAAGGGTCAACTTGCCTAGAGTTTCAGCCACTTCCGGCACCTTGACCTTGGCCGATTCGGCGTTATGTTTAACGCCATCGCCGTGAATTCGTTCGATTGAGATGCATTTCAGGGAATCCGTTAGTATAATCTCTCTCACTGATGACTCGCCCGAATGACAAGGCGGGTCGATAGTCTTGAAGGAGGATCTCGATGAAGTGGATGAAGGGTACGTTCCTACTGTTGGCCGCCAACATTCTGATCATGGTGACGCTCTCGCTCACCGTGCCGCTCTTGATCAATATCGTGCTGCCGATGTTCGGGGTCGATCTCAGAGGATCGGTCGATTTGAGTTCGTTAGTCTGGGCCCTCGTGCTCGGCTTTGGCGGCGCCTTTATCAGTTTGGCCTTTTCCAAACAAATGGCGCGGGCCATGCTGGATTGCAGGCAGATCACGCAACCGCAATCTCATGCCGAACAGGTCGTATACGGCTCCGTGCAGGAAATCGCGCAACGGCTTCACATTACGATGCCTGAGGTCTGGGTCTACGAGTCAGCCGATCCCAACGCCTTCGCGACCGGCCCCAGCAAGAACAACTCCATGGTGGCCGTCTCGACCGGTCTATTGACGCATCTGCAGGAGCAGGAAGTGCGGGCCGTCCTCGCCCATGAAATGGGCCATGTCTACAACGGGGACATGTTCGCGACAACCGTGCTGGCCGGCCTGATGAACACCTTCGTGTACTACATCTCGATGTGGGTGCGCCGGTTCTTCACGGAACGCGATCAGGCGATGCTCGGGTTCGGGCTCTCGATCGTGTTGCAGATCATCGTCAGTGTCCTGGCCTCGGTCCTGATCAGCTGGTTTTCACGGCAGCGGGAATATGGCGCGGACGCCTTTGCTGCCAAGGTCTACGGCAAGGACTCGATGATCTCGGCCCTGCGCGCCATCGACCGCTGGGTCACCAGGTCGCAAATCGAGTATTCCTCACAGGACGCGCTGGCGACTATGAAGATCTCCGGCAACTCGTCCGGGTTCATGCATCTCTTTGCCACGCATCCGCCGATCGAAGCGCGCATCGACGCCTTGGAACGGCTCTAATCGGTCGCAGGCTTCAGGCTTTTCGATAAAACGAAATATTGGTCCGATATTCCTGAATCGCGGCAGCCAGGCTCTGGCTGCCGCGAGGGATATTCGCCTCCAGGGCATCTTCAATCGCGGGATCGTCGATCTCCACATCATAACGATCCTGCACATTGGTCAGGACGGGCCCCTGCATCGCGATCTCCCGCGGCATGAAAATCTCTTTCCAGACCTCCTTCTCGACCAGACACACATCTCTGAATCGCTCATAGAGCAAGGTCAACTTCTCTTGATCCGTCACTTTAATGCGCTCTCCCATCCTGTTCCTTTTCTCTGTTGAATGACGCTACTTGCGCGGGCTCCCGCCGGCAGGAGCCACCTCGACAATAGTAAACCGCATAGTGCCAACCTGATTGCCTGCATGAAACGACTGTTGCCCGAGCGGCGTGATGAACAGTTTCACCAGATAGGTCCCGACGGCCCAAGCCTCTCCCGACCTCTTGAGTTCCAGGAATCCATACCGTTCATGCCCCGGCACTTCCAGGGTATCCTTGCCCAGCGGCACGGACGAGAGCAGACCCTGCGCCCCCTCCTGAAACCATTGCGCGCTGAACTGAGTCGGATCTTCCAGCGGAGCTGATTCGAACACAATATAGATCGCCGGAATATCGGCAGGGAAAACCGACCCAGGCTCGACTGGCTTCAACCGGGGATCTTGCGTGTACCAGCCTTTCCGTCCGAACGTGTCCCACTCGACGTCATAGCCCTTGGCCATTTTGATCCAAGTGAACAGGGATTGTGGAATGCCCTTCTTCTGTTCGTCGAACGAGGGACTTTGCGTGGGATCTGCCTCGGTCGTCGCTTGCTCTTTTTGCGCGACAGTCTCGCGCGCCTCAGCTCCCTGCCAGAGACAAAGCACAAGACTCCAGCCGACAAGCATGCTCGCCAGGGCCTGCATTCTGATTCTTCCTATCTCTTTCATGGGAGCCACCCTCGACCCTCTTCACTCATCTGGCATGGTATCGAGAGCGCAGCAAGGGGTCAACAACCGACTGACCGAACGGCTGATCTCTGTACGCTCTGCCTCCCCGTCTATGCTAGGCTCGTTCACCATTTCCGCTCAGGAAACAATCGCGTGCAGCTGACACAGTCCGAGACTACTCAAAAAGCTGAACCAGCCAACGCCCAGCCAAAGATCACCGGCGAGCGAGGGCTTCGCTACGGCCTCCGGGATGGAGCCTGCCAGGCCATTACACAGGGAAGCGGCGAACAGTATCTCTCCGCCTTCGCCCTGCTTCTGCATGCCAGCCCCTTTCAACTGGGTGTGCTCTCCGCCTTGCCGCAGCTCATCGGCACAGGGGCCCAACTCATTTCGGTCAAGTTATTGCAGTGGTTCCCCAACCGCAAAACTCTCATCTCTGCCGGCACAGTCGGGCAAGCCCTGGCCTGGCTACCGATCGTACTGCTCCCGCTCCTGCTTCCGGAATGGGGCCCCTGGCTCCTCGTGGGTGGCGCCGCCACCTATTTTGCCTGCGCCCACTTCACCACCCCGGCCTGGAACAGCTTGATTGTCGATTGGCTGGACCAACATGAACGGGGCGCCTACTTCGCGCGCCGCGCCCAAATCGTCGCCAGCCTCAGTTTCGTCGCGCTCTGTGGCGCTGGCTGGATCCTGAGCCTCTGGCAAGATTCCACGTCCGTCTGGTGGGGGTTCGTGCTGATCTTCGCTTTGGCCGGAAGCGCCCGCCTCCTCTCGGCCTTGGCCCTCTCCTCGGTTCAGGACCTGCAGCCCGCCGCCCAACTCGAAACGCAGCAAGGGTTCCGCCTCTTCTTTCGGCAACAGACGACGAAAGACTTCCGTTGCTTCCTGCTGTTTTCAGGCCTAATGCATGCCTCCGTCTTGATCGCCGGTCCGTTTTTCGTCCTCTACATCCTGCAGGACTTGCACCTCTCCTACTTCCCCTACGGGGCATGGCTGGCAGCGGGCCTCCTCGGGCAACTCCTCACCCTGCATGCCTGGGGCCAACTCGGCGACCGCTTCGGAAACAAGGCCCTGCTCTCCATCACCGGATTCATGGTGCCATTTTTGCCGATGCTCTACCTCGTGAGCACGAATCTCTTCTTTCTCCTGGCTGTCAGTTTTCTTGGCGGCGTGATCTGGGCCGGCTTGGCCTTGGGACTGCAGAACTATGTATTCGATTCGGTCAGACCGGAAGACCGCGCAAAAGCCATCGCGCTCTACAGCACGGTCAACGCCATCGGATGGTCGGTAGGGGCCTTGACGGGAAGCTGGCTGGTGGAACATCTGCCGTCACGCATCGAATGGGCCGGAGTCATCCTCCAGCCAGTATCGAACTTGCCTTTCGTATTCTTTCTCTCAGGCCTCTTACGGCTGCTGGTCTCAGCCTGCCTCCGTGGCACCTTCCATGAAGCGCGCCACGTCGAGCGAATCCCTCGCCGGCAACTCCTCTGGGAATTGCCCCTCGTGAAACCCGTGGCGCTGCTGGTTAACTGGATCAGGCCCAAACCGAATCACTAACGTTCCGCCCGATCATGGCATAGGCGGCTGGGCGGCTCGCCCCCGCTCCTCTTGCTTGAGCTTCTCGAAGGCCCGATCTGCATGGCTGCGCACTTGATCCGCAGTCGGATCGGAAGGCCCCTTCGGCGCCTCACTGGCGCAGGCTCCGACGACCAAAACCAACACCAGGCTCATCAGGCCCGCGCCCATGGCCCGCAGGCACTCCGCGACACTGACATGAATCGTCACCATAAAATCCCTCCCGCGTGAACAGGGTGGCTCACGCTCACCACAGCCTATGATGTTACGCTCCCGACCACCAGAATAGAACCAGCCAGGCAATCGACCGATTTACAAATACGATACTACATTGACTCGGTCCTAACGACGCGCTATTCTCAGCCACATCCCATCTTCATCTACAGCTCCTGAGGCCCCATGTCGCTACACGACCGTCTGACCGAAGATCTCAAGCTCGCCATGAAGGCTCGCGACCAACTGCGGATGGACGTGATTCGCATGGTCAAGGCCGCCGTCATGAACAAGGAACTGGAGCTCAAGAAGGATCTCGACGATGCGGAAATGAGCCGCGTCATGACCACCATGATCAAGCAACGGCGGGAATCTGTCGAGCAATTCGAAAAAGGCAACCGCGCCGAGCTCGCCGCCAAAGAACGGCAGGAAATTGTCATTCTCGAATCCTACCTCCCCCAAGCCATTTCCATTGAGCAGCTCTCCACCATCGTGGACGCCGCCATTCAGGAAACCGGCGCGCATTCGCTGAAAGAAATGGGTGCGGTCATGAAGGCTGTGATGGTCCGCGTGGCCGGGCAAACAGTCGACGGCAAACAGATCAGCGAACTCGTCCGCTCCAAGCTCCAGTAGCCCGATCGGCGTCTGCTATACTGAAAGGAGTCCGCATGCACAGGTAAGTGCGCGCGCCCAACAGGAGTGGCTATGGGCATTCTGATCGTCGATGATTCTCCAGACCAACAGGCCATCCTCCGGACCATCCTCGGGAAAGCCGGCCATCAAGATATCCTGAGCGCCGAATCGGCCGAGGCCGCATTCCCCCTGCTCGGCATGAACGGCCAGGCGCCCTCCGCACCGATCGACTTGATTCTGATGGATGTCCTCATGCAGGAGATGGACGGGGTCGAAGCCTGCCGCCGGATCAAGGCCTGCGCCCATCTTCGCGACATTCCCATCATCATGGTCACGGCCAAGAGCGACCATTCCGATCTCCAAGCGGCCTTTGCGGCCGGCGCCATCGATTTCATCACCAAACCCGTCAACAGCATCGAACTCCTGGCGCGAGCCTCGTCCGCGCTGGCCTTGAAAAAGGAAATGGACTGCCGCAAAGCGCGCGAGATGGAGCTCCAGCGAAGCAACGAAGAGCTCCAGAAAGCGCTCCGGGAGGTCAAAGTCCTCAGAGGGCTCATCCCGATCTGCGCTTCCTGCAAGAAGATCCGTAATGACGGAGGCTTCTGGCAGCAGTTGGAGGAATATATCGGCGAGCATTCCGAAGCGGAGTTCAGCCACGGCATCTGCAAGCCCTGCGTGAAAAAGCTTTATCCTGGAGTTTATCAAGAGTAGCTGCTACGATTTTTTCAAGCCGATCGTTCGCCTATTTACGGGATAGACACAACCATGGCCATCTTAATCGTTGACGACTCAGCGGATGACCGCCTCCTGGTTCAATCGATTCTCTCGGCTGCCAACTACGATCAAATCCTGACGGCTGACTCGGCCGCCGGCGCATTCCATCTGCTCGGACTCGACGGCGACCAGCACGAAGCCGCGCGCATCGACCTCATCCTCATGGACATCATGATGCCGGACATGAGCGGCATCGAAGCCTGCCGCCAGATCAAAGCCACCGAACGATTCCGGGACACACCCATCATCATGGTCACCGTCAAAACCGATCCCGTCGAGCTCCAACTCGCCTTTGCCGCCGGCGCGCTCGACTACATTGCAAAGCCCGTCAACAAAGTTGAACTGCTGACGCGCGTCCGCTCCGTCCTCCGGCTGGTTCACGAGATCGATCGGCGGAAAGCGCACGAACAGGAACTGCTGGAGGTCATGCGTCAGCTCCAGGAAGCCAACCAGATGCTTCTGCGATTATCCAGTCTGGACGGCCTCACCGGCATCACCAACCGCCGCCAATTCGACGATTTCCTGGACCAGGAATGGCGCCGCGCGGTCCGCGAGGTCGCGCCCCTCTCCCTGATCATGCTCGACATCGATCGGTTCAAATCCTACAACGATGCCCTCGGCCATACGTCGGGCGACGAATGTCTCCGGCAGGTCGCCCTCGCCATCTCGGGGGCCGTCAACAGACCGGGAGACCTAGTCGCCCGGTACGGCGGTGACGAATTCGTGGTCGTCCTCCCCGGCACCCGCACGGACGGAGCGGCGCAGGTGGCGGAAACACTTCGCCAGCGCATTCAATCCCTCGACATCACCCACGCCGACGGCAAAGGCCTCACGATCAGCGTCGGTTCTGCCAGCATCATCCCAAGCCGGAACAGCTCCGCCACCGAGCTGGTCAAAGCTGCGGACCAAGCGCTCTATCGAGCCAAGCAGGAAGGCCGCAATCGGGCCAAACAAGCAGGCATTCTCACGCTCGTCCCTCACTCCGACGAGGACTGACGATCGTCCACGCCCCGCTCTCCAGGAAATCCTCCCAACCGGCAAAGGACGATGCCCCTCATGGCCACGAAACCGAATGCGAACACCTCGCACGCGCTGATCGCACACATCAGCCAGGACCTCGAAGCCATCGTGCCAGGGTTTCTCGACAATCGTCGCCGCGACGTGCAACGGCTCGAAGCCGCGCTGGAGCAGCACGACCTGAAGACGATTGAACTGATTGGACATCGGATGAATGGAGACGGAGGAGGATACGGCTTCTCCGCCATCAGTGCGATAGGAGCAGCCTTAGAGCAAGCGACCGCACGAAAAGACCTCGTCGCCATCCGACGACACACCGCCGAACTCATCGACTTTCTGGCGCGCGTGAGGGTGGTCTATCAGAGATAAAAGGAACAGAAGAGAGAAAACGCGGCACGGGAGCAGAAAGCCCTAAAACTGGAGGGGAGTTACCCGCGGGCAACAATATGAAAAGCGCACGGCACGAGCAGGCTTGGTTTGGTGGAGGGCAACCGCTACCTGATTTATTTAGGCCAACGATCCGCGTCCCGCTGAGAGCTGGTCCTGGGCTAGTCCAAAAATCAAAGACGGCGTAATATAGCAACGCGGGCTAGGGGTCGGCTTGATCATCGGCCTTGAACGCGGCGACCCTGCGCCGCTGCCCGCGCCTCTACTCAGGGTTGCTCCAAAGGGAGGAGCCATGTCAGCACGCTCTCACCTACATAAGCCGAACAGACCCGCTACCATCTCTCAGGAGCACGCTCCCACGCCTTTCCTGCTTCCGGTACGGATGGAAAACATGACCGTGGAGACGTGGCTGCTCCAGGTTGCCGCGTACCGGCCACAACTGCCCATAGAGGACCGATATGAGGTGCTGTTGTGGAGCTGGCCGATCCGGCGCGCCATCGCCTCGCTCTCTCCGAATCCGTTGTGGACCTGCAAAGACGATGACAAGGAGACCCTTGATCGAAAAGCAGCAGTCCTGACGCGCCTCGAAAGCCTTGAGCGGAGATGGTATCCCTACAGATCGCTGTCCAAGATTAACGAGTTTCACGACGTTGACTTTACAAAACTGTGCCGAGACATCTGTGGCCAGTTACGCGAGTTGCCGGATGTTCCTGTGCCTGATCCAGACAACGATCCCTTATGGCTCGCACGACTTATCGAAACCCGCTGGGGTGATGGGCGATATGACTACCGGCGCGACGCGCAGTACGAGATCATGGTACGTCTCAATCCAGCCATGCGCCAGCAAGTCTGCGAGATTGGCGAACGGGCGCGGGATGCCGCCTACCGTTCCGTGCAAACCACTCGTTTACTCGACGAGCTGCGCCATACCAAGAAGAGCATGGAGTCGTTTATCTCTTGGCTGGGCAAGGCAAAGAATCATATGCCATTTGTCGAAGGACAGATCCCGTCTGACGCTGAGCTCAATATCAGCTCACTGGAGTGGTTGTACAGCGAGGATCTTGCGGCCTTCTCTGCCGCATTCCAGGTTGTAACAGCCAAACAAAAGAGGGTAACGGACTATCTGGAGCACACGTTCGACAGCCTCCGGAAAGACGCAGGGCGCGACCGGCGCACCAAAGCGGGGAAACCGTCCTGCCCGTGGGTGGCTCGCGCAACCCAAGCCATGATGGACCTGAGAGTGAAGCCAGAGGACCTGAGATTGAAGCAAGAGGACCGAAGCGAACTGCTCAGCGCCTGGAGCCTCAAGCCCTTGGCGTAACGATTTTTCTCCATTCACGATAGCGGCTCTCCGCTGCTCCTCCCCCGCATCTCCGTTTAATTTTCTACTCAAAAATTAGCGCATTTTCGAAATCGCCATGGCGGGCTAGAATTAGCTCGACCACAGTAAAAACTGTGTGAGGAGATTTCACTATGCCATTTCCCAAGTTAGACGGACGGGCCATTCAGATCGGGCGGTCAATGCGCGGCATGACGCAGCGCGAGTTAGCGATAGCCACCCGGCTGAAGCCGTGGAGGCTCTGGGCCATTGAACATGACAAGAGTCCCGCGCGCCACGATGAACTCGCGAAAATTCTACGCGCGCTCTCAACGGGAGACACAACAGGGCGATGAAAATGCCGCTTTTCATGCCCCTTGCCTCCGGTGGCCTCACTCGCCACTCAACTGGCCTGTCGCCTGCCCACATTGAACTCGTCAAAATGCTCTCCGCGATTGCCGTCGAAGATTATCTGCGCGAGGTCGAGGCGGGCACGGAATGTACGGACGAAACCGTCCAGCAACAACACGAGGAGATCCCCCGATGACCGTTGCGTCTGATGTGCCTCGACTCACAGCGGCTCTGAGTGCCATTCCTGCCCATGATCGTGAAACCTGGGTGCGAATGGGCATGGCCGTGAAATCAGAACTTGGCGAGGCAGGCTTCGGCATCTGGGACTCCTGGAGCAAGACCGCCACTAACTATAGCGAACCTGACGCGAAGACCGTCTGGCGCTCGCTGGACTGTACCGGCGGCGTGACCGTTGGCTCACTCTTCCACGAAGCCCAGCAACGCGGCTTTCAACTCACGAGAGACTATCAGTCGTATATCCCAACCCCGTCAGACATCGCTGAGCGCGAACACAAAGCCCGTGAAGCTAAAGCCAGGAAGGCAAACAAGCAAGCCGAGGCTGCGACTACGGCACAGGCTATATGGGAGGCTTCCCTGCTTGTGCCAGTAGACCATCCCTACCTTCAGCGAAAAGGTATTCAGCCTCACGGAGTTCGAGTCGGTCCCCCCAATCAATTGATCATTCCCGTGATGATCGACGAAGGCATCACCAGTCTGCAATTTATCGACACGGAGGACAGGAAGCTATTTCTTCCTGGCGGGGCCGTCAAAGGCGGCAGCTTCTCCCTGGGAGATCTGACTGAGGCCAGCACCATCTTGATTTGCGAAGGGTACGCCACCGGCGCAAGCCTCCTTGAGGCGACAGGCCTTCCTGTAGTGGTGGCCTTCAGCGCGAACAACCTACTGCCGGTGGCAAAACAACTTCGACAGCAATATCCAAAGGCCGTGATCGTTCTATGTGGTGACAATGATGTTCATGCTGACGGGAAGCCCAACACCGGATTGATTGTAGCGACCGCAGCCGCGAAGGCCATTGGCGGCATCGTCGCCATGCCGGATGTGATCAACAACGGCAGAACGGATTGGAATGATGTGCATGTCAAGCACGGCCTCGACGCCGTGCGAGTAGGGATTGAGTCAGCAATGAGAAGAGACCAGGAGCTTGAGGCCATGATGACGACAATACCAGCAACGATGATTGAGCGAGAACCGGACCCCATACTCATTGAGGACAAGTTTGTCCTGGATAAGGTGCACACGTTTCTCGGAAGGTTCGTGGCGTATCCGTCCAGGCATGCGCACGTCGCTCATTCCTTGTGGGTCGTGCATACACACTTGATGGATGCGTGGGAAAGCACACCACGACTCGCATTCCTCTCCCCGGAACCAGGATCAGGGAAAACCCGTGCAATGGAAGTCACCGAAACTCTCGTCCCGCGACCCGTTGAGGCAATCAACGTCTCCTCGGCATATATGTTCAGGAAAATATCCGACCCGAACGGACTCCCCACCATACTGCATGACGAGATTGACACCATTTTTGGGGCGAAGGCCAAAGAGCACGAGGAGATCCGAGGCGTCATTAACGCCGGGCATCGACGCGGGGCGGCGGCTGGACGTTGCGTCGTAAAAGGGAAAACTATTGAAACGGAGGAGTTGCCCGCCTTCTGTGCGGTAGCCATGGCCGGACTCGGCAACCTACCTGATACGATCTTGAGCCGATCCATCATTATCAGAATGCGACGGCGGGCACCGGGCGAAGAAGTCGAAGCCTACCGGCGACGAGTCCATGCGCCAGAAGGCTATGCACTCCGGAACCGGCTGGCAGCCTGGGCCAAACACATTCGCGACGGCCTCAATGCCTACCCCACGATGCCAAATGGGATAACCGACCGGAATGCGGACGTTTGGGAATCACTCTTAAGTGTAGCCGATGCGGCAGGCGGATCATGGCCTGAACGGGCGCGGGTAGCTGCTGTAGCCCTTGTAGCGGATGCTCGTGGAGGGCAACCCAGTCTAGGGATTCGCCTGTTAGGGGATCTCCGCACCGTGTTTGGCGACCGTGACAGCCTGGCGACAGCTGATCTGCTACTTGCGTTGATCAACTTAGAAGAGTCTCCATGGGGGGATCTGAAGGGAAAACCGTTAGATGCTCGGCGCTTGGCGAATCTCTTGAAACACTATGCAGTGGTATCAAAACAGATTCGGATCGGTGAGGTAAACCATAAGGGGTACACGCGTGAAGCGCTTTGGGATGCCTTTTTACGGTATCTCCCCCCGATAGAGAGCAGCGTAGGTGGCTCTCCTATGATTGGGGCTACATCCGCTACAAACGCTACAGTTGAACCGGCTGGACTATTTACCGAGGAGGTTTTCAGCGATGACAATTGAGTGCATCGGCCCCCCATTCACGTACCGATGGCCCGACGGAGAGATCCGCCTCGTCCCTGGGTATCCCGTTGAACTCCCCGAAGGCCGAGCGGCGCGACTCCTTGAGAAAGCTCCTGGTCGGGTTCGGGTTGTGGAGGCGGCGAATAGGATCAATGGCTATCTCATCGGACGCATCGTGAGCTGGGAGAGCCCTCTGTTCGGGCTCTTGCGTGCGACGGTGCAAGAAGACCTTCTACATGGAGTGCGGGTGTTCCATCCATTGACAGAAGTTGAATGTGTGATCCCTATGACATGGCTTCGGCTATGACTGAGGAGTACGGGCGAACGGCCTGCCATAGATCGGTGGTTGAGAATCTACGGCTAATAGACAAGGGTGTTCGAGACTGCCATTAAAATAAAGACAACTAACGTATTGATTCGTCATGGATATTCAAAACCATTAGGTAGCGGGTCCCCGAGTTTCCGAAAGGACGCCTGGCCGCTGGCCATTCTAAAGTAGAATGAAGGTAGCATGTTCAAGCGCGGACAACCAAAAATCGCAGGACGGAAGAAGGGCATCCCCAACAAGTCCACCACGGAAGTGGGGATATTCTGCCGTGACGTTCTGGAAACGGCAGAGTTCCAGGAGAAATGGCGGGACTACTTTAGGACGACGCCTTTGCGCCTGATGGAGCCGAAGCTCCTAGCCTTGGCCTTTGCCTACGCCTATGGCAAGCCCCGCGAACGCGTTGAATCGACTGGCGCGGGAAACGGTACGTTTCAATCGAACGTGAGCTTCTACTTGCCCAACAACAACCGCAACCCTAGCATCGTTCGTGACAACGAATCAGAACCAAAGACTCGGTCCTCATAGGGTCACAGCGCTACAGCACACAGGATTAATTCGGTCGGTCCTGGGCACACCGGAACCCACTATAGCTGCCCCGGTACGACGGAGTGGTCCAGGCCCGGTACGTAGAGACCAAGTAGCCCGCTTGATTGTACCACGACCCGCCGCGGAACACCTTCTGACTGCCGTCGTAGTCCGAGCTGGTCCATTCCCACACATTTCCCGCCAGGTCATAGATGCCGTAAGGACTCTTACCCGCCTCCAGAGACCCAACCGTGACCAGGACCCCGTAGTTGTTAAAACCGGAGTCCTTAGAGTTTTTGTTGAACTTACCAAAGTTGGCATGACGGCTCGTCGGTTCCTCATTGCCCCAGGGATAGAGGCGCCCGTCCGTGCCCCTGGCCGCCTTCTCCCATTCCTGCTCCGTCGGCAGCCGTTTCTCATAGGCACGGCAATAGGCCTCGGCTTCGTGCCAGGAGACCCCGACCACCGGCTTTTGCCCCTGACTAACCAGGACCGACGTCGGCCATTCGCTCGGCGCTTGCGCGCCCGTAGCCCCCAGGTGCTTAGCATAGAGCGCGGTGCTCACTTCAAACTTGTCCATATAGAAGGCTGACAGGGAGAGGCGCTGCTTGTCGTCCCCGTAGAGAAACTCTCCCTCCGGCACCAGCAACATCGGCGCGCCGTCTTGCCCCGTGATCTGGCGGCCTAGCTCTTTGGGCGCGCTGTAGCTCGGCAGGCTCGCCACCTCCAGCTTCTTTTGCTTGTCCGCGATCTGTTGTTTCTTCGCCTCAATCTTCCGCTGTACCTCCGCCTGCTTCGCCTGGGTATCGACCGCCTGTTCCTGGGCCTCCAAGGCTTTCAATTCCTGCTCCGCCTGGCTCAACGAGGCCATTGGTTTCTTGAGGACCTCCGGTGCTCTTTGTATTGCCATGGCAATGGGTAGTGCACTCCTGGCACCAAGCGCCTGCTCGCTCGGGAAAAGTACTGGTGTCTGTTCCCGATTCAACTCATCCACCGCAAGGGTCGCCACTCGCTCTCGCACATAGGGATACAATTCTTTCACTGTCACGAGGCCATCGTTGTTGGTATCCGCTGCGCCTTGCAATCCCGTCAGGAGGGCATGGGTAAACAGACCATGTCCGGCCTTGTCGTAGTCTGAAGAGATCTGATTGCCGGTGGCCGCCGCCAACACAATCATGTTGTGGCTGGCCAGAGTCTGGCTCTCCATCGACAAGACCATCGGTCGTGCCCCTTTCGCTAAAACGGATCGTCCCGCCGCGCCAGAGAAGCACGAATCCAGCACGACCAGCACCTCTTTCACTGGCAATTGGCTCAACGTGGTGTAGAGATCATTGAGGGGATAGAGGCCGTCAGGATAGTCGGGATGCCCATCCCAGGGCACGAGATAGGACTCTGCCGTCTTGGTGTTGGGGGTGCCATGGCCGGCATAATAGACGTAGACCACTGAGGCGGACGTGACCCGCATCTTCAACCAGCTCCCCACGGAACGTAAGTCTGCACTGGTCGCCTTGGAATCGGTGAGGAGTCGGATATGGGCTTTGGGAATGCCAGCCTGCTTCTCCAGCATCTGCGCCATAGCCTCGGCATCCTTCACGGCATAGGCCACCTTCGGAATGACCTCTTCCCGATATTGGCTGATGCCAATCACGACCGCATAGGCATTAGGTTGCGTGAGTGGAGCCGTGGCGGCCAGAGCCGACGTCAGTGGCAGTACGCCCAACAACAGCAAGACGAGAACACGCATCATACCCTCCACGCGTGGGATTGCACGGCACCGATCGACAAGTGTAGGAGTCAGGTAGGGGAAAGGCAAGCCATGCGGAGCGGGAGCACATCAGGCGCTGGGAGACGAAACCGTTGCAGGTTAGTTGCTTCGCTTTCGCCACTCCCACGGCGGTACCGGCTGCGGGTCGGCCCACAAGCGAGCGAGCAACCACTCTCCAATGGACGCTGCATACTAAAGCAGAACACACCGGTCAGGAGCGGCATCTGTGCATAACCGACGTGCGAACCCCGCGCCCAGTGCGGACATGCCTCACGGAATGGATGAAAGACCCTGCATTTCCCAGCATATAGCTATTTCTGGTTTATTTTCCTGAAGGCACCACCATATCGTGTGGTACGTAACCCGCTTCAATCAATGCCTATTTTTTAGGCAAAGAGGTGCTTTGAACGAAGCACAACGCGGCATTTTGCTGGCGGGGCCATCTTATGCACAGACTTATCCCCCGAAGCTGGGGAGCGGGTTGTGTGCATATTTTTCTTGATCTTGTGACATATCGTGATCGGGTGTCCTCCTCGACGTGTGACGATCGACCATGCCACGCCCGCCATTCCCGCCGTCAGGGTCATCAGCCCCCGGTACGGGTCGTCCACCGGGTGTCCGTCCACCCCGCATCAGCCCGTTCTCCGTCCACCAGAGGAGGCGTTGGTCGATCGGCTGATCCCACCCCGGTTCCTCCCCCACGGTCTCATCCAGTAGGCCGCGGCCTGATTGATCGGCCTGTTGTCGATCTCGGATCGTGGGGTCATGAAAGCCCTCCCTGGGATGGAAGATTGCGATCAAAAAGCGGGGGGAATTTGCCCTGATGGCGACACCATCATCAATCAGGCATCTAGTCTTGCTGGTGGTACCGTGTGAGCGGGAGGCACAAACTGGGCAGAATGGGGGCAGCGCGCGACACAGAGCAACACAGAGGCAAGAGACTGCCACCGCATGAAAAAGGGGATCGCTGCGCCTATCAAGGCTTTCAGCGACCCCCCTTATACAATCCCCACGAGCAGCACTCGTCCCCTTCGCGCACGCGATTCATCCCATCGCCGGCGAGCACAACTGGATGGACACCATGTTCAAGGAGTTCTTCGAGTCGTTCGGTCCCGTCAGCGGTGTGCATATCAAGGAGCGACTGTCCTTCGACAAGCCACCGACGTGGGCGCAGACCTCCCTCACATCGGGGGGCCCGAAAGCCCTGACGACCGGTACGTGTTCCACTCGGAAAGCACGATCGATCCCGAGAAGCGGGTCGTCACGCTGGTCGGGGGACAGGGTTGGTGATCTGCTCCCAGCTGTTAGGCCACCCCTTGAGTGTGCTCACGCCGACAACCCGATCGGAGGGATCATGCGAATCTCTGGGGCCGGTGGCCGATACCTCGGCGCACTGTGCTGGCTCCTCACGGTGAGCCCCGATTTATTTAGAGGGCGTCGTCGGGACAGAACGCGTTCGTCGAACGGTTCAACCGGATCTGCCGACACGCGATCCTTAACGGTTAAGCCGTATCCATTCACTCATTTAATTTGGAATCGAGCAGTGGCGGTGGCTTTCAACAGCCGGTGGTCAGCTGTCGCCGCGACTAGCTTAATTTGATGTGACCCGCTAGAAAGGCCCATGATTGCTTGAAAGGGGCCTGGTATATGCTGACCATCCAAGTAAAAAATGACATGGTCCGCCAACTCACCTTTTAAGAATTTGTACTCCAAATCCACATCGTTGCCTGCGATGACGGCACCGTCTGCAGGAAAAATAATACGAATACTAGTTCCGTCATCTTCTGGTGGGGCCGCGCCAACGTCGTGTATCATGACTAGTCCCGAGGCTAGGATCAGCACGATGTACAACCGTATTAGAGATGCTGTCAACGTCATGCCTCGGTTCTGGCCCTTCCAGTATCCTCTTCCCAATGCCTACTTCCGGCCCCAGGTATGGGAGACATACCTCACACAACAGCTGCAACGCGGCGTGAAATGTTGGAGGGCAAGACCTGTCCACAGGGTTAGGGGCATTTGCTACGTGCGCCCCGTGAGGCGCAGCCGGTGCTTGGCAAACCACACATAACTGCGCACGAGCAGGCGATCGATGAAAGGCCAGCGACTGAGGCGTGCCAGCCGGCCAAGGCCAACGGCCGTCCACATGGCGCGGAGCACGTCCACTCCTTGAATCACCCTGCCATCGCCCCATCGAGCGTGGATGACCGCGCTCAACTGCTCGCAGGACAGCCCGCACTCAGCCTCGCAAAAGGTCGGCGGCGCGAAGTCGATAAGTCGGAGTCGCCCTCGACGGTCAAGCCTGCGCATGAGGCTGATTTCCAGCCGACAAATCGGGCACGCGCCATCATAATAGACGGTGAGAGGGTATGGAGCTGCATTTGCGCCGTGGGGCGCTGTGGGCCCGGACCCTGCCGGCGACTGACCGCCGTCGAAGCTCAAAATCATTGGCACCTGTCCCACGTCGGCGAAGACACCTGTGTCCTCCTCGACCATTAAAGCCAGTGGAGGTTAAGGTGCTGGCTCTTCTCACCCTGGCAGCCGTATTCACGATGCGTTTTCTTCAAAAGATAAGGCGGGCCTCCAGGTTCCACGTGCGCCAACCTTTGCCTCCTCTCCCGCCGGCATCTTAATCGAGCCTGCGACGGCCTCATCGCCTCGACCGCAGCCGCGCACGTTTCCACAGCCTGCAATCACCAGGAGCTCGCGAGTCAGTATCGTGCCGCTGATTAGGCTCATCACCAGCCGCACCCTGCGCAGGAGCGGAGGTAGTACGGGTTGCTGCATGCGAACTTCCATCAAGTGGCCACCCCCCCTCGGGCTCAACGGGCCCCCACGTGCCTTTACCCGATCCACGATTCAAGACATTGTCCTTGCCCCTATGGCCTGAGAACCACGATCCTTGACGCCGCCACTGGCGCTTTTCCGCTCAGTCGTATTCCCGCTGTGCCGTGCTCGAGAAAAATGAGCCATTCGCGGATGCCTGGTGATCTTTAACGTCCCCTACGTCCCACATCGCGACTAGCGTTCTTTTTCGACGACTGGTGTCGGGATCCCCGGAGACAGTCATTGCGCCTTGACTGTCTCCAGATATTTGCACCCACTCCGCCTACGCGGGTCCCCTACTCAGCAACGGTAGACGTATCAGTGATCCGAACCCGAGTACGTATGTGCGTGGCCGTTTTAGGAACCCGCCAGCGTGGGACATCGTAGCGCATTGCACTGGGAAGGGACGGGAGGAACGAATCGTGATCGGCCTGCGAGCCTCGCAGGGGAAATCAAAAAAGTATTGTAAGAGGGTGCTAACGATGGCGCAAGGGCCGCGTGGGGGATTGACGGTACTTGCGCCTGCTAGCTGCCAGGGCCAGGGGTAAAAGTGATATTATTCGATGGGGAATCGGAGGAAAATTGCTCCTTAGATAATTAGGAGGTTCGCGTGAGACCACACGAAGACCCAGAGGAGTTGCAAGTAGGTTGAACTCCCCCGCCGACTCTCATTGTAGGCGAACCGCCGCGAAGGATAATCTCCTGATATATCAAGCCTATGGTACGCCGTCGGTGGTCCTTCCTGTCGGAATCCATGGGCAGGTCTTGACCGGCCGGCACTTCGCCCAGTAGCATACCCGTGACTGCCACACACCCGTTCATTGAAGAACAAATCGTGGCACGGGGACGTCTGTAACCGGACGGAAAGGACTCATCACGATGCGCGGTCGTATCCGTTTCCTCTCAAGGCTCTTGATGAGCTTGACCCTTGGGGTAAGCTATCTGCTTGGACTAGACGCGGCACACGCGCACGAAGAGGCACTCCGCATGGCGGCAAAGACCCCGAGCCTTTACGACTTCACGATGACCGATATCGACGGGAAGCCCGTTAGCCTCGGCCGCTACAAAGGCACCGTAGTGCTCGTAGTCAACACCGCCAGCTTTTGCGGCAACACGCCGCAGTATGCGGACCTCCAGGCGTTATACGAGCACTACCACGAGAAGGGGCTTGAAATTCTGGCATTCCCTGCCAACAACTTCGGGCAACAAGAACCTGGGACAAATGAGGACATCAAAGGATTTTGTCTGACGAAATACAGTGTGAGCTTCCCCTTGTTCAGCAAAATCAGCGTGAAGGGAAAAGACACGCATCCCCTGTACCGCTATTTGACCGAGCAGAGTCCGTTCCTGGGGGAAGTGGAGTGGAACTTCCAGAAATATCTGGTAGACCGGTCTGGTAACGTGGTGAACCGTTTCCACCATCGCACAAAACCCCTGTCGCCCGAAGTCGTGAAGGAAGTAGAACGGGTGTTGGCGGCCAAGTAGTAGCTCGGGCAGACCTTTTGATAAAACGAAATGCACTGGTGCCCTAGCTGACTCATTTGCTTGAGCTGCAATGTGAATCTAGACCACCTCAGCCCAGCTGGGTCAAGCTCGTCGAATCGTTTGCTGTCAAAACAGACCCTCTGCCTGCCGCCAGCCTGAGTATTGAACTTTGCACGCTCAGAGAGCCGTTACTCAGAGCCGCCATGAAAATTCTCAAAATTTTAGGTCTGATGATTGCGACCGTACTGTCCGTCCATGCAGTTATCTACGTTGCGGATCAGGGATACCTGGCGGACTACTGGGAGGACCGAGAGTCTCTTTGGGACCCACGGCTGAAAATCTTCCGTTGCCTAGATGACCAGGGCCAGATTGATAAAGCCGACAGGCAACCTCCTTGCTCTGTCATCACATTGGCTGGGCAAAAATTGGCAGAACGTCATATGGCTAAATGCCTGAAAGCAGGCGGCGAGGCACAGCGGTGCACCCACGAAGCCTGGATTTTTGTCTATGCAATGCGCCCCGAAGAAAGAACAAAAAATCCGGAAGAACCTAGGGGAGTAATTAGTAGACGCGCTCAATAAAGACCCTCGAGTTCCTTAATGAGTCAGCTCAGGCCGCCAGAGGGGGCCCCGCCCGGCCGACAAAGCTCCCTCCCCTGTTCCCCCAGGGAGGAAACACGCGTTTTGTTCCGGTTCCCGTCACGGTTGGCGTCCTACAGTCCGGTAAACTGGGGCACATTCCCACGCCTCGCTGCACGTCTCGACTTGCGCCTTCCGTCGCGTCCACGACCGCCGTACTAAATCTGAAACAGTCAGGCGGTTTTGACATCAACGAAGTGTGAGACGGTTTTTTCGGGGAACTGCCGGAACCGCAGTCAGGGGCTTTTGTCGCTACGCCCCACAGGAAGCGGGTCCTTAACGCCGCTTGAGCGGGTTGGAGGTCTAGGTACTGGGGGGCTAGAAAATACCACATCGCAAACCGTCTCAGGATTGCAGACCCAGTGAATCGAGTGCGTGGGTTTCAAAATTGGATTCGAAATGTTGAGACGGCTAGTGGGCGGCATCAAGTGCACAGGGATAACCGAAGTCAAGGAAGCGGATTTGCATTTTGGATAAGTCCGTACCCGTGAAGTTCGTCAGGTTGATACTGAACAAATGGTGACCGGATTCGCACAAGCGTGTCCAGACACTTGGAGGCGGTACATGGGGATTAGTCAACTGATTCAGCGGGTTGTTTCTTGCGTAAAAAGGCTGTACCGTGCTCAGAGTAAACATGCCGATCGCCATGCCTCAGAACGGCTTGGTCGTCGGTGCCGCGTTCTAACCAAGGAGAACCGAGAATGGCCAAGACGTTTGAGAAACTTATGCAGGCCGCGACCGGCGCTAATGATTTGATGAATGGAGCTGATGGTGCGTTGGCCCTGCTCCAGGTTTTGGCAGAGAACAGTTTCGACTCTGTGTTGATCACGGATGCATCGGTGGAAAGCAAGATTATCTACGCCAACAAGTCGTTCAAAAAACTAACTGGTTACGACCCCTCCGAAATAATCGGCAAGACGCCTCGGATTCTTCAAGGCACGGGAACAGATCCGAAGGTCATCGCGCGGCTTTCAGCAGCATTGAAGTCGGGCGGAAAATTTGAAGGCAAGGCGATTAACTATAAGAAAGATGGCACACCCTTCATCATGTATTGGCGTGTGCTGCCGATCAAAGTTGGCAAGAAAATTTCCGCTTGGGTTGCTATCCAGCGTGCGGGATCGGCCATCTAAGATGTGCATGCTCGCGATTCTGTAAGTGCCAAACGAGTGCAGACGCACAGTCGGAGCGCGTCAGCTGGCGCCCCACCAAAAACCCCATCATGCGCGCCTTCACCCGATATATCGGAATAGACTATTCCGGTGCCGAGACTCCGATGGCCAGCCTAAAAGGCCTGCGTGTCTACATGGCAGAAGGCGATCACTTGCCGAGTGAAGTATTCCCGCCGGCATCGCCGCGCAAATACTGGACCCGGCGCGGGATTGCCGAATGGCTTCTGGCACGGTTGGGCGAGGACACCGCCACGCTTGTCGGCATCGACCACGGATTCTCGTTTCCGCTGCGCTATTTCGAGGTTCACCATTTGGCGCCTGACTGGCACGAGTTTCTCGATGATTTTCAACGGCACTGGCCGACCGACGAGGACATTTACGTCGAGTTTGTTCGTGACGGGATACGGGGAAACGGCGCGGCCCGGATGGGGAACTCTCGCTGGCGCCGCCTGACCGAGGAGCGTTCGGGTGGTGCGAAGTCGGTTTTCCATTTTGATGTACAGGGTTCAGTGGCGAAATCCACCCACGCTGGCATCCCTTGGCTGCGCTACATTCGTGACCAACTTGGCAAGCGTGTTCACTTCTGGCCGTTTGACGGATGGGACGTTCCGGCAGGGCATTCGGCTATCGCCGAAGCCTATCCGGCGCTTTGGAGTCGTAATTTCGCGGTGGAAGATCGCACACCCGATCAACATGACGCCTTCAGCATTGCCGCGTGGCTGTCCCACGCCGACCGGAACGACCGTCTTGCCGCATGCCTGAATCCTGATCTGACACCACCCGAGCGCGCAGTGGCGCAGGTAGAAGGCTGGATTCTGGGCGTTTCAGGGTTGATCTGTGCGAGCAACGAATCAACTAAGTCGGTTACCCGGTTTGAAAGAGGTGCGAAACTTCGCGTATTCAAAGCCGTCAGAACCCCTCGCTGACCGCTACAATCGAGTCGCACCCTTCCCGAGGTTGCACGCCTCACAAGACGTTCGGAGATTTTCCAACACGTTAAGGCCACCGCAGGACCAAGGCTGTAGATGGTCGATATGGAGCTTAACCTCGGGTGGCTTTCGGCCACAGTAGCCGCAAGTAAAACCGTCTCGCCTTAAGACCTGAAACCTGAGAGCGTAGCCGATCGTCCGTGTTCGAGCACCTCTCCGGGTATCTCCCTTTGGTTGATCTACCGCTTGGCTAGTCAGCCATGCCTCTCGCAGTTCTGGAGCCTTCAGCGGCACCCAACTTTCCCCGCGACTTCTTGCGCTTGGAAAAATTGGGGAGTCCAGCCAACGCTCCTCCTCAAGCCAGATCACGACCGCGCTGAAGTTGGGCGGCAACGACGCCCAATAATCGCTTAGATCGAAAAGCTTAGATCCTACCGTCATCTCGCGCAACTGGACTGCCGAGCAGGTTTCGATCTGCCGGAATCCTTGGACAGTTGCTGCCGCGACGATTGGGCCACTAGACCATTTCATCCAGACCGTATCGCCAATAACAATCTGTCCCCAAGGAACCGGATGCCGGGTCTGATGGGCTTGAGTGAAGATGCCTATTTCCGGACGATCGCGAGTGCCGCTCACGTATTCTTCCCGCCTGATGACGATGTGATCCATTAGCTGCTATGGATTTTGTGCGGTGAAGAATGGTCTGTAGAATCTAAATATAAGCCGAGACTAAGCATATTGGCAATGACATGGTCGACGCCGACGCCTTACGCGCCGATCATCGCGACCGGCTCTAGAGTGATCACGAGGCCGGTGACGGGGCTTTCAAATAACTCGATCATTCGCTTTTTTTACGCTCTAGGATAACGTGGTTAATTGGGGGGGGGAAAGACCCACTTGTGCAGCTATTTTCACTCCATTTACGATACTCGACAAGGAT
>CAMDPZ010000018.1 GCA_945905765.1 Nitrospira lenta
GGGACGCGGTCCGCGCCACTTTGCCGGGGGCAGGGTGTCCAAAGGGGTTGACAGTCTATGTGGAAGTTCAGTATCTTTCGCCCCTCATTGAAGCTGACCGCCCCCTCGTGAGGCGGGCAGGCTGAGTCTGTCTGTATTGCGTAGAATGCATGCGTCGCTGATTAAGCGACTCGTTGTTGTACTCCTCATCACGGAGGCCGGTTCATTATTCGGTCTATACATAGTCAGTGAATTTTGTAGTCGTTTCCTCACCAAAAACAAGGAGGCCGGTCCATGTTTTTTCAGACGCTACGGGTTTGTGTCTCAACCCGCATGCTTAGCGCGATGGCGGCGGTGGCCCTTCTCGGGGCCCCGCTCGCATCCGCTGAGAATCCCTCACACATAGGGCAGCCAGCATTGCAACATGTTGCGATGAACCACCAGCTGCCAGGCTGGGCGGAAAAGCTCAAGGGCCAGACGATCGTCGAAGATTCGATGGGCGGCAAGGCCGAGCGTTCCGCGATGGTTGAACAGCAGCATCAGCGGATCATGG
This sequence comes from Nitrospira lenta, assembly GCA_945905765.1. Taxonomy (GTDB): domain Bacteria; phylum Nitrospirota; class Nitrospiria; order Nitrospirales; family Nitrospiraceae; genus Palsa-1315. The sequence goes on from CAMDPZ010000018.1 coordinate 533, forward strand.
ACCACATGGCCCAGGATCCTCAGGTGCAGGGCATCAACACCGGCATGTACAACACCTCCGCCATGATGCACCAGTATGGCGCGGGTGGACAGGACATGCTCCTCGTGTCCGATCCCCGGGTCGAGCCGGTGGCGTTGACCGGCGGCGGGAAGTGCCCGGCTACGGCCCCGGTGAAGCAGTACAATGTGTCCGCGATCAATGTCGAGATCACGCTGAACCAGTGGCTCGATTTCTATCCCGGCTACATGTATGTGCTGGACGAGAACCTGGATAAGGTGCGCACCGAAGAAGCGACGAATAAGGCGGCGCGCGACAAGGAAGGCTTCGATCCCGGAGCCATCATCCCGGGCGTGCAGGCCCAGTGGATTCAGCCCTTGACGATTCGCGCCAACCAGGGCGATTGCGTCAAGATCAAGCTCTCCAACAAGTTGGAAGAGGGCAGCGGCTCGGTCAGCTTGCATATCCATGGATCGAGCATGGTCGTGAGCGCCACCGGCGCAGCGGCCACGACGACCAATACCGATTCCATCGTCGAAGAAAAGAAGAGCGGCGAGTTCGAGTGGTACATCCACCCGAACACCCAGGAAGGCGTCCGCCAGTTCCACACCTACAGCCAGGATCGTGAGCTGACGGTGATGGGCATGTTCGGATCCTTCATCGTCGAACCCCGCGGTTCGTCCTATTGGGAAGCCCTTGGCAGCGGCGCCGTGACCCCGGCCTCCAGCGGCTGGCAGGTCATGATCAAGAACGGCACCGGTCCTGACTTCCGTGAATTCGTGCTCTACTACCACGAAGTCGGCGACGAAGCGTTCCGTCCGTTGAACAAAAAAGGGGACTTCCTCCCGCAGCGCGATCCTCTGACCGATGCCTACCGTCCCGGTGGCCGCGCGATCAACTATCGCAGCGAGCCGTTCGGCATCAATAACATGCATGTGCAGCACGAGTACTTCGGCTTCGAAGACGAGTCGATGGGCTACAGCTCCTATACGTTCGGCGATCCGTCGCCGACGATTCCCCGTTCCTACATCGGTGACCCGGCCAAGTTCCGCCTGGTCCACGGTGGATCGGAAGTCTTCCACTCGCACCATCCCCATGGTGGCACCATCCGGTGGCCGCGCAGCCCGCGGGCGATCGATGACATGAACCTCTGGGCCACGGCCGTGAACGGCCCGGTCAAGTATCCCGTGATTCGCGCCAAGACCGACCGGGTTGACGTCGAAGTCATCGGGCCTTCAGAAGCCCTCGATTTGGAGACGGAGTGCGGTTCCGGTCTTTGTCAGCAGTTGGCCGGCGATTTCCTCTTCCATTGCCACGTCGCGCACCATTATGTGGCGGGTATGTGGGGCTACTGGCGCGTGTACAACACGATCCAGCAGGGCGATCTTCGGAACGACGTGATGCCGGACCTTCAGGAATTGCCGGACCGCAAGGGCCGGATCAAGACCCCGGTGTCGTCGGACAAGCTGGTCGGCCAGACGGTCGATTGGTTCGGCAAGCAGTTCACGATCACGGACAAGGGTAAGAGCAATTGGACCACCAACCCTGCGACCATCACGGTCAAGGATTGGGTCGCGATGCAGATGCCCACCATGGGCAAGCCTGGCCACAAAGACGACGAGAAGGGCCAGACCATTTCGTATGACGCAACCGTGTTGGATTGGGCCTGGGATGGCAATCGTGCGTTGAGCGAGCGCGAGAGCACGATCGACAATCCCAAGTACAAGTCCACGCATCCTGGCAAACGCCATCCGATCATGTTCGAGGCGATGACGGGCAAAGTGGCCTGGCCGCACCTGACGCCGCATTTCGGCCGTCGGGTGATGTTTTCCCCGAACCACGTCGGCGCGCCTTGGTTGGAGATGATCCGCCGGGACGCGAACGGCGAGGAGAGCACCGATCAGGCGAAGCCTGGTGAGAACGGCGTCTGGAGCCTCTGTCCCGAGAATGCGGGACGGAAGAGCTATAACGTCCACTTCATCAAGTTGCCGATCAAGATCGCCAAGGCTCAGGGCAAGGAGCCGGCGGTGGTCGATCCGAACGGATTGATCTATGTGCTCCATGAAGAAGAAGCGGCCATTCGGGCCAATGACGATTTGAAGTATCCGTTGGTCGTCCGCGGCAACATCTACGATTGCCTGGATTGGACCCTGACGAGCGAGTGGGACGACGACGACTACACGAACTTCCAGTCGTCGAAGATCAATACCCATTGGCATTTCCTCCAGTTCGACAACCAAGCGTCTGACGGCGTGATCACCGGTTTCTCGTATGAGCAGTCGGTGCGTCCGTTCACGATGCTGGAGAAGAAGAACACGAAGGGGCTGCCGGTCCCGATGAACACGGTCATGACCGCATCGGTGAAAAAGGGCGCCACCTCGATTTCGGTGAAGAATGCCCGTCAGTACCACGTCGGGACGCTGATCCTCGTCGGCGCCGACAATGTGAAGGGCAACGAAGTCTCACGGATCAAGGCGATCAGCGGCAACACGATCACCTTGTCCAGCGGGTTGAAACATGATCACCCGGCGAACGACATCGTCACGGTGGAGTTCGTGCGTCAGCGGTTCTGGGTCGATGCGGACGTGGGCACCGTGTTTTGGCACGATCATGCGTTCGGCGCGACCACCTGGCCGCACGGCGGATTCGGGACCTTCATCGCCGAGCCGGTTGGCTCGACCTACCATGATCCGAAGACCGGGAAGATGATCCGGAGCGGTCCGATCGCGGACATCCGTACTGTCGAGCCGGTGGGCCATGGCGTGAACAACAGCTTCCGTGAATTGATGGTGCAGTTGCACGACACCGTGCCGCACACCGTCAACATCGTGACCGCGGGTAATCCTCCTGGGCAGCCGATCGAAGTGGCGCTCGAAGCGGGGAAGACCGTGTCCTTCATGATGCCGGATAAGCTCTACATGACGCCGATGCCCTTCCTGAACGGTGGGACCCATACCACGGGAAGCGGTTTGAATTTCCGGGCGGCTCCGATCGCGCAGCGGTTGGCGACCAATCCGGATGTGTCGCAGGCTTTCAACAGCCAGATCCATGGCGATCCCTACACGCCGCTCTTGAGGGCGTATGTCGGCGATACGATGGTATTCCGGCTGTTGCATACCTTGATGAACGAGACGATGACCTGGACCCTGTCCGGCCATACGTTCTTGAGCGAGCGTTATGCGGGCGATGCGAATCGGAAGAGTTCGATGCACGTCGGCATTGCCGAGCGTTATGACCTTGTGGTGCCGCAAGCGGGCGGACCCCGGTTGCAAGCGGGTGACTACATCCACTTCAACGGCCGTTCCTCGAAGTTCTCCGAGGGTGGCTGGGGCATCATTCGCGTGTACGACAAGGACCAGGCCGACTTGAAGAAGTTGCCGGCCGGGTTCTCCATCAAGGGCGAAATCCCCAAGGCCTTGCCGGTCTGTCCGGCTGACGCTCCGGTGAAGAGTTTCAACGTGGTGGCCATGGATTATCCGTCGATGAAGTTCAACGCGAAGGCGCCGGACTCCATCGAAGTGGACTTCGAGCGGAAGATTCAGATTAGCAACCCCGAGGCCAAGATCTACGCCTTGGAAGACGATGCCGCGAAGGTGGCAAGCGGTGCGCAACCGATGCCGCTCACGCTCCGCGTGAACGTCGGGGATTGCGTCAAAGTGCATCTGAAGAACAAGATGAAGGAGAGCAAGGCCTCCTTCTCGGCCATCGGATTGGCCTTCGATCCGAAGGATTCGATGGGTATGAACGTCGGTAACAACCCGGGCGATCAGACGATCGTCCCTGGCGCCGAGCGGACCTATACCTATTACGCGGACCCGTTCAACGGGGAAACGACGTCGTTGGTGTGGGACTGGGGCAACGTGATGGTCAACCCGCGCAACGGGTTGTTCGGCGCGATTGTCGTGGGCCCGAAGGGATCCAAGTACCGGGATGCCAGGACTGGCGCAGATATCAGCAACAAGAACGCCTGGGCAGCCGATGTGATCATCGATCGCTCGGTGCCAGGGAACGAGATGCGTCCGAACTATCGCGACGTGGCCTTGTTCTTCCAGGACGAAGACAACATTATCGGCACGAGTTTCATGCCGTATGTGCAGAATGTTGCGGGCTTGACCGGCGTCAACTACCGGTCGGAACCGTACAAGTATCGCGAGGAGCAGGGTTGTTCGCTGGGCAAGATGTTCCAGCCTTGCAAAGCGGACAAGCCTGAAGACCCGTCCACTCCGCTCATCGAAGCGCATGCCGGCGATCCGGTGCGTATCCATGTGATCGGAGCGAGCAACGAGCAGAACGGAATGTTCAGCGTCGAAAAGCATGAGTGGCCGATCGAGCCCTTCATGCGCGGCGCGGACATGATCAGCGTGGTCGAGTTCTCCGGTTCGGAGACTCTCGATGCCTTCCTGCCCTCGGCCGGCGGTCCTTACCGTTTGCCGGGTGACTATGTGTACAGCAACCAGCGGTTGCCGTACTCCCAGTCCGGGCAGTGGGGCTATGTGCGGGTGCTGCCGTCCGGCGATACCCGCCTGCTGCCGTTGCATGGAGCGGGAGCCGGGATGAAGAGCGCGTCGGTTCAGCAACCGATGCAGATCATCCCAGTCTCAACGAAGTAAGATCGACCGTCCTGCTGATCGCAGGATGTGACGAATCAGGGGAAGGGGGAGGCTACGGCCTCCCCCTTTTTCTTTTGTGGCGCCCTTTGGTACGATGCCGGCATGTTCGAGCTGGAGGAGGGTCTCGTGAGCCAGTCTATGATTCGAGCAGCCTGTCGTAGGGCGGCAGTTGGCGCGGCGGTTATTTTCTCTCTCCTGTCCCTGGAGACCGTCGCCTGGTCCTCCTACGATGTGATTGACGTTGAGCATGGTGGGATGATCCAAGGAACGATTCTGCTCGATGGCGCAGTGCCGGAACCGAAGGGGTTCAACCTCATTACCTTTCCCGACCCGGCCTATTGCGGGCGAATCTCGAACGGTCGAGGCTGGCGTCTGCTCCATGATTTCGTGGTCGGACCCCAGCATGAGCTGAAAGACGCGATCGTTTTTCTGGAAGGGGTCGAGGCAGGCAAACCTTTCGAGCTGTCTGTCCCCTTGATCGAAGCCAGGGATTGCCAGTTCGTTCCCTTCATGACCATCGTGCGGAACGGCCATGCGGTGGAAGTGATCAATATGGATCCGGTGATGCACGATATCCAAGGTTACGAGACCTCGTTGGAAGCAGGGGCGCGGACCCTGTTCAATACGCCGCTCGTGATGAATCATCAACACCGCCGCGGGGATCTTCACGCGCAGCACAACCATGCGCCGGGCAAGTCGCTGGTCGGGCCGATGTATTTGAATCGAGGGCGGCGGACCTTCTATATGCAATGCGGTTTCCACGCCTACATGGAAAGTTGGGCGATGGCGGTCAATAATCCCTACTATGCGCTGACCGATTCGAACGGCAAGTTTGCGATCGAGCAGATCCCGCCTGGCACCTACCAGCTGGTGGTTTGGCATCCCCAGACCGGCCCTGGCGTCACCAAGACGGTCACGGTTCAGCCGGATGGCAAGCTGGTCGAGCAATTGTCGCTTTTCGCTCCGAAGGGGGGCCGCTCCGCCTTCAAAGTGGTGGACAATCCCCGCTTCGGTCCCGACACGATGGGCTATTCAGTCGATATCCAGCCGCTCGTCGAGCATCAACACTAACAGGATGCTGAAAAGGTCCGCCAGTATCGTTCTCGGCTCATCGAAATCCTCAACGTACCCCAGAGGGTACGCCTCCGGTTTCGATTCGCCTGCGGTCTTGCTGGACGGGCCTTTTGAGCATCCTGTTGGAGCATTGTTCTCTTGTGCTACATGTGTGGAGCAGAGAGGTTCTCGCGTGGCCACAGAGTTTTCCGTAGCATGCTAAACGGTTATGTTCATTAAACTAGGGTCGGGCAAGGTCTGCAGTTGGGGGCTCTGCTTCTGGCTTGCCCTCTGGCTTGGGCAGGAGAGTCCTTCCTCCTATGCGGCGGCTGACGATGCTGCTATCCCTTCGGTCGAGTTCTCCGGTTCGCTGATTAAGACCGTCAAAGGGAAGCGCTATCAGGCGCAAGTCTTTGCGAAGGGGGATCGGTTGCGGCTGGAGTATAAGTATGCGCTTAAAACCGAGCGTGGGTACTCGGCGATTGAAATCATTCGGCTCGATAAGTCGGAGACCTGGTATCTGCTGGCGCAGTCAAAGGAACTGTTGGTGACAGGGCTGGACTCTGATGATTTGCTGCCGGTGAGCCCGGTCTTACCGGGAGAGCGGGAACGAGTTCTGGTCGGCGATGCGACGGCGGCTGGTCGTGCGGCCCAGTTGTTCGAGGTTCAGACAGACCACCAGGGCAGGGTCGAGCGGTTCTATGAGTGGGTGGATGCGGAAACCGGCGTGGTCTTGAAGCTCGTCAGTCGGGATCGGGAGTGGTCGTTTGAGTATGAACGGTTTAGACTGTCGCCGCAGCCTGCCTATTATTTTGACGAGCCACCAGGATATAAAAAACGTATAGCGGCGACTGCGCCGAGAGGACGGGGGTAGAGCGATGATGGGTGATGTGATGAGGTGCAGGCGTTCGTGCCGGGTGAATCTGCTTGCCGCAGTGGCGGTGGCCTACGTTTCTCTTTGGAGTGGACCTGGCCATGCCGGAACGGCATCGGTGCCCAAGGCGGCGCAAGAGGCCTTCGAGAAGAAAGACTATGCTCAGGTACTCGAACAGCTGGCCAAGCTGGAGAAGGACCAGGCTGCAACGCCTGACGTGCGCCGTCTCAAGATCCGCTCGTTGCTTAAGCTCGGCAATCCCAAAGATGCACTCGGCGAGTACGACAAGCTGGAGCTCGCGCTGAAGCAAGACGACTTGCCTCTCCTGCGGGAGGTGGCGATGGGATTCATCGTCGTCATGGTGAAGGACATGCGCGATCAAATGCGCGGGGCTGCCTATACCGCGCTGAAAGAAGTGGATTCGGACGAGACGATTCCCTATTTCGAAGATGGCTTGAGCGATGGGTCCGGGCCGGTCCGGGTGCTCGCGGTCGAGGGGCTCGGTCGATCCGAGGCCGGACGGAAATCGATGAAACTGCGCGGGGCCATCGAGGATCAAGCCGGATTGGTGAAAGCGCGGGTCGTGAAGGCGCTTGGCAAAACGGGAGACCTTGGCGTGTTGCCGATCATTGAAGCGGCGACGAAAGACGAGTTGAGCACGGTTCGTATCGCGGCCTATAGCGCCTTGATTAGGCTTGGCAGGAAAGAGGCCTGGACGCAATTGCAGCAGGCGGCCGAGTCGCTGAATCCGGAGGATCGAGCCGACGCCATTCGCACGATCGTCGATTTGAACGACCAGCGTGGCGTCCCCCTCATGATCGAGTCGTTAACGTATAAACAGCCCTCTGTGCGCGGCGCTGCCGCTCGCGGGTTGGGGCATCTCGGACGGAAAGAGGTGCGGGGGCAAATCGAGCAGCTTCTGAAAGATCCGATCCCCGGCGTGCGCGAATCGGCAATCGGGAGCTTGGCGGACATGGGGGGGACGGAATCGGTGCCGGCCATCACCAAGGCGCTCGGCGACGGCAGTTTTACGGTCCGCGCCTCGGCAATTGCCGCCTTGCTTCAGCTGGGCCAACCCTATCGGACTGTGGCGCCCACGGCGCAAGCGCTGGCTCAGCAGAATGATACGGCGATGCGGGCGTCCGTCGCCTATGCCCTGGGGAAGGCGACCAAGCCTAACGTGTTCGATGCTATCGCCCTGTTGACCAGTTTGACGGCTGATCCGCTTCCCGGTCCTAAGATTGTCGCCATTCGCTCCCTTGGGCATGTGGGGGACCGTGAGCTGATTCCCCTCATGAAGGAAGCGCTGCACGACACGAATGACGCGGTGAGGGCCACCGCGGCAGGGGCCCTCTTGCACCTGCTTCAACTCAAGAAATAGGCAATTGGCGTGGGATTGGCGACCCCTTGTTTTGGATTGACAGGGTGGGGTAGAGTTTTGTATACAGACTCGTTCTGAGGCGGTCCCGCCTCACGCGAATGACAATTGAGATCGAGTCACCAGGGTGGAATACGTTCCCGGTTCCCCTCATGGTTGGTGGCAGGCGATAAGGGGACGAGAGTATTAATTCAGCGGTTAGTTGTTCATCTCAAGGAGGCAGTCATATGAAGAGTGCGTTGTCAGTCATATTGGGCGTGGCAGCCGTCGCGTTTGTCGCGGCGCCTTTCACTGCGTTTGCAGGCGGCAGCATTTCCGGCAAGGTGACCTTTGCTGGAAAGTCTGAGCAGAGGGAGTTTTCCTTCGCGAAGTTCCCGAACCCGAAGTTTTGCGTGAAGAACCCCAACAAGGCCTTGATGGATGGCGACAAGCGCTTCTTCAAGACCGTTGAAGTCGCCAAGGATGGCGGACTCAAGGGCGCGGTCGTGGCCGTGGTCGATGTCGAAGACAAGGCCTTCGTCGATGCCTACACGGGCACCGAAGTCGTGGCGGAGTTCTGCGAGTTCCTCCCGTTCACCGGTGTGGTCGTGAACAACAAGTCCTTCAAGGTTGAGAACCATGACGCAGACGCCGATGACCCAAAGTCGGTCCAGGGCGTGTTGCACAATCCGCATAGCTTCGTGGTGAAGGGCTCCAGCTCGGCCACCGGTTTCAACATCGGTTTGGCCAAGAAGGGCGACAAGCTCGACAAGCCAGTGGTGTTCCGTGGCGGCGCAGAGAAGGAAGGTTTTTATCGTTTACAGTGCGACCAGCATGAGTTCATGCAGGGCTTCTACCTGCCGGTGACGAATGCCTACTTCGCCGTGGCGAAGGAAGATGGTTCGTTCGAGATCAAGGGCGTGCCGGCCGGCAAGCACAAAGTTGTGGCCTGGCATCCGTTCGCAGCCAAGGGCAAGAAGGTTGAATTTGACGTGGATGTGACCGAAGGCGGGACGGCCACGCTCAAGGCTGAAATCAAGTAAGCCAACGTTTTGTATCGGCGGGGCAACCCGCAATCGAGGGGCAGCGGAGCAATCCGCTGCCCCTCGTGTTTTTAGCGGCGCCGGGCCTCGCTCCTTACCTTGCCTTTCACTTTCTGAACTGGGTAAGATGCCGGGTTTTCTGCTCAAAATGCTTGAAAGGGGTCCTGTGTCACGGGAATTGTCGCTCGCGGAAATCTTTCAGCTGGGGTACTACTGGGAGACCAAGATTCTTTTGACTGCCGTCCGGCTGGATGTGTTTTCCGCATTGGATGGGAAGCGGAAGACCCTTTCGGAAGTGGCTGCTCGCCTGGGCGCCCATGAGCAGACATTGGAACTGTTGTTAAATGCTCTCGTCGCGATGCGACTCTTGGATAAGGACGGGGATTCGTACGGAAATTCGACTGCCGCTGCCACGCATCTGGTCCGCAATTCGCCCAAATATATCGGTCACTTGCTCCTGCTGCACGATGCGGAATGGGAGAACTGGGGCAAGCTGGAGCAGACGATTCGCACGGGGCAGCGATTGGTTGACCGGCATGTCTTCGAGACAGATCCTGAGTTAGGCACCAATGTATTGGCAGTCCTTCATCGGATCGGGCAGCAGAGCGGGCCTGATTTCGCCAAGCGGCTGCAGCTGAGCGGGCCGGTTCGGCTCTTGGATTTAGGCGGAGGAGCCGGGACCAACGCGATTGCCTTCTGCCAGGCCTATCCTGAGCTGACCGCGACCGTGTTCGATTTGCCTGCAACGCTTCGACTGACGGAACGAACGGTGAAAGAGGCAGGGTTGGAATCGAGGATTAACCTGCTCCCAGGCGATTTCAATAAGGATGGACTCGGCGGGCCCTACGATGTGGCCCTCATGTCCGACATCCTGCACTATCAAGACTTTTCGACGAACGCCGCATTGGTAAAGAGGGTGCTGGCCCATTTGGCGCCGGGCGGCCGGTTGGTGATCAAGGATCGATTCTTAAATGAAGCAGGCACCGGTCCTGCCTGGACCACCGCCTTTGCGGTCCATATTCTGGTGAACACGGAACGGGGCGGCTGCTACAAGACGACCGATGCGATGCAGTGGATGAGGGACGCAGGCTTTGCGGCCGTGACGGAGTTGGAGCCTTCAGCAGCGGTGCAGGGGACGAAGTCCGGTCAGTCCTAACGGCGAATGTGCGGCAAGGAGTCTCATGCTTGAATGGCTGAAACAGCCCGGTTTTTTTGGCACCCACGCCACGGTCGGGGCGGACATGAGTCAGCTCATGGCGACATTTTTCACAGGGCTCTTCGTGATTGGCTGGATCCAGGCGCGGAGACGCCGGGCTGATGCCCACCATTGGATGATGCTGGGCGGGATGATCGCCATGGTGGCCTTCTTCATGAGCTACTATTTATTCCGCCAATTGGGCGTGTTGGCCTTTGAGGGGAAGGAAGGCTTTGGCGGGTCGCAGGCCCTCTACGATTATGTCTTCATTCCTGTCCTCACGTTGCACATCGTGCTGGTCATTCTTGGATTGATCATGGCGATTTACATGATCGTGCTGGGCTTCCGCTCTCAACAAGTCGTCGATGGGGCCAGATCGCTTAAGGAAGCGCTGCTGCTGACGACCTGGAGGAAGGTCGGGCTGGTCTTCGGCAGCCTGACCGCGCTAGTGATGCTCTTGTTCTTTTCGCGCGTCGCGACCGCCGGTTTCTCTATGCGGAAATTCGAAGTCTATCTGAGCCTGTTGCTGCTGATCGCCATTGTGTTCTCGGTCGAGATGACGATCCAGCGGATCTGGCCGAACGGTGCGCGCCGCCATCGGGCGCTCGGCTTGTTCACGATGGTGATCTATTGCGTTCTGTTTCTGACCGGCACCACGACTTATACGATGCTCTATCTTTTGTATCCGGGAAAGATCGGATGACGCAAGAAGTGCTGAGATTTGAGGCCCCGTCATGCTGACTTGCGGCTGTGGTCGCTGGATGCATACAGAGGGGATTGAAGAACGGTCCTATGATGATGGGCCGCCCCAGTGGTTCATTCGAACGGAATGTCGCGGCTGCGGCTTGAAGGTCGGCATCGATGTCCCGGCCGGCCAAGCTGGCGGGCTCGTTGATCGAATGATGTGGACCGATGATGCGCTGCATCGGCTGGATCGCATGCCTCCGTACCTTGCGCCGTTATTCCGTGCGGAGGTGGAGCAGGATGTGCGGACCAGAGGCGAGCGTGTGATCGCCTATGACACGTTGCTTCGACCGAGGACCGGCGAACGGATTGAGTGGGAGCCTGAAGCGGAACGTCGCTTGGAGCGGGTGCCGGCGCCGGTCCGTGCCATGGCCCGCATTGAGCTGGAGCGAACCGTGGCAGATCGCGGCGAGACACTCATCACTGTCGCGCTGATGGAAGAAGTGAAGGCGCGTTATTTTGGAATGGCCGCGCAGAAGAGTGATGGGTGATCGGTGATGCGTGACGAGCGAAGAGGGTCGTGCGTTTCCCGATACGGTTCACGGTTCACCCATCACTCGTCACTGGAGTTGTAATGTTGCATCGAATGGCATTGCGAGTCTTGCCCAGCCTGAGCTTGGCTGTCACGGAAGACTCGGTGCGCAAGCAGAAGCGGATTGTTATGTTTGTGCCGGGGCTGGTGGCCTTCGTGGTCTATCGGCTGGCCAAGCTGTTTCTGCCTTTGTCCGAACCGATCGTCTTGTTGCTGGTCAGCGGGCTGGTTGCGGTGGTCACCTCGTTGCTTGCCTATCGCGTCGGTCGCGCCGCTGGCTGGGGGACGATCTTTCGAGAGGACAGGAGCCGTTTGTTGCTCTGGCTTGGAGGCTGGATCGGGTTTGTCTATGGGGTTCAGTTGTCCTTGCTGGTGCTGGCTCTGCTCTGGCTTGTCGGCTATGGCTATCTGCAACATCCGGATGGGCCTGCCATGATGGCGATCATTATTTCCTGCACGGCTGTGGCGCGCGACGCCTTTGAGATCGGGCATGTAAGGAAAGTGGCACTCCTGGGCCGTCCCTTTCCGACGTTTCCCGATGGACTGGCCCTCCGTACGATGGTCGGCAGTCATGCGCTGGAATTGGCGCCTTGGGTCGCAGTTGGTCTCATCATTGGGGCATTGGGCGCCTCGCTGGGACACCTCGTCGAGGCGAGCCAGGGAGCGGCCTTGGTCCAGTTGGCTTCTGTATCGGTGTTGGGGGGGCTGGTCTCTCTCTGTGCCTACTTTGGCGGGCTTCGTCCCAACTCGTCATGGACCCAAGGGCTGTTCCAGACGAAGGCGGGCGAATTGCTGAAATATTGGTGGTGGCCGGGACTCGCCTTTGCCGCGACCTACTATCTAGTGGCGGCCGGGTGTGTGCTGTTCCTCTTGAGGCAGCCTGGTATCCCTACTGTCTATGCGATGGCCAGTGGCGGATTCGTGACCGGCATGATGGCTCTGTATTGTTACTATCTGGGGTTTCGCCGGCAGGTTGAAGAACAGCAGGGCCAGACGATGTCGAGCGCTTTGCTTCGCTGTCCCTTCGTCATGGGAATCCTTGGCAAGTCATCTGGTGCGGGCGTCTCCATGACGGCCAGTTCGAAGGTATAAGCCTATGGATATGAAGAAGCGAACATCCGGTGTTGTGTGGCTCTCTCTCCTCCTGTTGGTGGTGTTGTCCGCCGCATGGATTGGCTGGGGTCTTCAGAGTCAGGCCTTTGCCGAGGAGAGCGCCGACCTCTATTTCAAAACGCCTGGAACTCCCGTCGGGCCTCCGGCCCCTTCTCCCCAAGAGACGGTCTATTCGCGCATCGGATCGTTCGATAGCCGATTGCTCGTCTGGTTCGTGACGCAGCAACATACCTACTTCGGCGGGTTCGTCCTTGCTCTGCCGATTTTCTGTGTCCTGCTGGAGTTCTTGGGTTTGAGCAGCAGAAAGCCGTCGCTGGCCCTTCGCTATGATGGCCTTGCGCGGGATTTAGCCAAAGTGGCGCTGCTGGCCCTGTCTGTGACCGCGGTGGTCGGGAGCCTCATGCTGGGGATGTTTATCTGGTTCTATCCCAGCTTCATGAAGTATATGGGCGGGACGTTTAAGTCCTTTATGCCGTTGTATGCGATCGTGTTTGTCGGGGAATCGCTGCTGCTCATCCTCTATTACTACAGCTGGAACCGGTTGGCTGTGCCATCGCTGAAGTGGGTCCATGCCTCGATCGGCGTGTTGACCAATCTGTTCGGGGCCGCATTGCTGTTCCTGGCGAATTCTTGGTCTGCCTTCATGATGGCGCCGGCCGGCATCGATGCGCAGGGGCGGTTTCTGGGGAACGGATGGCATTTGCTCCATTCGGCTCTCTGGAATCCCTTGAATGTCCATCGGTTCCTGGCCGATATCATGTCCGGCGGGGCGGTGGTCCTGGCCTATGCCTGCTATCGTTTCTTCACCAGCAAGACCGACGAAGAGCGCGCCTATTTCGACTGGGTGGGCTATGTCTTTTTGTTTGTCACGGTCTGCGCGCTCTTGCCGATGCCCTTTGCCGGCTATTGGTTAATGAGGTCGGTCTATGCCTTCAGTCAGAGCATGGGCGTGACGATGATGGGCGGCCTGCTCACCTGGCTCTTCGTGGTACAGGCCCTCTTGATCGGCGCTCTTTTTCTTGGCGTGAATTATTATCTCTGGCAGAGCATGGCGCGCCTCCGCGGAGGGGAACGGTATCAGCCCTATTATCAGTCGCTGCTGGCGGTGCTGATGTTGGCCCTCTTTATTTGGCTGACGCCGCATACGGTCATGATGTCGGGCAGCGAAGTGAAGGCGATGGGCGGTTCGTCGCACCCCGTGGTCGGCAACTATGGCGTGATGTCGGCGAAGAACGGCGCAGTCAATATTTTGATCCTGGTGACCACCCTGAGTTTCATCTACTATCGGCGCGCCAATCGCACAATGGTCGTATCCTGGGTCAAGCAGGGGAACCTCCTTATCGGGGCGCTGTTCCTGCTGGGCTCTATCAATATTATTTATCTTTCGGTCTATGGATTCTATTTGCCGGCGAAACTCCGCGTCGGATTGTCGTCGCCGCAGGCTGTAACCACCTTGACGGTGCTAGTGGTCGGGCTGGTGATCAATCGTATGATGCTCAAGGGAGCGCTCGTTCATGGGCCGGTCCAATGGGGGAAGATTTCTGTCAGGGGCATGGTGGGCCTCTTCGGATTGGCTGCCGCCTTCTCCTGGGTCATGGGTCTCATGGGTTATATCCGCTCTTCCGGGCGGTTGGCCTGGCATGTGAGTGAGGTGATGGCCGATGTGTCGCCCTGGGCCTTTACGCCGGACTTTGCCTTTGCGGCGAAGATGGTGACGCTCAACATGGTGATCTTTTGGGGTGCGGTCTTTGCGCTCTTCTGGATGTGCCAGCGCGATCAGTTGCCGGTGATGGAGGAAGAGTTGGCCGAGGGGGCTGCGCCGGTCCTGGCTCCTTCGTCGTCGCAAGAAGCATGAACAGCGAAAGGGTTGGAGTATGAATCGAGGGGTGATGATCCAGAGGTATCTCGCAGTCTGGCTGGTGCTCTGCGGAAGTTTCATGATGCAGGGTGCGGTCTCGGCCCAAAGTCAATCCTTGGTCTTGGAGGATTTCCAGGCGAAAGAAACAGACGGGTTCCCCTCGAATTGGGACCATGAGAATCAGCGGAGCCATTCCAAGGGGCGCGATGCCTATAAGATCCAGACTGAAAACGGCGTGAACTTTCTGGCGGCGAAGGATGCGGGGCAGCGGATCAAGAAAAAGAAGATCGATTGGGATCCGAAGGCCTTTCCGGTCCTTACCTGGCGCTGGCGATTGAATAAGGCCGCGGCGGGAATTGAGCCGATCGCGGCGATCTATGCCTCGCTGGATACGGATTTGATGTTCATCCCCGTCTTTACGAAGTATATCTGGAGCGCCACCAAGCCTGAGGGGGTGCTGAGCGAGGGGGGCATGTTCAGCGGCGCGGAGATCGTGGTCCAGAGCGGCACCAAGGATGTCGGGCAATGGGTTGAAGAGCGAGTCAACGTCTATGAAGACTTCAAGCGGATCCACAAACATGAGCCGGCTGCCAAGGCCTGGGGTATTTCCATCATTGCCGGGCCTGGCGTCGAAATCGATTTCGGTTCACTGGTTGCCAGCGCAGGACGCTAGGGCAATGGAGTGTAGTTAGCATGGCCGAATCCGGCACGGAACAAGATTGGTCGATGAAGGTGCCCGATATCCTATTCGGTGTGGCCGTGATGGGGACCGTCGGGACGCTTATCGGGGTCATCATGGGAGGCGGCATCCTGCCGGTTGCGAGCGGGGCAGGGCTCCTGCTTGGCGGGGTCATCGGCCTGATGGGTGGACGACGTTTCCTGGTGAGTATTTTGGTGGGGACAGTGCTGGGCGGACTGTTGGCCTGGTTCATTGCCGGGCCGGAGCGAATATCCGTGGGCGCCGGGGCCGGCGCCGCCATGGGCGGATTTCTCGGGGTGCAGATCTCGATGCTGCTGGATATGCGCGCGGCCAAGAAGGCCGCATCTGAATCGGCTGATTCCTCCGTGTCACGCACAACTGAAGGAGCCTGAGGCGCGATGGAAAATAGAAAAGTACTCATCGGCTCGATCGTGTTTGTTTTTGCGTCGTTCTTCCTGCTGATCGGCTTGTTGGTCTACGAGTCGTACAAGACGAAGAAGATGAAGGAATTGGTCCTGTCGATCAAGACTGAGACCCGCCTTGCGCCGAGCGCCGTTCCTTCGCAGGATTACTCCATGTATAAAACGAAGATCGGCGACGAGGGCCGAGAGATGGTGCAGGTTCCCGAAGGGCCGTTCATCATGGGCAGCAAGGATGGCGATCCGGACGAGGCGCCGGAGCGGCAAGTGTTTCTCAAGGCCTTCTACCTCGACAAGAAAGAGGTCTCGCAAGAGGAATATGCCCGGTTTGCAAAAATGACCAAGCGGCCGCTCCCCAAAATCGAAGTCTTTGAAGACGATCAATCCAAGCTGCTGAAGCCGGAGTTTGCGGCGATGAGCGTCACCTGGGATGAGGCGGGGGCCTATTGTAAGTGGGCCGGCAAGCGTCTTCCCACGGAAGCGGAATGGGAAAAAGCCGGCCGTGGCGAGGGAAAGCGGAAGTATGCCTGGGGCGACACCTTCATGAGCGGCCGTGCCAATGCCAATGTGGACGGGAGTGAAGATGGGTATCGGTACCTCGCGCCTCCCGGATCGTTCGAGGTCGGGCGAGGCCCCTACGGCATCTATGATATGACCGGGAATGTCGCGGAATGGGTTGCGGATTCGTACGACGAGCACTATTACCAGAAAGCGCCCTACCGTGATCCGAAAGGCCCTGAGGCCGCAGAGGATTTGAAAGTCGTGCGCGGAGGGTCCTGGCGAGAGACCGAGCATAACGCCCGATTGTCCAAGCGATTCGCTGCGAAACATTGGCGGGCGGATATTACCATCGGTTTCCGTTGTGCCAGCGATATGGAGGTTGGAGACAGCCCCGCGGCGCCATAACAGACATGCTCGAAACCAAATTCAAGGTCCTGTTTCTTTTTGTCCTTCTCGTGTTTGCCGCGCTTCCCATCATGGCAATCATCCGCGGCACCACGCTGACGCCGTTTGAGGATTCCCCGAGTGATTCTACGGATGGGGCTCTGTTGGAGCCGGTCGATCCTGCTCAGGTTGCTCGCGAAGAGCCGGTCCAGGAAGAGTTGGTCACGATTCCGGCTGGCCCCTTCATCCGCGGGACCGATCATGACGGATTCGATGAGCGGCCGCAGCGTACCTTGCTGCTCGATGCCTTTGCGATCGATCGGTACGAAGTGACCAACTTCCAGTATCAGCAATTTGTGGAAGCGACAGGTCATCGTAAGTCCGGCCCTCCGTCCCGCTACGCCAAGAACATGAGCAAGATGCGCGGCCTCAATCAGCCCGTGGTCTATGTGTCATGGGAGGATGCGGAGGCCTATTGCCAGTGGAAGGGGAGGCGGCTTCCCACTGAGGCGGAATGGGAGAAGGCGATGCGGGGAACGGATGGCCGTCTCTGGCCCTGGGGTAATGTGGAGCAGCCCAATGGAGCGAATTGGGCCAGGGTGCAGGACGGTCATGAGGTTGCCGCATCTGTCGGCGCCG
This sequence comes from Nitrospira lenta, assembly GCA_945905765.1. Classification (GTDB taxonomy): domain Bacteria; phylum Nitrospirota; class Nitrospiria; order Nitrospirales; family Nitrospiraceae; genus Palsa-1315. Next base: position 17,552 of record CAMDPZ010000018.1, read on the forward strand.
TTCTGACCGATAAGAGCCCCTATGGCGTCATGGACGGAGTAGGCAATGTGATGGAGTGGGTGGCCGACTGGTACGCGGAAAGTTATTTCACTGAGGCTTCCGAACAAAATCCTCAGGGCCCTGATTCTGGCACCTATCGGGTGCTTCGAGGAGGGGGGTATGCGACTACGGGAGCCGATATTCGCATCACCAGTCGGAGCAAAATGGTTCCCGACTTTCGTGATGAAACGATCGGGTTCCGCTGCGCGGTTTCGGGTCTGAAATGAGGGCGGAATCGAAGAGGAAAAGCCTGATAAATCTACAAGAAATCAAAGTAGTAGAGAATCAGGAACACGGCCAAAATTATATTGACAACCATTCCGGCCAAAACTATAATGTCGAACACTTTTGAGTTTTTAATCATCGATTTTCCCCTGATTTTTCGTGGACGGCAAAGAATTTTGAATAACATTACGGGCGTCTGTGTGTCAAGAAATTCGCTGATACGACCCAGGTAGTTATTTTTTCCATCAGGAGAAGGAGATACGATGGCCACGGCAACAGTAGATAGCGAGTTGAAGGTCAACATCGGCAAGATGATTTTCTACATCACATGTGCGGCAGGAATCTGGTTTTTCTATTGGTTCGCAGGAATTCAGTGCCCCTGCTAGGTGAGGGCCGCTCGATTTCTGAGATTTTTTGAACGTCCGCAAGGTTTGAGGGGGGCATGCGATGGGTCAGACAATTCTCTATGTGCTTGTATCGCTGGTAATTTGCGTTGCCTATTTTGTGGGAGTTGATCACTTTTTGATGGATTCACAGGGACTGGACTTCTGGTATCTGTTCCGGAAGTAGGCCGTGGGGATCGTTCTGCGTTGAGTTGAGTTTGCGGGGATCGCGATCAGTCTTTTTCGGAATGCATTAAGGAGGTATCTCATGGGTTTAGTAGCCGGGAAGAAGTTGTTCTCAATCATGGCGCTGTGCGCGATGATTGGCCTTCTCCTGCTCCCCATCGCCGTATCGCTTCCGTCACTGGCTATGGGCGCCGATGCGCCCGATGCGGTGAAAAAGGATGGTGAGGCGAAGGTTGAGAAGGGGAGAGACGTCTATTATAAGACGGAAGGTATCGTCGTCGGTGCTCCTGCTCCGAAGACCGTCGATGGTCCTCGGGATTATCCTCGGTACAACTTCGAGAGCCGCGTGTTGCTCTGGTTTGCGAACCAACAGCACCTCTATTACGGAAGTTTCGTGCTCGCGGTGCCGATTTTTTGTATGGTCATCGAGTTCATGGGGGTGGTGACGAAGGATAAGGCCATGGCGAAGCGGTATGACCAGCTTGCCTATGACTTCATTAAAATCAGCTTGACGGCCTATTCGCTGACCGCCATCCTGGGTGGTATCCTGATCTTCACCTTTCTGACGCTCTATCCGGCATTCTTCGGCTATCTCTCCAGCATCTTCCGCCCGGTCATGCATATCTATGCATTGATGTTTGTGGCGGAGAGCGGCACCCTCTACATCTATTATTACGGCTGGGACAAGATGCGGGAAGGGTTCCTCAAGTGGATTCACTTGAGCCTGTCCGTGATCTTGAACGTGATCGGCACCCTGCTGATGTTCCTGGCCAACTCCTGGATCGGCTTCATGATGTCGCCGGCCGGCGTCGATGAGCAAGGCCGGTATCTAGGGAATATCTGGCACGTCATCCATACCGCGCTCTGGAATCCGCTCAATCTGCATCGCATTTTGGGTAACATGGCGTTCGGCGGCGGTGTCGTGGCGGCCTACGCGGCCTACAAGTTCTTGGCGTCCAAGACGGATGAGGATCGCGCCCACTACGATTGGATGGGTTATATCGCCATGGCGCTCGGCGTGGCTTTCTTAATCCCCTTGCCATTCGCTGGTTACTGGCTGATGCGCGAAGTGTATGCCTACCGCCAGCAGATGGGCATTACCCTCATGGGCGGTCTCCTGGCTTGGCTCTTCATCATTCAAGCCACCATGATCGGTATTCTCTTCTTGAGCACCAATTACTATCTCTGGCAGGCGCTCGGTCGAATGCGCGGTGCGGAGAAGTATCAACGGTACATTAAGTATCTCGTGTTCGTGCTCTGCTGCGGCTACCTGGTGTTCATTACCCCCCATACGATCGTCATGACTCCGGCTGAGCTCAAGGCGATGGGCGGGCAGCAGCACCCGGTGCTGGGTAACTATGGCGTCATGTCGGCCAAGAATGGTGGTATCAACGTCATTATCACCACCACCATTCTCAGCTTCGTCTGGTACATGCGGGGCAATAAGGTCTCGACGGTATCTTGGTCGAAATTCGGCAATATTTTCATGGGCATCTTCTTCGGTTGCGCCTATTTTAATATTATCGGGCTTGCGGTCATGGGATATTACATCCCAGCCAATGTGCGGGTCGGTTTGTCGGTGCCTCAGGTGGCGACGACCTTGTCCTGCCTCTTCTTCATGTTTGCGCTCAACAGCTTCATGATGAAGGGCGCGAAGCAGATGGGGCCCATCGAGTGGGGCAAGATTTCCGCTCGATCACAGTATGCCTTGATCATGCTCGCGACGGCCTTTACCTGGATGATGGGATTGATGGGCTACATCCGCTCATCGGTCCGGTTGTTCTGGCACGTGAATGAGATCATGCGCGATAACTCTCCCTGGGCCTACACCCATACGGTGGGATTCGCGGCGAACATGATTTCCTTTAATGTGTTGTTCTTCTGGATCAGCATCCTCTTTGTCTTCTGGCTCGGCAGCCTCGGGATAAAGAAGGCGCCAGTTGAAGCGAAGGCAGGGGTTCCAGGCGGCGCACCGCAGCCAGCTGGGGGCCACTAATCATCGTTAGGATCTTGGTTGGGAGGAGAGGGGGCGCGGTGTACGTGCCTCCCTCCTACCCGAACCTCAGGAGGATAAAACCGTGGGCGATCTGATAAATGAAGCGATCTCAATAGGGTGGCCGCTACTCGCGCTTCTCGCGAGTCTCTTCGTGTATTCCCTGGTAACTATCAGCGATCCCGCTGCAAAGAAGCGTGCGACGTTCAAGCTCTTTATTGGCATGATTGCCGCATTCATGTTGTTGTTGGCAATCGCGCATTATGAAACGAGCTTCTACGGAGCGAACCGGATGTTGCCGGTTTCGTTAGTGCTCATCACCGCCATGTGTTTCATGATGGGGATCTATTTCCCCAACCAGGCTGCGTTGCTGAAGATCGGTGGCTTCATGTTCTTTGTCGCCGCCGGCCTGTCAGGATATGGGAATTGGCTGCCGCAGGTTGAGGGGGGATTCCCTCCCAAGGAAGAGAAGATTCAGTTTGAGTCGATGACGGCGCAGCAGCTGGCCGATGAAGGCGAAAAGATCATTTTCGGCGGCATCGGGCAAAACAAGGTGCAGGGCGCAATCGGCAAAGGGCAATGTCCGCTCTGCCACGCCTTCCACAAGGGCATGTTGGGCGAGCGCGCGCCAAACCTGGACGGTCTTCCTGAGCGTGCGGGCAAGGAACGGTTGGAAGATCCGAAGTACAGCAAGGGCAAGCCGGCCGGCAGAGACTATGCCCAAAAGGAGGCATTTCCTGGAGCCGGGACCGCAGAGAACGGTCAGGAGTATATCGCTGAGTCGCACTCCTGCCCGAGCTGCTATGTGGTAGCTGGGTATGGCGTGAAGGGCACCAACGATAAAGAGAGCCCGATGCCTGCCATCCACAAGCCACCGATCTCATTGAGCCTTGCTGAGCTGGCGGCTGTCGATACCTGGTTGTATATCCGCGAAGGACGCGATGCCCCGACATACGAAGAGATCATCAAGTCGTATGAGAAGTTTGTCCCAGAGGCGGATCGGCCGAAGCAGCAGGATGATAAGGCAGCTGGGGCACCCAGCGCCTTGATGGCGGATGGCACGGAGCCGGTTGATCAGATTTTTGCAAAGGCCCAGTGCGTGGCCTGCCACACGATTCCCGGTATCCCTGGCGCAGTCGGCACCATCGGTCCTAAGCTCGAAGAGGGGACGAATGCCCCGCTTCGTATCAAGAGCGCGGACTACAAGGGCGGTGCCAAGACCGTTCCGGACTACATCATGGAGTCGATCGTGTCACCGAGCGCCTACGTGGTGAAACCATTCCCGGACAATACGATGCCGAAGGTGTTCGGGCAGAAACTCAGCGCCGGGGCGTTGAAAAAGATCGTCGATTATCTGTCCCAGGTGAAGGCGGGATCGCCGCCACCGAAGATTTCATAATCTTGTCTGTCTACCTCTTTTGTTGAGCAAAGGGAGTTCGCCGATGAAAGCATTAATGTCAGTCGGGGCACTCATAGGAGCAATTGGAATACTCCTGCTTGCCGGAATGATTCTGGAGATCGTTCCGTCAAATACCGTGCGCCTGGTCGAAGGCTACATGCCTATGCAAGTGCTCTTTGAGCTTACGCTGTTTGTGGCGGGGTTTACAGGGCTAAGCTATATGTTGGGTACCATGGGGATGGCGCTCCCTCGATTCTGGCAGGGGATTTCATTCTGGTGTTTCATTCTCCTGTACTTGAAATATCGCGTCTATCCACCGATCCCGTTCAGCGTTCGCGCCATGTACGGGACCGTCTCACTCATCGCCGTATTCATGTGGGTTTCTGCGAACGAAGAGGATTGGAAGAAGTTTAAGCAGCCGATCATGAATGTCTTGGATGCTCAGAGTGGGGCGAACAAGATGCTGCGATACGCCTATCTGGTCCTGTTACCGATTTTGATCGGCGGGTTTTCCTACAACGCGATGGTCCCGAAATCAGAGGAGCCTATCGAGTTGCGGACGGTGCATCCTGCGCCGCCAGCCAGCACCAAGGTGCATGGCAAGACCTACACGCTGCAAACGTCGCAGAATCCGTACCGTGTCAACCTTGAGGGTAAGTTCGACCAGGAATACAGCAACGCGAATATTGTAGAGCAAGGCATGGGCCGGTTGATGAAGCCGAATGCCAATCCCTGGGATAAAGATGCTCAAGGGTACCTCAAGTATGTGCGTGAGGGCGGAGAGATCTTCTTCCAGAACTGTCACTTCTGCCACGGAGATAACCTGAACGGCCGCGGTCTCCATGCCTTTGCGTTCAATCCGATCCCGGCAAACTTTACGGATCCGGGAACGATTGCACAATTGCAGGAAACGTTCATTTTCTGGCGCGTAGCCAAGGGTGGAATCGGGTTGCCGAACGAAGGGTTCCCCTGGGCTTCCGTGATGCCGCCGTGGGAGCAGCACCTGACGGTGGACGAAATCTGGAAAGTGATTTTGTTCGAATATTGGCACACGGGGTATTATCCCCGGACCTGGGACTAATCGTTCACGGGAATTGACAGCCAACCTGGATTTACGACATGAGGGAAACCATGAAGAATTCGTTTAGTCTGAAGGCAGGAATGCTCCTCACAGCTGCCTTTGGAGTCATCCTGGTCGCCGGAAGCACCGGGGGCTTAGCGTTTGCTGACGAGGCCCTTCCTGAGGGCTTCAAGAAAGGCGAATTAGCGCCTGAGCCTGCTGCCGATATGATCGAAGCAGGAAAGCGGGTCTACTTCACCAAGTGCGTGTGGTGTCACGGAGTCGATGGCGCGGGTGATGGCCCAGGCGCCGATCGTCTCTGGCCTCGTCCCCGCAACTTCAACCAGGGGACGTTCAAGATTCGGCGCACGGCCAGCGGTGAGTTGCCGTTGTTCGATGCGAAGAAGCCCACTCCTGGTCAGAACGACCTGTTTGAGACCGTGACGCACGGTCTCCCAGGTTCCGCCATGCCCTCATGGGAAGGCATCCTGACGGAAGAGCAACGGCTCCAAGTGTTGGCTTTTGTCACGACGCAGCTCGTGAAAGACCGGAAATTTACCGACAAGCAGTCCGAGGCTCAGACCGTGTTGCAGTTGGACGATCTGAAGCCGATTCCTGCGACAGAGGAGAGCGTGAAAAAGGGCGCGGAGCTCGTTAAAGAGAAGAAGTGCGTCGAGTGTCACGGCACTGAGGGCCGTGGTGACGGTAATGCCTTCAATCTGAAGGACGACTGGGGCTTCTCGATTCAGCCTGCTGACTGGCACAAGTGCTGGAACTTTAGAGGCAGCCGGCAAGATCCCTATAACGTCAAGAACATCTTCCGGACGTTTTCGACCGGAATCAACGGGACCCCGATGCCTTCGTTTGCTGACAACAGCACGGTTGAAGAACGGTGGCACATTGCCAACTTCGTGAACTCGCTGTGTGAGCGCGAGGCTGACGGTACGCCTCTCGCCATCGACCCGTTAGCGGACAAGCCGAAGATCAACTTCGTGGTGTCCTCAGGGGTGGTCGAAGGAGAGATTCCCGCTGATCCAGAGCATGAACTGTGGAAGAACCGGGCTCGCCGGTATGTCGCGATGGGCGGGCAGATCACCCATAAGCCCAGAAATTTCGTGAATCGGATCGACGATATCTGGGTGAAGTCGCTCTACAACGACAAGCATGTCGTGTTCATGTTCCAGTGGGACGACCGGACGAAGAGCGTTGCGACAGGGAAGTTGCCTTGGGCTCCGACCGAGGTCAACATCGATGTGAAGGAACAGGACCCGAAGACGGGCGAAGAGGGTTCAATTGCCGCGCATCAGAACAACTACACGGTCTACAACGATGCGATCGCCATGGAAACTGCTGTGAAGTGGAAAGAGCTTCCAGCCCCTATTAAGCCGCGGTATTTGTTCGGCAGCAACGAACAGTACCCGGTCGACATTGTGAAGTGGGAAGCCGATGGTTCCCTCCGCGCCTTTGAGGGCACGGGCTGGGACAAGGATTTCGCCGAGCGCGATACGTACGAAGAGAACATCAAAATCCTTCACTCGGAGTGGAAGGATGGCCGATGGACGGTGATCATTCAGCGTCCGTTGGGCAACAAGAAGGATCAGGATTACGACGAAGATACCTTCTTCGAAATGGGACAGTACATTCCTACCGTGTTCTTCGCCTGGGATGGCCACAACGGTGACGCAGGACGGAAGATGGCCGTGTCGGCCTTCTACTACACGTTCCTGGAGCCGCCGACGCCTCGCGAAGCCTACATCTATCCGGTTGTGATCGCCTTCGGGGTGGTCTTGCTGGAAGGTTGGGTTCTCACCAGACGCTCGAACAAGCGGAAGGGAAAGACCCTCTAACGTTCACGTGAACGAGAGCGTCTGACGAAGTATGAGGGGGTGGGGTAACCCACCCCCTCTTTCTTTTTTGTGGGGCTGGATTGAGGGCACGATGGAGATCGAGGTAACCGGCGTTCTGCTCGCCGGGGGCAAAAGCCGGAGAATGGGTGAGGATAAGCGGCATCTCCTTGTGGGAGAACAGACGCTCCTTGAGCGAGGGCTGGACGTGCTTCGTTCAACCTTTCAGGATGTTCTGGTGGTCATTGCGCAGGACAGCCCTCCGCTCGACGTCGAGGCTCATGTGGTGCGCGACCTGGTCCCTGATTGCGGCAGCCTTGGCGGGCTCTATACGGGGCTAATGCAGGCCGCTACGCCTTATATATTCGTGGTGGCTTGCGATATGCCGTTTCTCGATCCTGCCGTCATTGCCCAGTTCACGAGCCGGAGAACCGATGCCGATATCGTCATGGCGAAACTCGCTTCCCGCATACATCCGATGCATGCCTTGTATAGCAAGCGTTGTTTGCCCGTCGTTGAGCGGATGATTCAGGCGAGACAGCTCAAGATCCAGGAGATGGTGTCGGACCGGTCTCTCCATGTGCGCTATGTGACTGAGGGTGATCTCCGGGCCATCGACCCATCCGGACGTTCCTTCCAGAACGTGAATACCCCTGCCGATCTGGAGGCGGTACGGTCGCTGCTGGATCAGTTGCCTCCATCCGAGCGCGTCTAGTGCCGCCGTGACAAGGACCATCGTCATCATCCATCCAGGCGGACTCGGCGACGTGCTCCTGGCTGTCCCTGCCATGATTCGGCTGCGCACCCGCTTCCCTGCCCACCGGCTGATGCTTTGTGCGGAGGAGCAGGTCGCGAAGCTGCTTCTTGCCTGTGGCATCATTGATGAATGGATCTCTGTGCAGGGACGAGCCTGTGCGGACTTGTTCTCCGGGGTGGAATCGGTCGTGGGAGAGGTACGGACTTGGCCGGAGGTCTGCGATCTTGCGGTTGGCTGGTTGGAGGATCGCGATGGGACCTTGAGCGAGGGGCTCACGAGGGGCGGCGCTCGTGAGGTGGTCGTGACGTCTCCTTTTTCTCCCACGATTCAGGCGACTCATCAGCGTGACCGGTTTCTTGAAGCGATTCATGAGGCGCCGTTTGAGGGCGAGGCCCTGCTGACGGCGCCGGAGTCGCTTTTCCATCTCGGACAAGCCTGTCTTGACGATGCAGGATTCCCGGTTAAATCGCGGCTCGTCGTCATTCATCCCGGAAGTGGAAGTGCCCATAAATGCGTGGCGCCTGAGGCCTTGGCCTTTGTCGTGGGAACGATCCAGACTTTCGGGGCAATTCCGGTGATGCTCGAAGGGCCGGCAGACCGTGAGCCGGTCGCACGGCTGATGCAGTCCTGCGTAAATCAGCCGATGGTCCTGAAGGATTTGGATCTTCTTACTCTGGCCGGGGTGCTGGCTCAGGCGAGCCTCTTTGTCGGGCAGGACTCTGGCGTCACCCATCTGGCAGGCCTGATGGGGGTGCGGACTGTGGCTTTATTCGGGCCGACCGATCCGGCTCGTTGGGCTCCCTGCGGAACCAAGGTCACAGTGCTCCAGGGTGCGCCCTGCCTTTGCCAGTCGTGGAACGAGGTCGGCCGGTGCGAGGGAAAGCCCTGCCTCAAGGTCTCGCAGTCCCGTCTTGAGTCAGTCTGTCTGACTTACCTTAGAGAGGCAGCATTTCGCTAGGGAAGCCCAGCTGGCTGCCTTGTCACTGCTTATTCCGTATGCTAGAGTGGCCAGTTCGTTTTTCCTTTCATTGGTAAGGACTTAGGAGCTTTCTTTGTCTAGCGGAGTCGTGCAAGAAAAGGTCACCAGTGCGCTCCTTGGCGCGCTCAATGGAGCCAAGAAAAAAGGCCAACTGAAGACGGAAGCCTGGCCTGAGTTGAGTCTGGATGCTCCTAAGCGGCCTGAATGGGGAGACCTTGCCTCAACGGTCGCCATGTCTCTTGCTGCCTCAGAGCAACGAGCGCCCCATGACATTGCCCAAATCATCATCGACAATCTTTCTCAGGACGAGCAACTGTTCGACCGGGTTGAAATTGCCAGGCCCGGGTTCCTCAACCTCACGCTCAAGCCTGCCATCTGGCAAGAAGTGCTCAGGGAAATCGAGCTGAAAGGGTTAGCCTACGGGCGGGCCGAAGTGGGGGAGCGACGTCGCGTGTTGGTGGAATATGTGAGCGCGAATCCGACCGGTCCGTTGCATGTGGGCCATGGGCGCGGCGCAGCGGTCGGGCAGGCGGTCGCGAATATGCTAAAGGCGGTCGGCTATGACGTCGTGAGCGAATACTATATCAACGACGCAGGCCGGCAGATGAAATTATTGGGAACGTCCGTCTACGCACGGTACGAGGAACTTTCGAATCGGCCGGTCGAGTTTCCGGCAGAGGGTTATCACGGGGCCTACATCACTGCCGTGGCTGAGCGAGTGAAGCAACAGCTCGGAGCCGAGCTGGCCGGGCGTGAGGCGACAGAAGTTGAGGCCCGTTGCCGAACGTTTGCCTATCAGGAACTGCTGGGTCTGATTCGCGAGGATCTGAAATCCTTCGGGATCGAGTTCGAATCCTGGTTCAGCGAGGCCTCCCTCGTGGATTCAGGGGCGGTCCAGCGGGTTTTGGATGAATTGAAAGCGCAGCAGTTTCTCTTCGAAGAGGAAGGAGCCTGGTGGTTCCGGTCTTCGGCCTTCGGTGACGAGAAAGATCGCGTCGTCCGGAAGCAGGACGGCGAATATACCTATCTGGCTTCCGACATTGCTTACCATCAAGACAAATTACGGCGCGGATACGATTTACTGATCGACGTCTGGGGCGCGGATCACCATGGCTACATTCCCCGTATGCAAGCGGTGGTGCAGGCCTATGGCCATCCGAAAGATCGTCTCCAGGTCGTGCTAGTCCAGATGGTGAATTTGTTGCGCGGCGGGAAGAAAGTGGAAATGTCGAAGCGGGCCGGCGAGTTCATCACGATGCGGGAAGTCATCGATGAAGTCGGGGCCGATGCGGCCAAGTTCTTTTTCCTTATGCGCGATTCCAATTCGCATCTCGACTTCGATTTGGAGCTAGCCAAGCAGCGGTCTTCCGATAATCCCGTCTACTATGTGCAATATGCCCATGCCAGGATCTCCAGCCTCTGGCGCGTTGCGGCCTCCAGGGGCATCGCCTGCCCCCTGCCGAGCGAGGCGGACCTCACCGTATTGACGGACCCGGATGAGTTGGGGCTGATTCGCAAGCTCTCTGCCTATCCCTCCGTCTTGCAGGGCAGCGCGATGGATTATCAGCCTCACCGGATGACCTATTATCTGCAGCAATTGGCCGGGCTGCTCCATACGTTCTATAACAAGCATAGGATTTTGCCTCCCGCAGCGGATCGCGATCTCTTGGCGGTCACGCCGGATGGATTGGTTCCAGGGGAGGGGCTGCCGAAAGAGGTGCTGTCTCCGGAACGGACTGCGGCGAGATTGGCGTTGATGCGAGGGGTCCAGCAGGTCTTGAGGAACGGACTCGCTGTGCTCGGAATTTCTGCGCCGGATCAGATGTAGGGAGCGAGAGGGACTGTGGACTTTTCCGTGCAGCAGGCAGATCGTGAGACGAGTGCGCGACTGGGGAGACTCAGCACCGCCCATGGCGTCATCGACACGCCAGCCTTTATGCCGGTCGGCACCTTGGGGCCGGTGAAGGGGATCGATCCGACCGACCTGGAACAGCTTGGCTTCGGTCTCATGCTGAACAACGCCTACCACCTCTATCTGCGGCCTGGGCATAAGGTCGTGGCTGAGCTGGGAGGGTTGCACCGGTTCACCGGATGGCCCGGCGCGATTTTGACGGACAGCGGTGGATTTCAGATTTTCAGTCTCGCGAAACTATGTAAGGTGACGGACGATGGGGTGAGTTTTCAGTCCCATCTCGACGGATCGGCTCATTTCATTACGCCGGAGACCGCCATTGAGATCCAGGAAGCGCTGGGGGCGGATATCATGATGGCCTTCGATCATTGCGTGGCCTTGCCGGCTGAAAAGGACGTCGTGCGCGATGCGGTGCGCCGGACCACCCTGTGGGCCAAACGGTGTCAGGACAGCCGCCGTCGCAGGGATCAAGCTCTCTTCGGGATTGTGCAGGGCGGTTTGGACCGGGATCTTCGCGTGACGTCGGCGCGCGACCTCGTGGGGCTTGGTTTCGAGGGCTATGCGGTCGGGGGGCTCTCGGTGGGAGAGTCGAAGCCTGAGATGTATGCCATGCTGGATGTGACGGTGCCGGAGCTTCCGGTCTCGAAGCCGCGGTATTTGATGGGTGTGGGGATGCCGGAGGATTTGATCGAAGGAGTGGCCAGAGGGATCGATCTCTTCGATTGCGTCGTTCCCTCTCGCCATGGACGGACTGGCTCGCTCTTTACGAGTTTCGGGCGGGTGGTGATCAAGCAAGCGAAGTACGTGCGGGATGAGCAGCCGATCGACCCGTCCTGCGGCTGTCCGGTTTGCGCGCGCTACTCGCGGGCCTATCTCCATCATCTTTACCAGGTGAAAGAGATGCTGTCGTCGAGACTGAACACGATCCACAATTTGTGGTATTTTGCCGATCTCATGAAGCAGATTCGTTCGGCGATCGCGCAGGGCAGCCTGCGGTCGTTCCGAGAAGAGTTTTATCGGTCCCGTGACCTGACTGCCGCAGCGGAGGCCGAGGACCATCGGCGACACGCGGCAGATTAACTGTGAGGAGAAGGGATAGGTTCGTATGGTAATGCAATCGGTCGCATGGGCTCAAGGAATCGGTGGCGGGGGGTCTGGGTCGAGCTCCGGGACGCTCTTGTCCCTCGTGCCCTTCGTGCTGATTTTCGTCATTTTCTATTTCCTGCTCATTCTGCCGCAGCAAAAACGCCAGAAACAGCAGAAGGCCTTGCTGGAGGCCTTGAAAAAAGGCGATAAGGTGATCACGGGATCCGGCATCTGGGGCACGGTCACGAATCTCGGGAAAGAGACCGTGACGCTGCAGATCGCCGACACGGCGAAGATCCGGATTCAGCGGGAACATATTGCGCGATTACGCGCCGACGATGAGGACAAGGACAAGGACTCGTAGACCGCGAGTGACAAAGGGGTTACAGACAACATGAAAAAAGTGGGTGGGCGGTTAATAGTATTGGCGCTGGTAGTGGTGCTGTCGGTGATCTTCTTCATTCCCTCCTATCAGCCGTTCTACCAGGCGTTGCCCGCCTGGCTGAAGGCGGTGATGCCGAACAAAGGCATTACGTTGGGATTGGACCTCCAGGGCGGGATTCATCTCGTCATGGAAGTGGATGAAGATCGCGCGGTCGAGATTGCCGTGGATCGATCGGTCGTATCCCTCCAAGACTTGTTGGTGGATAAGAAAATCCCTGTCGAGTCTGTGACGCGAACAGGCCCGACCCAGGTGACGATCCAATTCCAAAATGCCGAGCTCAAGGCGCAGATCCAGAAAATGATCGAGGACTATCCGACGTTCCTTGAGACGGAGTCTGCCGGATCGGCCAACATGCTGGTGTGGGAGCTGCGGGAGCTGGAGGTCAAGCGCATCAAGGATTCCGCGATCAACCAGGCGCTGGAAACGATCCGGAACCGCATCGACCAGTTTGGCGTGGCGGAACCGATGGTGCAGCGGCAGGGGCTGAAGCAGATCGTCGTGCAGCTGCCCGGCGTCAAAGAGCCCAAGCGCGCCAAGGATCTGATCAAAGAGACGGCGTTGCTTGAATTCAAGCTGCTGGATGAAGACAACCAGGTGAAGATGGATCTCCCCGCCCGCATCCCGAAAGAAAAAGAGGCGGAGGTGCTGAGGCAGGCCGAGGCGAAGCTGCCGGTCGGCGATCAGATCCTGTTCGAACGGGCGGTCGATAAAGACACCGGCCGCGAATATCGGATTCCCTATCTTGTGAAAAAGCGGGTGATGTTAACCGGCGATGTGTTGAGCGATGCGCGGGTCTCGATCGGCCAATTCAACGATCCCTATGTGTCGATCACGTTCGACGCCAAGGGCGGCCGGGAGTTTGATCGGATCACGGGCGATAACGTTAAGAAGCGCATGGCCGTCGTGCTGGACAACACGATTTACTCGGCGCCGGTGATTCAGGAGCGCATTACCGGGGGGCGCGCGCAAATCACCGGAACCTTCTCGATGCAAGAGGCGAGCGATTTGGCGATCGTTCTCCGGGCCGGCGCCTTGCCGGCTCCGCTCAAGATCATTCAGGACCTCACGGTCGGACCGTCGCTGGGGAAAGACTCGATCGACAAGGGCGTGCAGGCCACCTTGTTTGCCGGCGCGCTGGTGGTGCTGTTCATGATGGTCTATTACCGGACGTCCGGGGTGATTGCCGACTTTGCGCTGGCCTTGAACCTCCTCTGTTTGATGGGGGCGCTCTCGGCGCTGAACGCGACCTTGACCCTGCCGGGGATCGCCGGCATCGTGCTCACGATCGGGATGGGCGTCGACTCGAACGTCCTGATTTTCGAACGTATTCGTGAAGAGCTGCGAGGGGGGAAAGCGGTTCGGCTGGCCGTCGACGGAGGCTATGAGAAGGCGCTGTTGACGATCGTCGACTCGCACGTGACCACGCTGATCACGGGGGTGGCGCTGTTCCTCTTCGGGACTGGGCCGATCAAAGGGTTTGCCGTGACCTTGTGCCTTGGCATCGGGATCAATCTCTTTACGGCCTTGGTGGGCACCAAGGTCATCTTCGACCTTATGAATCAACGACACAAAGTCGAACAGTTAAGCATCTAGTCCGAAGGAGCCGGCATGTTAGAGATTCTTGGAAAAACTAATATTGATTTCATGGGAAAGCGCCGCTGGGCCTTTCTATTTTCCGGCATCATGGTGATGTTGGGGCTGGTGGCAGTCGTGCAGATTAGCCGGGGGGCGGCAAACCTCGGCATCGATTTCGCGGGCGGGACTGCGGTGCAGCTGAAGTTCGACCAGGCGATCCGGATCGACGAAGCCAGGAAAATCCTGGAGGCGAACGGTCTGGGCAACGCCGAGCTGCAAGAGTTCGGCCAGGAGAACAAACTCCTGATCCGCCTGAAGGCGTCGACGACCATCGAAGAAAAGGTGGCCGAACGGGTTGTCGCAGTCTTTACGAAGGAGTTTCCCTCGAACCATTTCGTCGTCGACTCCAGCACGGAGATCGGGCCGACCATCGGGAAGAAGCTGCAGGAGGACGCCCTTATTGCGATCCTCATTTCCTTTGTCGGGATCATCCTTTACGTGGCGGGGCGATTCGAGTTTCGTTTCGGTATCGCCGCGGCCTTGGCGACCTTCCACGATGTGCTGGCAGTGCTGGGCGCCTTTTACCTTTTAGATAAAGAGATCACCTTGCTGGTAGTGACCGCGCTCCTGACCTTGGCCGGTTACTCGATGACCGACACGGTCGTCGTGTTCGACCGGATCAGAGAAAATCTCCGGATGCGGAGGCGGGACAGCGAGGAGACGATCATCAACAATGCGGTGAACCAGGTCTTGAGCCGCACGATCGTTACGAGTTTGACCGTCGTGTTGGTGTTGATTCCTCTGACGCTGGCCGGAGGAGAGGTCTTGCACGACTTCTCGCTCGCTCTGTTGTGGGGCGTGATCTTCGGGACCTATTCATCCATTTTCGTCGCGAGTCCGTTGCTGCTGCTGTGGCCCGGAGCGTCCGGGCGGCTCTTGAAGCGGAGCTAGTCTGCAGCCGTTGGCGGAGAGACACGAGGCTGCGACCGGGCCATCCGGTCGCAGCAGCTGTTCGCTGGCATGCCCATGACATTCTGGAGTCGGTCTCACAGTCTCCAGCACAAGATCATCGCGGCGATCGTGCTGGTCGGTCTTCTGCCCCTGACACTTCTGCTTGCCCTCACCTATGTCGAGGAGCGTCGCGCGCTTCGCGAAATGACCGGCGCGAACTTCAAAGAAGTCGCCGTGGAAGCCGCTCGCCGCATTGAAATGCAGGTCGGCCGCGGGATGAACGAGGCCCAGCAGCTCGCGACCACCCCGTTTCTTCGCACCGCCGTCACGGAATCCAATCGCACGTACGAGGGGAAGGATGCGCAGAGCATCCAGGGTCTGATCAAGGATTGGCAGCAGCGGTGGCGCCAGCGGGACAAGCGTAGCGAGTTTCCTCTCTTCATCAATCGTATCGTCACCAACTATCTCATCCGATGGCACGACATTCGGAAGTCCGACTATGTCGGGATTCTGGTGACCGACCAGCAGGGCGCGCTGGTGGTGAGCTCCATCCCGCAAGTGGAGTACTTTTACGGCAAGACGCCCTGGTGGCAAGCGGTGATGAAAGGGGGCGGTTCCAGCGGCTATGTGAGCGAGATCGCGTTCGATCCCGGCTTCGGAACCCACGTGATTATGGTTGCCGTTCCCATTCTGGACGAGGCGAAGGAGTCGGCGATCGGGGCGGTCACGGTCTTGCTGCGTCGGGATACGATTTTCCATGCTATTGCCGATGTTACGGTCGGGGAGACTGGCCATGCGATGCTGTTCAGTTCTGACGGGGTGCCGGTGATCTGTCCGGTCATGTCTCCGGAAGAGCATACGGTGAGGCCTGATTTTGTCGGTGCGCTTGGCGGGCTGAAGTCCGGGTGGTCCATTGTGGCGGACGATTCGCATGGGGGCGCGAATGCATTGATCGGCTTCGCGCCGGTTCGGTTCAGCGAAAACCTGGCTCCGGGAAGCCTCGGCGGCAAACAGTGGGTGACCGTGGTGCGGCAGGACTCGCAGGAAACCTATGCGCCGCTGGCCGAACTGGTGGCGAAGGTGCTGCTCTACGGGTTGCTCGTCCTGGCCGTGCTGTGGGGGACCGGGATCGTCGTGGCCCGTCGGATTGCCAGGCCGATTCAGTTGTTACATGACGGGGTGAGGGAAATCGGAAGCGGGCGTTTGGACCAGCGGCTGGCGTTGAAGACCGGCGACGAAATCGAAGGCCTTGCCGAGGCGTTCAATCAGATGGCGACCAATCTCCAGCGGTCGTTCGGGCAGATCGAGCAGCGGATGGAGGACGTCCATCGGCTGGAGGAAAAGTATCGCGATCTGATCGAACATTCTCCGGAGATGATTTGCCAATTGAACCGGAGCGGCGGCTTCGTCCATGTGAACAAGACGGGACTCGATAAACTGAAGTATACGCTGGATGAGATGTTGGCGATGAAGCTGTGGGATCTGGTGCCGCGCGGGCAGGAACCGCTCGTCTTGCAGTATCTGGAGCGATTGGTGGCCGAGGGGCGCAGTTCGATGGAGACGGTGTTTCTGGCCAAGGACGGCCATCCGATCGATGTGGAGATTCATGCGACGGCCTTGATCGATCAAGAACGGGGCGGCCTGGTCCATTCTCGCGCCTTTGTGCGCGACGTGACCGAACGGCGCCGGCTCGAACAGCAACTGCAGGAATATACGGCCAAGCTTGAAGATGCGGTGTCGGAGCGAACCCAACAGTTGGTGGCCTCGCAGGCTCGCTACAAGGCCCTGTTTGATTTGGTCGCGGATTCCGTGTTCATGGTGAATGAATCCGGCACGATCGTGGCGGTCAATAAACGTGAGGAGCAGGCCCTGGGTTATACGGAGGCGACGGTGGTCGGCCGCAGCCTGTTCGAGGTCGTACTGGCCGGGCACCATGATGCTTTGCGCGGATGGTTTGCCGATATCATTACGGGCCAGCGGAAAGTCGCCACGCAAGAGATCATGGTGCGCCATGCCGACGGTTTGGAAACGCCGGTCGAAATGGACTTGATTCGAGTCGGCGCGGACGAACAAGTGTTGGTGATGGTGCAGTTGCGCGACATTACCGACCGGAAGAAGCTGGAGCGGCAGTTGCAGAGTTATCGGGAAGAGTTGGAGCAGAAAGTGCGAGAGCGCACGAGGGAAATCGAGGAGACCAAACAGTATCTGGAGAACTTGCTCGAGAACGCGAACGATGTCATCTATACCCTCGATACCGAGCAACGGTTTACCTATGTGAACAGCAAGGTCGAAGCCTGGGGCTATCGGAAAGAGGATCTGATCGGCCGTCCCTATCTGGCTCTGTTATCCAAGCGGCATCGGGGGCGGCGGTTGAAGAGCACCTTGGACATCGGCGCCAAACAGGTCTATGAGGTTGAAGTCGTCACACGCACGGGGGAGCCGCGGGCGGTGATGGTCAGCGTTTCCCCCCTGCATGCGGTTGAGGGGACACTTCTCGGTGTGCTGGGTATTGCGCGGGACATGACCGAGACCAAGAAGCTGGAGCAGCAGATCAGGAACTCGGAGAAGCTCGCGTCGGTCGGACGTTTAGCCGCCGGGGTGGCCCATGAAATCAATAATCCCCTTGGCGGCATCCTCAATTGCCTCTACAACTTACGGAAGGGCACCTTGTCGGCGAGCCGGCAGGAGGAATATCGAGCTTCCATGGAGGACGGGGTGCAGCGGGTGCAAAAGATCGTGCGGCAGTTGCTCGATTTCTCCCAGCAGCATGAGCCGGAGTTCGCCTTGACGGATATCAATCATATCGTCGATCGGGTCTTGGTCTTGACGACGCACCTCTTTGCTCCGAATCGAATCGTCTTGGAGACGGTGCTGGGCCATGGGCTCCCATCGGTCATGGTCGATCGGCATATGATCGAGCAAGTCTTGATGAACCTGGTGCTGAATGCGGTGCAAGCGATGAAAGAGGGCGGGACGCTGACGATTCAAACTGTGGTCGTCGAAGGAGTCTGTCTGGTCGAAGTGCGCGATACGGGGTCGGGCATTCCGCCGGCGGTCCTGCCTCGCATCTTCGATCCCTTCTTTACGACGAAGAGCGAAGGGGAAGGGACCGGCCTCGGCCTGTCGGTCAGCCTCGGCATTGTAGAGCGACACGGAGGAAGGATCGTGGTGGATAGCGAAGTGGGGAAGGGGACGACCTTTACCCTCTATCTGCCGGTCTCGCGCGAACGTTCGTTGCTGGAGAGGGTGTCATGAAGGGGCTCAGAATTCTGCTCGTGGATGACGAGCCGTTGATGCGACTCTCGATGGTCGATGCGCTGGAAGCCGTCGGCCATGAAGTGGAAGCGGCGGCATCCGGCACGGAAGGTCTCGACGCCGTCAGGCGGCGGCCTTTCGATTTGGTGATTACCGATTTGAGACTGCCTGGCGCGGACGGCCTAACGGTGCTCAGCGCGACCAAGGAGCAATCGCCCCATACGGAGGTCGTGGTGATTACCGCCCACGGGTCGGTGGAGACGGCGGTCGGCGCGATGAAGCTCGGCGCCTTCGACTACATCACCAAACCGTTCCAGATGGACGAATTATTATTGATCGTCGAGCGGGTGGGTCGTGTGGTGGCGCTGCGGCGCGAGAATCAGGACCTTAAGGAAGCGCTGGAAGACAAGTTCAGCTTCGGGGGCATCCTCGGTACGAACAATCAAATGCGCGCGGTGCTCGACAAGATCAAGCTGGTGGCCGGCACGGATTCCACGACGTTGATTCTGGGAGAGAGCGGCACAGGCAAGGAGCTGGTGGCCAATGCCATCCATCAAAACAGCGCGCGAAGCCAGCATCCCCTGATTAAGGTCAGTTGCGCGGCCTTGCCGGAAACCTTGCTGGAGGCGGAGCTCTTTGGCCACGAGAAGGGGGCCTTTACCGGGGCGATGAAGCAGCGGCGCGGACGATTCGAGCTGGCGCATCGCGGGACCTTGTTCCTCGACGAAATCGGGGAAATTTCTCCGGTCATCCAGGTGAAGCTCTTGCGGGTGCTCCAGGAACGGCAGTTCGAGCGCGTCGGAGGGAACGACCGGATCGACGTCGATGTGCGCCTGGTTTGTGCGACGCAGAAGGATCTTCGCAAGGAAGTGTCGCAGGGGCGGTTTCGGGAAGATCTGTTTTATCGCCTGAACGTCGTGCAGATCGTGATTCCGCCCTTGCGCCAGCGGCAAGAGGACATCATGGTCATCGCGGAGCATGTGTTGAAAGCCTGCTCCGGCAAGATGAATAAGACGCTGAAAGGGTTTTCCTCCGTGGCGCGCGAGCTCTTCTTGCGTTATTCGTTTCCCGGGAATGTGCGGGAATTGGAAAATATGGTCGAGCGGGCGGTGGCGTTGGGTCGGGATCGTGAGGCGATTCAACCGGCTGACCTCTGCGGTTTCCAGTCCTGTCCCTATACGGGTGGGCTGCAGCAAGAGTCGTGCGGGTTCTGCAGCGAAGGACTGACGGGACAGAAGCGCGAGGAGCGGCCGCTGACTTCGCTGGCGACGGCGCGGGAGCAGTTCGAGCGGGAATATATTGTCTCGGTTCTCGGACGGGTAGAGGGGAGCCGGACGACGGCGGCGAAGGTTCTCGGTCTCTCTCGCAAGGCCCTCTGGGAAAAGTGCAAACGCTACGGCATTCC
>CAMDPZ010000019.1 GCA_945905765.1 Nitrospira lenta
TGCTTTGACAACCTGGGGGGCAGTAACTATAATGAACCGATTTTATTGGGAAAAGAGTTAGCATTTGCAAAGCCTTATACGCAATTTTTCGATTATCGCCCATATCGATCACGGCAAATCTACCCTCGCTGACCGGATCCTCGACGCAACTGGCGCGGTGACTGCCCGAGAAGCCAAGGAGCAGATCCTTGATGCGATGGACCTGGAACGGGAACGGGGCATCACGATCAAGGCCCATGCGGTCGCGATCAAGTATCGGGCCAAAGACGGGAAGACCTACTCCTTGCATCTGATCGATACGCCGGGTCACGTGGACTTCACCTATGAGGTCTCACGCAGTCTTGCCGCATGCGAAGGAGCGCTCTTGCTCGTCGATGCTACACAGGGTGTGCAGGCGCAAACCATTGCCAATGTGAATTTGGCCATGGCGAACAACCTCACGATCATTCCGGTTATCAATAAAATCGATCTGGCCAGCGCCGACGTCGAGGGCACCAAACAGTCGATTTCCGATGTGCTGATGTTGGATGCGACCGATGCCCTCTTGATCAGCGCAAAAGAGGGCAAGGGTGTGCCGGAGGTGCTGGAGGCCGTCATCGAACGGATTCCGCCGCCTTCCGGAGATCCCGCTGCGCCGCTGAAGGCGCTCATTTTCGATTCCTGGTTCGATAATTATCAGGGCGTGATCGTGCTGGCCCGGATCGTGGATGGCTCCGTGCGGCCCGGCATGAAGATCAAAGTCATGTCGAACGAGCGGGTGTTTGAAGTGATGGAAGTCGGACAATTCAGCCCGAAGCGGACCAAGAAGACCGAGCTCTTGACCGGCGAGGCTGGCTATCTCTGTGCCAACATGCGGGAAGTCGCGGACGTGAAGATCGGCGATACCCTCACGGATGCGGTGACGCCCACGAGCACGCCGTTCCCCGGCTATAAAGAAGTGAAGCCGCTGGTGTTCTGCGGGCTCTATCCCACCGACACGGCCCGCTACGAGGATTTGCGGGATGCGCTAGTCAAACTGCGGTTGAACGACTCCTCGTTCGTCTACGAGCCGGAGACCTCGTTGGCTTTGGGGTTCGGGTTCCGTTGCGGTTTTCTGGGCCTCCTCCATATGGAAATCATCCAGGAGCGCCTCGAACGCGAATACAACCTGACCTTGCTCACGACCGCGCCGACCGTCGTCTATCGCGTGTTGCTGACTAATGGCGATGTGCTGGAGGTCAATAACCCCTCGCAGCTTCCTCCCCCCAGCAGCATCGAATCGTTCGAGGAGCCGTTCATTCTGGCTTCGGTCATTACGCCGGAACGGTACATGGGGGCCATCATCCAGCTCTGTCAGGAGCGCCGCGGCATTCAGCGGGGGATTCAATTCCTCGACCCGACGCGGGTGACGATCAGTTACGAAATGCCGCTCAACGAAGTCATTCTCGATTTCTACGACAAGCTCAAGTCGCGCACGCAGGGTTATGCCTCGCTGGACTATGAATTGCTCGGCTATCGCCCGTCCGATCTCGTGCGGCTCGACATCCTCTTGAACGGCGAATCGGTCGATGCTCTGTCCTTCATCACCCATAAAGATCGGTCCATTCAGCGCGGACGTCAGTTGGCCGAGAAAATGAAGGAACTCATTCCCCGGCAGATGTACGAGATCGCCATTCAGGCGGCGATCGGGAGCAAGGTCATCGCGCGCGAGACGATCGGCGCGATGAAGAAGAATGTGTTGGCGAAATGCTACGGCGGCGACGTTTCGCGCAAACGTAAGCTCCTTGAGAAGCAGAAGGAAGGGAAGAAGCGCATGAAATCCGTGGGGAACGTGGAAGTGCCGCAAGAGGCGTTCCTGGCCATCTTGAAAGTCGGTGACGAGTGAGCGGGGACACCAACCTTCCTCCGTCGGACGGTCTTGCCTCTGCGACCCACGAGGGGCGCACGGATGCAACAGGCGCGACAACCGTCCTCGATGAGCCGTCGACATCGCAGCCTGGCAGGAAATCGATCTTTCGCGAATATGCGGAAGCCATCGTCGTGGCGATGCTCCTGGCCTTTGCGATCCGGGTGTTCATCGTGCAGGCGTTCAAGATTCCGTCCGGCTCGATGATCCCCACCCTGTTGATCGGGGATCATATTTTAGTCAGCAAGCTGACTTACGGCATTCAATGGCCCAGCCAGTGCAAGTTCCAAGTGGCCTTGCCTCCCGTCAATTGCTACGCGTCGCAGGCGCTCATTGAATTCGGTAAGCCGCAGCGGGGCGACGTGATCGTGTTCCGGTTCCCTGAAGATGAGGAAAAGGATTTCATTAAACGGATCGTGGGGGGGCCTGGCGATACCGTGCAGGTGCTCAACAAAGCCATCCTGGTGAACGGGGCGGTGCTCGACGATAAGCTCTTCACGCAACGGATCGATCCGGGGATCATTGACGGCGCCATCAATCCGCGCGACAATTTCGGGCCGGTGACCGTGCCGGAGGGCGCCTATTTCGTGATGGGCGACAATCGCGATCAAAGTCTGGACAGCCGGTTTTGGGGCTATGTGCGCGAGGAGAAGATCCGCGGGAAGGCGTTCCGCATCTACTGGTCGTGGAGCGGGCAGGGACAATGGACGGAGTGGGTCAGATGGGATCGATTCGGCAAAGCCATTCAGTAAATAAAGCGACGAAGCAGGCTGCGGCAGGCTCAGGCGGACCGGGACGCGGGGGGCCTGCGTCGCCGAAAGTCCTGCGGCAATATATTGCGCGGTTTCCGCAAGCCTCCGTGCTTGTCATCGGCGACCTCATCCTCGATCATTATATCTGGGGCCGTGTGAGCCGGATCTCGCCGGAAGCCCCGGTGCCGGTGGTCCATGTCGATTCTGAATCCTTCAGACTCGGCGGCGCCGCCAACGTCTTCAATAACATTCTCGCCTTGGGCGGCAAAGCCGACCTTTGCGGCGTGATCGGATCGGACGAGTCGGGCCGGATGCTCCTGAAAGAATTGGGCACGAGCCGTTCCGGGCGGGGCGGGGTCGTGATCGATCCGGATCGCCCGACCACCAGAAAGTCCCGCGTCATCGCCCATAATCAGCAGATCGTGCGGTACGACGTGGAGCGACGCGGGGAGCTTAAGCCTGCGATGCAACGGAAGATCCTTCGTTACGTCGAATCGCGGTTGCGGGATCTCTCCTGCCTCGTAGTGTCGGACTATGCCAAGGGAGTCGTGAGCGCCAGCTTGATGGCGGACCTGACGCGCCTCGCCTCGTTGCGCGGCATCCCCCTCGTCGTCGATCCGAAAGTCGAACATTTCAGCTACTACAAAGGGGCGACGGTCATCACGCCGAACCACCTGGAAGCGATGCAAGCCGCCGGCGTGCATGGCGACGACGATCAGGCCAGCAATGATGCCGGCGCGATCATCCGCCAGCGGTTAGGCTGTCAGGCGGTGCTCATTACGCGCGGCGAAAAAGGGATGAGTCTGTACGAGGGAGACGGAGTCTCCTGGCATATTCCAACCCAGGCCCGCCAGGTCTACGATGTGACCGGCGCGGGCGATACAGTGATCGGGACCTTGGCTCTTGCGCTGTCGACCGGTGCCTCGATGAGGGATGCGGCGGCGCTGGCGAATCACGCGGCTGGCGTTGTCGTCGGCATGGTGGGCACCGCGACCCTGTCGGCGCAGCAGCTTTCGGAGGCTTTAGGCCATGACTAGGACGCCTTTTGTGACGGTCGTCATTCCGGCCCGGTACGGGTCGACGCGTTTTCCCGGGAAACCCCTCGCCATGCTCGGGCCTAAGCCCATGATCCAGCATGTCTATGAACAGGCGGCGGCCTGCCGTTTGGTTTCGGATGTGCTGGTGGCCACCGACCATAAACGGATCAAGGAGGCCGTGGAAGCATTCGGCGGGCAGGCGGTAATGACCGGCGGAGCCTATCGGACCGGCACCGATCGGGTCGCCGAGGTTGCGCGTCTGGTCCGCGGGGACTTTTTCGTGAACCTCCAAGGCGATGAGATCCCGCTGCAGCCTGAGCTGTTGGCGGACCTCATCGAGCCGTTCCTCGCAAGCGGCGCAGAGATGGGGACCTTGAAGCGCGCGATCGACTCGACGGAGGATCTCCACAATCCCTCAGTGGTGAAGGTGGTCACGGATCATCAGGGTAACGCCCTCTATTTTTCTCGCGCGCCGATTC
Source organism: Nitrospira lenta (assembly GCA_945905765.1). Taxonomy (GTDB): domain Bacteria; phylum Nitrospirota; class Nitrospiria; order Nitrospirales; family Nitrospiraceae; genus Palsa-1315. Next base: position 4,154 of record CAMDPZ010000019.1, read on the forward strand.
CGGTGGTGCGGGACGACGCCGGCCATGTGGCCGTTGCAGGGCTGCATTATATTCATCTCGGTCTCTATATCTACCGGCGCGATATCCTGTTGAAGATCGAGGCGCTGCCCTCCGGACGGTTGGAGGAGGCGGAGAGCCTTGAGCAGTTGCGCGCCTTGGAGCACGGGATTTCAATCAAAGTCTGGGAAACCAAACGGGCCTCCTTGCGGGTGGATAGGCCGGAAGATGTCGAGCTGGTGACGGAGAAGCTGCGCCACTTTGAGGCCGTGAAGCGGGAGCTGGCTGCGATCAGAGCCACCCACGGGAAGTAGCCCCCGGTGGCAGAGATGTCGGAATTATAGGACCGGACAAGATGGGGGCAGCCATGAGTAAATTCATTTTCGTCACCGGCGGCGTCGTCTCCTCCCTGGGGAAAGGGCTCGCATCGGCTTCGATCGGCAACCTGCTGGAAAGCCGCGGGTTGAAGATCACCTTCCTGAAGCTCGACCCCTACATCAACGTCGATCCCGGCACGATGAATCCCTATCAGCATGGGGAAGTCTACGTCACGGACGACGGAGCGGAAACGGACCTGGACCTCGGCCACTATGAGCGGTACACGTCCCTGACCCTCACCAAAGAAAACAACTACACGACCGGACGGATCTACCATTCGGTCATTACGAAAGAGCGGCGCGGCGACTACCTGGGCGGGACCGTGCAGGTGGTGCCCCATGTCACGGACGAGATCAAGCAGAGCATCATGCGCATCTCGAAGGGGATGGATGTCACGATCGTGGAGATCGGCGGCACTGTCGGCGACATTGAGAGCCTGCCCTTCCTCGAAGCGATCCGCCAGATGCCCTACGACGTGGGCCGCGAGAACGTGCTCTATGTCCACCTTACGTTGGTGCCCTATATCGGCGCAGCGGGCGAACTGAAGACCAAGCCGACGCAGCATTCCGTCAATAAGCTGCGGGAAATCGGTATCCAGCCCCATATCCTCCTCTGCCGGACCGACCGCTACCTGCCGCCGGAGCTCAAGGACAAGATCGCGATGTTCTGCAACGTCGAAAAAGACGCGGTCATCACGGCCAAGGACGTGGATTCGATTTACGAAGTGCCGATCGTGTTCCGGAAGGAGGGGCTGGACGATCTGATCGTGCGCCTGCTCCATCTGGAGACCGGGCCGCCGAACCTGCGCGAATGGGATGCGATGGTCCAGAAGATCAAGCATCCCAAGCATGAAGTCTCCGTGGCCCTGGTCGGCAAGTATGCGGGCTTGAAGGAATGTTACAAGAGCCTCGCGGAATCGCTCGTCCATGGCGGCATCGACCATGAAACGAAGGTGAACATCCAGTGGATCGAGTCGGAGGACATCGAGCGGAATGGAACCGAGCGGATACTGCGCGAGGTCGATGGCATCCTGGTGCCTGGCGGATTCGGTTCGCGCGGGATCGAAGGCAAGATCGCGTCGATTCGCTATGCCAGGGAACATCAGATCCCATTTTTCGGCCTCTGCCTGGGCATGCAATGCGCGACGATCGAGTTTGCGCGGAACGTGGCAGGCCTGGCCGGCGCCAATAGCGCGGAGTTCGACGAGGCCACTTCCTATCCCGTTATTCATCTGATGTCGGATCAGCAGTCTGTCAGCGACAAGGGCGGGACGATGCGGCTCGGCTCCTATCTCTGCAAGCTGGGGGAGGGCACCTTGGCCCAAAAGATGTACGGGGTGAACGAAGTGCGCGAGCGCCATCGGCACCGGTACGAATTCAACAATGCCTACCGTGAGCAATTAACCGCCAAGGGCCTCGTGCTGAGCGGCCTGTCGCCGGACGGCCGGCTGGTCGAGATCGTCGAATTGAAAGATCATCCCTGGTTCCTGGCGACGCAGTTCCATCCGGAATACAATTCACGGCCCCACCGGCCTCATCCTCTCTTTAGTGGTTTTGTGGGGGCAGCGTTACGCCGCAAATGCGGCCACTGAGGCGGGATGCTGAAACTGCCTTTCAGCTTCGTTCTCGGCTCATCGAAATCCTCAACGTACCCAGAGGGTACGCTTCCGGTTTCGATTCGCCTGCGGCCTTGCTGAAAGATCAGTTTGAGCATCCCGTAGTTTGCGAAAGGCTAAGATGAGACACGAAATCGAGATAGGAAATTTCACCGTCGGTGCTGGGCATCGGCCGTTTTTGATTGCTGGGCCTTGTGTCATCGAGAGCGAAGCGCTCGTGCTGGAGACGGCGGCGCGCATCGCGGAGATCGCCCAGTCTCTGGGCATGCCCTACATCTTCAAGTCCTCTTTCGATAAAGCCAACCGGACCTCCATCAATTCCTATCGCGGACCAGGCCTTGAAAAGGGCCTGGCGGTGTTGAAGAAGGTGAAGGATCAGTTGGGCCTTCCGATCCTGACGGACGTCCATACGGAAGAGCAGGCGACCGAAGCAGGGAAGATCGTGGACGTGCTCCAGATTCCCGCCTTCCTCTGCCGTCAGACTGACTTGCTCATCGCGGCGGCCAAGACCGGCAAGGTTGTGAACGTCAAGAAGGGCCAATTCCTCTCGCCCCTGGAGATGGGCAATGCCGTAAAGAAAGTGGAAGACTCTGGAAACAAACGGATCATCCTGACGGAACGAGGCTCGTCGTTCGGCTATAACAATCTCGTTGTGGACATGCGCTCGTTTCCAGTTCTGAGGAGCTTCGGGTACCCGGTAGTCTTCGATGCCACCCATAGTGTGCAGTTGCCTGGCGGCGGGGGCACGAAATCCAGCGGCCAGCGTGAGTTCGTCGAGCCCCTGGCCTGTGCGGCAGCCGGCGCCGGAGTCGATGGCTTCTTCATGGAAGTCCATCCCAATCCAGACGAGGCCCTGTCGGATGGACCGAACATGGTGCCGCTCCATCAACTCAAAGCTTTGCTAGAACGGGTCTTACGGATATGCGACGCAGCACAACCGCACAAGTAACCAAGTCGAAGGCAACCAAGCCCTCGCCTGCGAAGGGCGGAACCAGCCTGGAGGTCGGTCGTCGCGTGCTGGCAATCGAAGCCCGCGCGGTTCAGGCCATGGTCCAGCGGCTCGATGGCGCCTTTTCAAAAGCGGTCGATCTATTGTATCAATGCAAGGGCAAGGTCGTGGTCTCCGGCATGGGCAAGTCCGGTTTGATCGGGCAGAAAATTGCCGCCACGATGGCCAGCACCGGGACCCCGTCATTTTTTCTCCATCCGGCCGAAGGACTCCATGGCGATCTCGGCATGCTGGGGCGCGGCGATGTGCTCATTGGGATTTCGAATAGCGGAGAGACCCAGGAAATTCTGCAGCTCCTGCCCTTCATGGAGCGAATGGGTGTTCCTGTCGTGGCGATTGTCGGCCGCATGGGGTCTACTCTGGGGCAAACGAGCGCTGTGGCGCTGGACGTCTCCGTCGCAGAGGAAGCCTGTCCCTTGGGGCTCGCGCCGACGGCGAGCACGACCGCGACCCTCGCGATGGGCGATGCTCTGGCCGTGGCCCTGCTCGAAAAGCGCGGATTCAAGGAACATGACTTTGCGCAGTTCCATCCAGGCGGCACCTTGGGCCGCCGGTTGCTGGTGAAGGTGCGGGACCTGATGCATGTCGGGGCGGAATTGCCGCAAGTGAAAGAGACGGCCTCAACGTCGGCAGCCTTGCTGGAAATGTCGGCCAAGAAACTCGGTATGACGACGGTCGTTAATCGCGCCGGCGCGCTGGTGGGCATCATTACAGACGGAGACCTGCGCCGGTTTATTCAGCAGGGCGGTAATTTCTCCAAGGGCACAGCCGGAGCTCTGGCCTCGCGGCAGCCCAAATTGATCGGGCCGGACGAATTGGCAGCCAAGGCGGTCGAAATGATGGAGCGCTATTCCATCACGACGCTCGTCGTGGCAGAAAATGCCAAACGCATTGTCGGGGTCGTGCACCTGCATGACTTATTAAAGCACGGTATCGTTTGACGGAATGGGTCACCAATGAGTCGCATGCCGGCAGCCTGGAAATTAGTCGGGCAAGAATCATTCAACCTCCCGAACTTCATTACGCTCACCCGCATCCTTTTGATCCCTGTCTTCGTGGTGCTCTTTGCTACGCCGACTCCAGACCGATCCCTCAGCGCAGCCCTCATCTTCGTCATCGCCGCGGTCACCGATCTGTTGGATGGATATCTGGCCCGCCGGAACGGCCAAGTCACCATACTCGGAAAGCTGCTCGACCCCATTGCCGATAAGCTGTTGGTCCTCTCCGCCCTGATTCTTCTGGTCAACGTCGATCGCGTAAGCGCCTTGGTCGCGATTTTGATCATCGCGCGAGAGGTGGCGGTTACGGGTATTCGCGCCATTGCCGCCAGCGAAGGGATGGTGATCTCGGCTGAGACGACGGGCAAGTACAAGATGGCGCTGCAAGTCGTGGCGATCGTGCTCTTGATCCTCGAAGGCACGTTCCTGTCCGACTTCGGCAATCTACACCTGGCCGGCATCGGCACACTCTATCTCTCGCTGGTGCTGGGTTATGTGTCAGGCGGGCAGTATGTCTGGAGTTTCTGGAAGCAGGTCGTCGCCAAGGGGCTTTGACCGGATGCTGAAAAAGCCCGTCAGCTGCGTTCTCGCATCGTTCAGACCCTCAACGTACCTTCCGGGTACGCCTCGGTCCTTCACTCGCTGCGGCCTTGCTGGACGGACTTTTTGAGCATCCGGTCAGTTTAAATATTCTGTACGGTTGATTTAATCATACATGGACCATCAAGGACTTTTTGTATTGCTCGTGGTTGCCGGCTATTTGCTGGGGGCTGTGCCATTTGGCGTCGTGGTGTCGAAGGCGATGGGCCTGCCGGACCCTCGTACGGTGGGGAGCAAGAACGTCGGCTTTACTAATGTGCTGCGCGTGTCTGGCAAGAAGGCCGGCATCCTGACCCTGATCGGGGACATGGGCAAGGGCTGGATGATGGGTTTCGCGGCAACACAACTGTTGCAAGACGAATGGACCATCCTGCTCGTGGCGCTTGCGCCGATCCTCGGACACCTCTGTTCCATTTTTCTTGGATTCACCGGCGGCAAGGGAGTGGCGACAGCTCTTGGCTCGGTCCTCGGCGTGGCCCCACTCATCGGCTTCATTTTATTGTGTGCCTGGCTCGGGGCCGTCGCTCTCTGGCGTTATTCCTCCGGCGGGGCACTCACAGCCTTTGCGATTTTTCCCCTCGTTGCCGTGCTCATCCATCCAACGGTGGAGTTCGTGCTCTTCTCCGTCATCGTCAGCAGTCTTATCGTGATGAAGCACCGGGGGAATATCGAGAGACTGTGGAAGGGAGAAGAAAGCAAAATAGGGCAGAGGAAGACCTGACCGCTTGGTTGGGTTTCCGATCTGACTAACGAGATAGAGCAGGCAGACTCCCTCCGCCACCCCCGTTCACCTCTCACCTTTTACGTTTCACAGCCTCAAGGTGCTTTCCCCTTGGGAAACGGGTATCCTGCCGCGGCCACACGAGACCACCATGCAGACAACACCACGCTGGATTCCTCTGCCGCTTTATACGCAAGTGCTCATCGCCGTGGCTTGCGGCGCGTTGCTGGGAACGATCTTCGGGCAGGAGCCCTATTGGGGAGGTCTGCGCAACGAGCAGCTGGGCAAGCTCGGCCTGTTCGTCGTCACCCTGCTCAAGACCCTCGCTATTCCGCTCATCTTCTTTGCGATTCTCGATGCCCTGATTCGCGCAAGCCTCCCGATGCGCCAGGGGGGCAAGTTGCTTCTCATCTGCCTCGTCAACGTTTCCGTCGCCATGATGATCGGCCTCGCGATCATGAACACCTGGCAGCCTGGCCTAGCCTGGGTCGGCCACGTCGACGAGTTGCTGCATTACGTGCCTGGCGCCACACCATCGGCGGGCCAGTTCGCGACGGTGCAGGCCGGTTCGCAGAGCCCGTTCGAATACCTTGCCTCCTATATTCCCCGCACCATCATGGCGCCATTTTCCAGCAACAACATCATCGGCGTCGTCCTCCTCGCGCTGGTCCTGGGCATCATGCTCCGCCGTCTGCTCAGCCATGCAGGCCGCGAGGGCGAGGCAATTCATACCCTTGCGCGGGCGGTCGAGCGCATTTATGGCTGGCTGGTGCAGATTCTCGGATGGATCATCCTCGCCGTGCCGCTCGCCGTCTTCGGCGTCGTCGCGCAGGTCGTCGGCAAGTCAGGCATCGGTGTCTTCTCGGTCCTCTGGATATTTCTCGCCGCCATGCTCGCGGGGCTGGCCGTCCATGGGCTCCTCTACTATCCGCTCGTCGCCTGGCTGGTGGGGAAGAAGTCGCCCAAGGTCTACCTGGGGCAAGGGGCCGATGCGATCATGACCGCCATGTCCTGCAATAGCAGTCTCGCCACCGTGCCGGTCACGCTTCGATGCCTCGACCGCATGCAGGTCTCGCCGCAATCGGCGCGCCTCGCCGCCTGTATTGGCACGAACCTCAACAACGACGGCGTCACTCTCTACGAAGCGATGGCCGCGCTCTTTCTCGCCCAAGCGCTGGGATTCGACCTGCCGATGGCGAATCAGTTGCTGATCGTCGCAGCCTCGATCATCGCGGGGGCCGGCGTGGCCGGCATTCCCGAAGCAGGGCTGATCGTGCTGCCGCTTGTCCTGTCAGCCGCGGGCCTGCCGGCCCCTGTCATCGTCGCAGCCATTCCCCTCATCATGACCGTGGATTGGATTATTGCGAGAGCCCGCTCCGGCGTAAATGTGATGAGCGACATGCTTGTCGCCATCCTTCTCGATAGAGGCCGTTGATCTGGAGAGACAAATGGCCAGGACTATCCGGGGTGAGCCGATGAAACGTGACCGCAAGGCAGGAATGGTGAAAAGGTCCCTCCCCCTATCGAAGGTCTACCGCCTGCTCGAGCCTGGGCCGGTCGTGCTGGTCACGACCGCTGGCAAAGGGAAGGCCAACATCATGGCCCAGTCGTGGCACATGATGATCGAGTTCGAGCCGCCGCTGGTTGGCTGCGTGATCAGCAACCGGAACCATTCGTTCAGCCTGTTGAAGGCGGCGAAGGAATGTGTGCTCAACATCCCGACGGTGGAACTGGCGGCGCAGGTGGTGGGCTGCGGCAACACCTCGGGACGCAGAACCGACAAGTTCAAGAAGTTCGGCCTGACGCCGGTGGCCGCGTCACGCGTCAAGGTGCCGCTCATCGACGAGTGTTATGCCAGTCTCGAATGCCGGGTCGTCGATATGCGGCTGGCAACCCAATACAACATCTTCATCCTCGAAGTCCTCAAGGCCTGGATCGATCCCTCCAAGAAAAATCCCCGGACGATCCACCATCGCGGGAAGGGCACCTTCATGGTGGAAGGCCGAACGATCACCTTGCCCTCCAAGATGAAGTAGGGCCAGGCGGACATGGACTTGGAGCCTTTTCCTGTGAAGACCGTTATACTCGTGCCATTCGGTCGAGCCTGAGGGTCGTTGGCTGGGCCTGTTCTGTCCTCGACCTGTATAGGCTGCGATTCACGGAGTTCCCTATAGTTCTTCACTGTTCTGCTGAGGAGGTGCGCGATGCCGGGAATGGATGCCCTGAAGCAATACGTCATTCACTACGGGTTTCAGGTGCTGGGCGCGGCGATCGTGTTTGTGGCCGGTGTGCTGGCGGCCCGCTGGGCCGGCCGGCTGACGCAGCGGTGGCTGGATCGCCAGGACATGGAGCCGCCGGTCCGGATGTTGTTGTCGAAGGCCGTGCAGATCGTGATCCTGCTCTTTGCGACCATGGCGGCGTTGGGCCAGTTGGGCGTGCATATTGCGCCGTTGCTCGCGGGGATCGGGGTGGCAGGACTTGGCGTCGGGTTGGCGTTGCAGGGGGTGCTGAGCAATCTCGTGGCGGGGTTCTCCATTATCTTCACCAAGCCTTATCGGGTGGGGGAGCATATTTCGATCTTGGGTGTGCAGGGAGATGTCGTGGCTATCGGGATTTTTTCGACGACGCTCTTGCATCCTGACCGCTCGCACATCGTCCTGCCCAACCGCAAAGTGGTGGGGGAGATTCTGCACAACTTCGGCACGGTTCGCCAACTCCATCTGCAAGTCGGCGTGGCCTATCGCACGAACCTGACCGAGGCGCTGGCGCTGGTGCGCGAGATCCTGGCGCAGAATCCCGGCGTCCTCGTTGATCCCGCTCCGGTGGTGGGGATCTCCCAATTGGGCGACTCGGCCATTACGATCTCCATCTCCCCATGGACCTCGGTCGGCAACTTTGTGAAGGTGCAGGGGGAGTTGAACCAGGCCATTATCGAACGGTTCCGCGCAGCCCAGATTGAGATTCCCTTCCCGCAACACGAGGTCCGGATGCTTTCGACGATGTAGGCGGAGGGGATGAGGGGGCTTCTGGTCTGCCTTGTCTGTCTCGTCGGCCTGATCGGAAGCTCCATCTGAGAAGCCAAGCAGGCAAAACAGACCGGAAAGACCGGAGGGGCAAGCTGAGTCAGTCGACCCACTTTGTGTGGGACTTTTCGGGCATCTCACCGTAAGTGATTGATTGTATTGAAATATTATTTCTTATTTCGCAGGGGAAGTTCATGATATGATTTGTGGGCTGCTTTCTTGGTCGTCATGGGCTCTCCCCTGGCGTAAGAAAGACGGGGAGGTGATGTGGCCATCACCTCCCCATTTTTTTGCCTCAAGGCCTTCTCCGGCTCCTGACTTCAGCAGTCTCTCTCTCTCTCTTCTCCTCGGCACCTGACTCCTTATCCGCACCATGAACTTCTGGCGATCGTTTCAATGGCACATCTGGTTCCTTGCCGTGATGTGTTCAAGAATGCACTAGACGATATGCAGCTCATGGTCACGACGAGGTCGTGGCGTGAGGGAAGGTATACGACCTATTCGTCCTGACCAACTCGATAGGGGGTGGTCGAACGAGCAGAAATTTTTGCGAGGGACTTTTCTGCGGGGTCTGTTGATTTTGAGATGTGATGTTGGTCTGAGGGAGATCGAGGAGGAGGGAAGTGAGGGGGCGACGTGGCCGTCGCCCCCTCATGGTGCTACTTCTTCTTCTTTGCCGCTTTTTTTGCGGTCTTCTTCGCTGCTTTCTTCGTTGCCATGTGAACTCCACCCCCTTTCGGTGTGAAAATGTTGAACACTGTATGTGATGTATATCAGAGTTTGAGCGGCGAGTAAAATTTTCTCTTCAAGATTTTCGGGAAAAAGTGGGGCGGGTCGGAGGGGGATAACAGGAGGTCGGGAGTTGTTCTCGCTCCCATGTCAGGTTGTTTGTCGGCAACTGAATAGAAACGGGGCCAATACTTCTTGTGATGATCACAAGAAACATCGGCCCCGAATCGTTTCAGTCTGCTGGTTCGCCGCGCTCTAGGCGGTTTGTTGGATCGCCGAGAGCAGCCACTTCCCGTCTTGGAAGCGCATGAAGGTCCAGACTTCGCGTGACTCGCTCGACGTCACGTCGCTGCCTTCGACGAGATAGCCTGCGTCGCCTCGTTGCTTCGTGAGGGAGACCGTATAGTCGCGGGCGCTCCAGCGGAGTCCCACCGTCGCGTAATGCGTGGCGTCTTCGATCCAGGACTCTCTGACTTCTGCCTGGAGGAGGGCCACATCTTCCACATAGTTCTGGACGTCCAGGCTGGTCTGTTCTGCCAGGGCTGTGCCGAAATAGGTGAGCATCTCCGGTGTGACGAACCGTCGCAGCCCTGCCAGGTCTTGTTTGCTCCAGGCCGTTTGAATGTCGGTCAGTAGTTGCTGAAAGGCGGCTTTGTCCTCCGGGGTGACATCGCTGACCACCACCGTGGTTTGGATGGCGGTAGCGGAGGGTTCTGCCAAGAGGCTACCGCTGGTTGCGCTGCTTCTGGTGATCCCTGAAAAGTCAGGAATCGGTCGCCGGACTTTCATGAAATACAATAGTGCTCCTGCTCCGACAAGCATGAGGATGAGGAGTATCCCGGTGGAGCTGGAAGATCCGGCTGCCTGTTCGGTTGCGCCTGTCTGCTCGCCGGCTTCGGTGGTCTTTGCGCTGCTGTCCGTCGCCCCGAAGAGCATATGCCCGATCCATGATCCGGCAAGACCTCCTGCGATTCCAGCTAGAAGGGGATTGCGCTGCAGGAACGAAGGCTGCCTGGCAGGAGTCGGCTGGGCCGCTGGCGCTTGCTGCGGCGCGGTCGCGGCAGGTTTTGGCGTGGAGGACTGTTGAATCGGCTTCGCGCTGTTCTGGTCATAGGTGCGTGACCCTCGGCTGCCGATGCTGCCAGAGGCGCTCCCGCTCCGTGAGCCGCTGGAATAGCCTCCGCCAGATCCGCCCCTCGCTCTTGCGAAGGAGATGGCTGGTGTTCCGATCAGGGCAAGTACGATGAATGAGGCAATGAGTTTCGTGTGGTTCAAGACAGGCTCCCTTTCTATCCAGGTCACGGATGAATCACATATTTTGAACATCCTAACAGCAATGGGTTGAAGAAGATGGAATATTCGCGAGGGGACAGCCGCCTGGTCCTCCTTCTGCTCGCGGTACGCGCAGGATCGGAATGTGCTCTGCGACGCGTGCAGTCGAGGATCGACTAACTGTGCTGTAAAGAAAGATATGAGATAGCTGGGAGGGAGGATGGAGCCTGATGATCTGCTGTGCTCGCGCAGCGGAAGACCGATTCCAGGCTTCTACTTGTTTGAGACTCGCAGGCTGGATGGTTCACGAGAGGACTGTTCTCAGGGAGGATTCATGTGGCAGGTTGGGTCTTACCCTTGGCGAGGCGGCTCGCCAAGGGTGGTCAGCCCTTAACCGATGACGTTCGGGCCGATTTGCGCCAGCTCTTCGCGATGCTTCCGGATCTCTTCTTCTTCTTGCCGTCTCCGGGCATCATGCGTGCGGCTCGGGGTCGTTTCGCTGCCTGCTCCATGCGATCCGTTGCTTGAAAATCCGCTCCGCCAGCTGTCGCGAAAGCTCTGATGTTCCATCTCTGCCGTGATATGTGGAAGCCTCTTCTCCATCGACTCGCTACTCCTTCGATATGTGTTGAAATGTCGGTTGCTGTCTATCGCAACCTTTTGGTTGGTACACTATGCACAAGCCATTCCAGCGAGTTTGTACGGGAACCGGCTTTAATGCACACTATTTATGAAATATGAACAGGTCGGAACTTGCTCTTGGCGAGAAAGGTGCGCTGCGAGAGCAATAAGTGGCGTGCGTGGTGCAGGCGTGAGACGTTTGCTACAGGTAGGAGAATGGCGGAGCCAGCAGGTTTTCACTGCGCCAGTTACAAGGAAGAAGGTTGGACTCTCCATTGCTCTCCGTTCATTGACTCTCTTCAGACCCCTCCATATAATGCCGCTCGATAGTCGCTTCTGACTGCCTTTCCAGACAGTTATGACTTCTTTTTCCAAGACATCTCTGGCGGAAACCTGGGGCAAGGTTCGTGCGGAACTGTCCCATGCCTTTTCAACCGGATCCAAGGTCGAGGTGTTCACCATTGAAGACCTCGCGTTGCTCGAACGGGTGGCCGATGCGGTGGTGACGCGGGGAATGGCGGCTCCTGCCACGGTGTTTCTCGAATCGCTTGGACCCATGAACTTTCTCGGCAGCCAGGCCCTGTACTTCCTGACTCCGATCATCGAATGGGCGTTCAACGTGAAGGAAGTCGAGCAGGTGGCCCGCTTGCTCGAACGGCGCGATACGATCTCCCGTCTCCTGACCCTCATTGAAACGAAGTCTGCTCCCCAGGCTCCTCAAGGAGCCTCTGCTCAATGATTGTGCCGAGCGCTACATCTAAGTCTGTGAGCACCCAGCCGCTCAACGTCATCGTGGCGACTGATTGCGGCAGCACCACGACCAAAGCCATCCTGATCGAAAAAATCGGCAACGAATACCGGCAGACCTATCGAGGGGAAGCGCCTACGACTGTGGAAGCGCCCTTCGAAGATGTGACGCGCGGAGTGCTGAACGCGATTGCGGAAATCGAAGAACTCTCCGGCCGGAAAATCCTGGACGGAGATCGGATCATTACGCCCTGCCGCGATGCGAAGACCGGCGTCGACATCTATATCTCCACCAGCAGCGCGGGCGGCGGCTTGCAGATGATGGTGACGGGCGTGGTGCAGAACATGACGGGGGAAAGCGCGCAACGGGCCGCGCTGGGCGCCGGCGCGATCGTCATCGATGTGCTCGCCTCCAACGATGGCCGGCTGCCCCATGAAAAGATCGAACGGATTCGCACGATGAGACCGGACATGATCTTGATGTCCGGCGGGACGGACGGGGGCGCGGTGACCCATGTGGTCGAGATGGCCGAATATATTTCCGCCGCGGAGCCCCGTCCCCGCTTTGGGGCCACCTATAAGCTCCCCTTGATTTACGCGGGCAACAAAGATGCGCAGCCGCAAGTGAAGAAGATCCTGGGCGAGAAAGCTGCCCTGGTACTGACCGACAATATTCGTCCTGTGCTGGAGCGGGAGAACCTCACGCCCGCGCGCGACAAGATTCACGACCTTTTCCTCGAACATGTCATGCAGCAGGCGCCTGGCTATAAGAAGCTGATCGAGATGGCCGGGGCGCCGATCATGCCGACGCCGGCGGCGGTCGGGGTGATCATGGAAACGATCGCCAAGCGGGAACATCTGAACTTGATCGGGGTGGATATCGGCGGCGCGACCACGGACGTCTTTTCGGTCTTCGAAGGCCTGTTCAACCGGACCGTCAGCGCGAACCTCGGGATGTCCTACAGTATCTCCAACGTGCTGGCTGAGGCGGGCCTCGCCAACATCATGCGCTGGGTGCCCTTCACCCTCGACGAGCAGACGCTGCGCAACCGGATCAAGAATAAGATGGTCCGTCCGACCACGATTCCTCAGACGCTGGACGAGCTGCAGATCGAACATGCCATTGCCCGCGAGGCCCTCCGGCTCGCGCTAATTCATCACAAGTCCCTTGCGACGGCGCTCAAAGGCATACAGCAGGAACGGACGATCTCGGACGTGTTTGAACAGCAGCAGTCCGGCAAGACCTTGATCGATATGCTCAAGCTGGATTTGATCGTGGGGAGCGGCGGGATTTTGTCCCATGCGCCGCGCCGTGTGCAATCGATGTTGATGATGGTGGATGCCTATGAGCCGCTCGGAGTGACTAGGCTCTCGGTGGACAGCATCTTCATGATGCCGCATCTGGGCGTGCTTTCGACGATTAACGAGCAGGCGGCCACCGATGTCTTCGTCCGCGATTGCATGGTCTATCTGGGGACCTGCGTCGCGCCGATCGGGCAGGGGAAAGAGGGAGAGCGGTGCGCAGACTATGCCATTACCTTCCCGGACGGGCGAGTGGACAAGGGGCAACTGTCGTTCGGTGATTTGCGGCTGCTGCCATTGGCCAGCGATCAGAAGGCCTCGATCACGATCCAGCCGGCGAAACAGGTTAACCTCGGAGCCGGGGCAGGAGTCTCGGTCACGCGCGAGGTGCAGGGAGGCGTGGTGGGACTCTTGCTCGATGGACGAGGGCGACCCTTGCAGTTGCCGACCGAGCACAATGCCAGAGTGGCCATGTTGACGAAATGGTTCAAAGCTGTCGGATTGTACCCGGGAAGTGATGTGTGATGAGTGAAGGGTGATGGGTAAGAAGGGCTGTGCGGAAATGTACGTTCCCTGCCTATCACGCATCACTGATCATTTATCACGGCATTAAAATTATGGCCCATTCTTACACACCAGGCTTAACCGTCACAGAACAGACCACGGTCCGTCGCAGACGGATGTTGTCTCTGCCAGGCACAGTGCTGGTCGCAGTGGGCGAGTCTGTGCGTGCGAATCAGGCTGTGGCTCGTGCGGAATTGCCCGGGAAGGTCTATCCCCTGAACCTGGCCAACCAGCTGGGCGTCGCGCCGGATGAGATCAACGAGTATCTGATCAAGAAGGCCGGCGATCCGGTGCGGAAGGACGAGATCCTGGCGGAGAATAAACCGCTCATCAAATGGTTCAAGACGGAAGTTCTTTCTCCTATTACAGGCCTGGTGGAATCCGTGTCCACCATCACGGGGCAGGTCCTGTTGCGGGAGCCGCCGCGCGTGCTAGAGCTGTTGGGCTATGTAGACGGACTCATCGTCGAGGTGATCCCTCAGCAAGGGGTCGTGGTCGAAACCGATTGCAGTCTGGTACAGGGGATCTTCGGCATCGGCGGGGAAACCTGGGGCGAGATCGTGATCGCGGTGACTGCGCCGGACGAAGTCCTCTCGCCTCGTCACTTCACCGATGCCATGAAGGGCAAGGTGGTCGTGGGAGGTTCCTTCATCTCGTCGGACGGGTTGGCTCGCGCGAAAGAGGTGGGGGTGGCGGGGTTGGTTATTGGCGGCATTCATGATAAGGATTTGCGCGCACTCTTGGGCTACGACCTTGGCGTGGCCATCACTGGCACGGAACGAGTCGGCTTTACCCTCATCCTCACCGAAGGGTTCGGCACCATCCCCATGGCCGACAAAACATTCACGCTCCTCTCAGCTCATGCGGGCCAACTGGCCTCCATTTCAGGCGCGACGCAAATTCGCGCCGGCGTCATTCGTCCGGAGATCATCATTCCCAAGCGCATCACGGGCTCTCACGGCGCTGCCACCATGCCCCAGCGGGAAGGCATCAGAGTCGGCGACCAGGTGCGGATCATTCGAGATCCTCTGTTCGGCAAGATCGGCGAAGTCGCGAGCCTGCCATCCGACCTCCAGAAGATTCCGACCGAAAGTGAAGTGCGCGTGATGGAAGTCCGCTTTGCCGACGGCAGCAGGGTGATGATTCCTCGGACCAATATCGAACTGATCGAGGGGGCTTAGCGGGATGCTGAAAACGTCTGCCAGCTTCGTTCTCGGCTCGCCGAAATCCTCAACGTACCCTGGAGGGTACGCCTCCGGTTTCGACTCGCCTGCGGCCTTGCTGGACAGCCGTTTTGAGCATCCCGTCTCATGGTTGGCATTGCTGCTCCTGTTCGTCGTTATTCCCTGGTCGCCGGTGTTTGCTCAGTACGAGGACCAGACGAAGAAGACCCTCTCTCCTCCCCAAGATGTCCGCGCCTTCGATACGCCCAGCGACGGTGGCGGCAGTGTAACCGTGATTTGGGCGCCGGCCGCTTACGATAGCGCTGAGACCAAGTATCAGATCCTCCTGAGCGAGGGATCGGCGGTTGATCTTGCTGCGATGAAGGTCGTGGCGGAGTTTCCTGCCAATCAACATTACGTCCGCGAATCCAAGTGGCCCTGGTGGACGAGGCCTGCGACGGGTGATCAGCATCAGTTTACATTGAGGAACGGACGGGGAGTCGAGCTGAAGAGCGGGACTGTCTACAGCATCACGGTGGCGGCGGTGCTGAGCAACGATCGCGGCATTGCCCCGCCTGTGCTGGTGACGCCGCAACCGAACTGGATGAACTGGAATCAGATTAATAATCTTGTGCTGGCGCTTCTGTTCGGTGGCATCGTGTTCTACGCGATTGGCAGGGCCAGAACGAAGGAGATCTTCTTGCGCCGTATTCCCGGCCTGGATGCCGTGGATGAGGCCATCGGTCGCGCGACCGAGCTGGGCAAGCCGATTCTCTATCTAACCGGCGCCCACGACATGAGCGATCCCTCGACGATCGCGGCGGCGGTCATTCTGGGGCGGGTGGCTAAACGCACGGCAGCCTATGAGACCGAGCTGCTCGTGCCTCATCGGGACCCGATGACCATGGCTGTCTGTCAGGAAATTACGAAACAGGCCTATCTGGAAGCAGGCAAGCCGGATCTTTACAAGGATGATTCCAATTTCTTCATTACGTCGGATCAGTTCAGCTATACCGCAGCAGTGGACGGGATCATGCTGCGCAAAAAGCCTGCGGCGAATTTCTTCATGGGAGCCTACTTTGCCGAAGCCTTACTCTTGACCGAAACCGGCGCGAGCACCGGCGCGATTCAAATAGCCGGGACGGACTCGGATCACCAGCTCCCGTTCTTCGTCACCACCTGCGATTACACCTTGATCGGGGAGGAGCTCTACGCGGCCAGCGCCTATCTCTCTAGAGAGCCGGTGCAG
Source organism: Nitrospira lenta (assembly GCA_945905765.1). GTDB lineage: Bacteria > Nitrospirota > Nitrospiria > Nitrospirales > Nitrospiraceae > Palsa-1315. The sequence continues at coordinate 20,142 of CAMDPZ010000019.1, forward strand.
GTCGGGACCTTGCTCGGACAGGATATCGGTAAGGGGCTCATCCTCTGCATCCTCGTAGCTGGGACCGTCCTGGCCACTCTGGGAGTGTTGCTCGATGTGCAGTGGCCGCAATTGTTTCTGGATGTGTTTAAGGACGTGAAATGATTTTTCTTCGTCGACAGGTCCCGCTTCTGATTACGCTCATCACGGGGCTGGTGTTTGCGGCACAGTATTATGTGCCGCATCCGGCTTCGGAGCAGATGCTGACCTCCGTCACCAAGTGGCTCCAGATCATCGGCGGATTTGCGCTGGTACTGGGCGTGAGCAGCCTGTTCCACGTCCATGCGATCAAGATTCGGCGCAAGGAAGCAGGCTGGGGCTACAGTTTCGTGCTCTATGTGAGCATGCTGGGCACCATTGCGGTCGGCCTCTGGTCGAACGGTAAAGAAGCTGTCGATGGTGCCATGACCTCCTTTGGCTGGATCTATAACTTCATGATGGTGCCCTTGCAGGGGACGATGTTTGCCATCCTCGCCTTCTTCATCGCCTCGGCCGCCTACCGGTCGTTCCGCGCGAGGAGCCGCGAGGCGGCGGTCCTGCTCATTGCGGCGGTGATCGTGATGATGGGCCGAGTGCCGCTCGGGGAATATCTCATCCCGCTCAGCGGCGACCTGTCTCAGTGGATCTTGAACGTGCTGAATGCGTCGGTGCGGCGGGCGATCCTGATCGGCGTGAGCCTCGGCACTGTCGCCCTCTCCATCAAGATCATCTTCGGGATGGAACGGTCGTATCTGGGCGGCGGGAAAGAGTAAGGCAAAGTTAAAAATGCAAAATGAAAAATTGATCGAATCTCGTACGTGTTACCCTATTTTGCATTTTACATTTTGCATTTCTCATTGCGAGGTCACGCGGTGACCTTCGCAGAGCGCATGTTGAAAATCGACCGGCGGATCATCTTTCTGGTGATCGGCCTCTGCACGCTCTTGCCCTTGCTCTATCCGGTCGGGCTGCCGATCAAGATTTCGCCGGAAGTGCGAGGGGTCTACGATTACATCGAGTCGCTCCCGGAGGGGTCCGTGTTTCTGCTCTCGCTGGATTTCGATCCTGCCTCGAAGCCGGAGCTCCATCCCCAATCGATTTCCTTACTGCGTCATGCTTTCCGGAAGAATCTCCGTGTGGTGGCGATGACCCTCTGGGTCTCCGGCACCGGCATGGCAGACCAGGTCGTGACGCAGGTCGCCCGTGAGATGGGCAAGGAGAACGGGAAGGACTATGTGTTCCTCGGTTGGAGCCCAGGCGGAACCGCCGTCATCATGAATATGGGGCAGGACCTCTATGGGGCCTTTCCTGCAGACTACAATGGCAAACCGACGAAGGGGCTCCCAGTGCTTCAGGGGATTGCCAACCTGCGAGATGTGAACTATGCCGTCAGTCTGGGAGCAGGCAATCCCGGCGTGGAAGCCTGGTATGTGTTCGGCAAGGACAAGTACAAGTTCGAGCTTGGCGGAGGCTGCACCGGCGTGATGGCTCCCGGCTTATATCCTTTGTTGAGGAGCGGTCAGATCAATGGACTGATCGGGGGCCTGCGAGGCGCAGCGGAATACGAGACCCTGATCGGCCAGAAGGGGAAAGCCATTGCCGGCATGGATGCCCAATCTGCCACCCATCTTGCCATTATCGTGCTGGTGATCCTCTGTAATCTGTTTTACTTCTCGTTGCGTAGGCAGTCTAAGCAACAGGGCCATTCTGGATTGTGAGGATCTATGCCGATTGAAACCATCATCGGGGCCTGGGTGGCAACGGGGCTGACCCTCTTTATCTTCTCGTTCCTCTATAAGGATAACCCCCTGTTCAAGCTGGCGGAGAACCTCTACGTCGGAGTATCGGTCGGCTATACCATCGTGAAGACCTACGACACGGTGATCGTCCATCTCATCTGGACCCCGATCGTCAAGAACGGGGAATGGGCCCTGTTGATCCCGGTTGCCATCGGAATGCTCATGCTCACGCGCTATGTGCCGAAAGCCGCTTGGCTCTCGCGCTATGCGTTCGCGTTTATTGTGGGAGTCGGGTCAGGCCTGGCCATTCCGCGGGTGATTTCCTCCTACATCCTCAAACAGATCGAAGATACGGTGCGCCCGCTTCTGGTGATGGTGCCGGGCGAGGGGCTCACCTTTACCTGGAACTTGCTCAACCCGGCCAGCAGCCTCAATACCATCATCATTCTGATCGGGGTCAGTTCCGTGTTGTTTTACTTCTTCTTCTCCGTCGAACATACGGGGCCAGGCAAGGTCGTGGCCAGGACCGGCATCCTCTTCCTGATGATCGCGTTCGGCGCTGCCTTCGGTTATACCGTGATGGCCCGCATGTCGCTCTTGATCGGGCGGTTGACCGACCTGATCGAGTTCACCGATCCCTCCTATGGCAGGCCAAGCCTCTGGCTCCTGGGGTTGACCATTCTCACCCTGGTGGTGATGGGCCGCAGGGGCAGCAGTAGTACTCCCGAAAAAGAGTAGGTCTATCTAGTCTGTCTTGTCTATTCGGTCTGTCTGGTCTAACAAGACCAACCAGATAGACGAGATAGACCAGATGAACCAGATAGACCAAACAGACCAGACTGACGGTTGCAGCTGGCGTAATCCCTTCGTTACAATGGCGCTCCAATAAGGAGTGCTATGACTACTACAGCCAGCCCCACAAAAGACCCCAAGCAGTATCCCGCTCTTCGCAATCTGCAATTCTCGCCGATCAGAGAAGGCGAGGAGCAGTTCATGGTCCTGTGGGACCCGACGGGCTTGAGCAAAGAAAAGCTCGTGCTGCCGCTCAACTACTTTTTCATCATTCAGCATTTTGACGGTGAACATTCGCTGGCGGAGATCGGGGCGCTGTACCTGAAGCGATTCGGTGAATTTCTCGTGCCCAGTAAGATGGATCAGCTGGTTGTCGATTTGAATGAGAAGCTGTTCCTGGAGGGTCAGCGCGCCGAGGAGGCCGGGCGGCTGGCGCGGGAAGCCTATCGGCAGAGCCCGCTACGTCGCGCGGCCCATGCAGGGCGGGGCTATGAAGCAGACAGTGCCAAGCTGAAAAAACAGATCGACGGATTCTTTACGTCGGAAGAAGGACCGGACTTCAAACCGTCAGAGAATGCGGGCAAGAAAATCAAAGGTCTCGTTGCTCCGACCTATGATTTGAAGCAGGCGGGGCCGATCTATGCCTGGGCCTATAAAGAACTCCAAGAAGCGGAGCAGCCGGACCTCTTCGTCATCGTCGGGACTGCGTCTGCCGGATTGGACCATGTCTTTGCCGTGACGGATAAAGACTTCGAGACCCCGTTCGGCGTCGTATCCGCCGACCAGCCGATCCTGAGTCAGCTCAAGGCCAAGCTGCCGGAATTTTTCGAAGACGATCTCTGTCATCAGGCGGAGCAGGCGGTGGAGTTTCAGCTTCCCTTTCTTCAAGACATCGTGGGGAAGAAGAAGCCCTTCACCATCGTCCCGATCTTGAGTGCCTTCTCCGCTGCGAGCCTGGGGGATCCGGCCGTGCGCCAATCGGTCGACCAGTTCTTGACCGGTTTGCGAGAGGTGCTGGCGCAGTCTGGCAGGACCTACTGTGTGGTCGCAGCGGGCGAGCTGGCCCATTTGGGCATGAGGTATGGAGACAAGGCGCCTCCGACGGACTTCTCCTTCCATCGCTGCATGCAGTTCGATTTGGAAATGTTGAAGCCGGTGGAGGAGCGGCAGCCGGAAGAGTTCGCCAATTACATCAGGAAAGAGCAGGACCAGCGCCGGATATCCGGCTTCTCACCCATCTATTCGTTGCTGCGGTTGATCGATGCGGAGAGCGGGCAAGTGTTGCGCTATGACCGCGGGATCACGGACCAATATAACTCGACCGTCACGTATGCCAGTATGGCGTTCTTCTGAGAAGAGCGTATGGCTGATGGCCTATAGCTAATAGCACAAGCTTCGGTCTTTCTGATCTCGTGTTATACGCCATAAGCTATTAGCTATCTGCCCTTCCGCTACTCCTTGACCGTCATGGTCATGGGGATCGGTTCCAGGGGATTGTCGCAGTCGTCCCGGACTGCGGCGACGATCTTGTCCACGACATCCATCCCTCGAAAGACCTCGCCGAAGACGGTGTAGGTCCTGTCCAGCCCGCTGTTATCCGCAACACTGATATAAAACTGGGATCCGCTGTCGTTGAAATCTCTCGTGCTGTTGCTCTCCCGTGGCACCTTGGCCATGGCGAGGGCGCCCCGCTTATGAGGTCGATCGCTTGTTTCGGGATTCAGCCAGTAGCCAGGACTGCCTGATCCGTGCAGGGAGCGGTCCGGGTTCTTGCTCAGCGGATCGCCACCCTGAATGATGAATCCCGGGACGACGCGATGGAAGGTGGTGCCATTATAGAACCCCATTTTGACGAGTTTGATGAAGTTCTCGACGTGGCGCGGCGCGTCATCAGGGTAGAAACGAATCTTGATCTCACCGAAGGGTGTCGTGATGGTGACGCGGGGATCGATTTTTTGGAATTGCATAGTCATGGGTGATGAATGTAGCAGGGGTAAGCTTCAGGCGGCAAGAGGTATGAAGACGTGATGGGTGATGAGTGATCGGTGGGAGAGAAGGAGGAAGAATGAACGAGGTTGGGTCCGATCAGTCCTCATCACTGATCACGCATCACTGTTCACCTTCTTCAGTCCCTTGCCTGGATCGATCTTGAACCAGAGGAGGCCGCCCAGGATGGCGATGGCTGCCGCCACCCCTAACGAAACAGGCCAGCCCCAGTGATGGGCCAGCCAGGGAGTCAGGGTCGGGGAAATCGTTCCGCCGATATTGGCGCCGGTGTTCATGAGTCCGGACAGGGTGCCGGCATGGGCCTTGGACAGATCGGTCGTCGAGGCCCAGTAGGCGCCGATGGCGAAGTAGAGCCAGCCCGCGCCGAATGACAGACAGGTGATTGCGAGAAAGGGAGATTCGATAAGGGCTCCCAGGGCGATCGAGACCCCGGCCAGGACCATGCCGGTCATGCCGGCTATGGCCCGCCCGGTTGTGAGTCCGTAATTGGCCGCCAGACGATCGGTTACCCAGCCTCCCAGGGGGCACATGACCAACATGGCCAGAAAGGGGGCGGAGGCATAGATTCCGCCACGGAGCACATCGAATCCTCGAACATTCACCAGATATAAGTAGAACCAGGACAGATAGACGTAGGCGACGTAGCCGAGGCAACTGTAGCTGAGCACCAGCCACCAGACTGTGGGGGTCTGTCTGAATGTCCGCCAGGGCACTGCGATGCTGGTGGGTGGCTCACGCTGAAGGAGAGCCTGTTCTCCTTCATTGACCCAGGGATGTTCATGAGGATGGCTACGCGAGAGGAGCCACCAGAGGAGTCCCATTCCCAGTCCGAGCAGACTGGCCAGATAGAAAACGGTTTGCCAGCCCCAGTTCACCATGACCCAGGCGGCAATTGGCGGGGTCATGGCAGAGCCTAATCCGATGCCGCCGATTGCGACGCCGATGCCGAAGCCTCGCGCGTGAGCCGGGAACCAATTGGTGACGGCGCGATTGAAGGTCGGCAGGGCCACGGCTTCTCCAAGTCCCAGGCAGAACCGCACGAACATCAAGGCGCCGACCGTTCCGACCAGGCCCGCAAGCCAGGAGGCGGCGACCATGGCGGTGAAGGCGGTACAGATCGACCACCAGAGGAGCGCGCCGGTGAGCACGACTCTCGCGCCCCAGCGATCCGCCAGCCATCCACCGGGAATCTGGAAGAGGGCATAGCCGATGACGAAGGCCGAGAAGATCCAGCCCATCTGCTGATCGGTGATGCCATAGGCCGGCATCATCTGCCGCGCGGTCACGGAAATATTGACTCGGTCGATATAGGTGACGACGCTGACGAGAAAGAGCAGCGAAAGGATGAGCCAGCGTATTCGGGATGGGCGAGTGGCAGGCTGGTTCACGAAATTTGGTTGTGCGGTCTGTATAGGGGCATGTCGGTGCCGGATTATAGCTGGTTCAGGCGGTTTCATCATCTATTGAGCGTTGAGAGGGCGATGCGGGGATTTCCCAGTCTTGACGCAGGCTTAGTAGATTTCATGCAGGTGATTCGGTAAGATGCCTTACCCGCAGACTCGATGCGGTTTATTCCCCCCGCATGGCCGATCTTAGGGAGCAGGAGTTGGTTCGAACTCGCCGTCTCATCATTTTCAGTGCCCTTGTGCTGGTCGGCATCCTCGTGCTGATGGTCTTGCCCTCCCTTACCGGCGGCGAGTATTTCAAAGATTTCTTCCTGCAGCAGCTGGAGGAGGGGATCGGACGGAAGATCGACGTCCATCGCGCCAAGCTAGTGCTCTTCCCCCGTCTTCGCTTGGAACTCACACAGGTCGCGATTCACGATCGAAACTCCGACGACATCTTATTGTCCGCCAAAAAACTGGATGTCGTTCTGCGCTTGCTTCCTCTGTTGCGTAAACAGGTGGTCGCGAAGCGGTTGCTGCTCGAGGAGCCGACCTTGACGCTTCGGCGCGATCAGAGCGGTCACTGGAACTTCCTGGATGGAGTAGCGCAGGGAGGCGCGCCCGATGAAGGCGCCGTGCAGACGGTCAGCCGGGTCTTCCGCATTCGTGAAGCCACCTTGGTCAAGGGGAAGCTGATCATTATCGACGACGGCCGTCCTGACGGGACTCGGTCGATGGTCTTGGAGTCGGTGGAAGCGTCACTGGTCGTCAGGGCGGAGCGGGGCCAGGCGGATCTGCATGTTTCCGCCGCTCATGCCAGCGACAAGGGTTTGTCCGCGTTGTCGTTAACCGGGACGATTACTACCGCGCAACGTCAGCTTCTGGCGCCAGACAATCCTGACGTCTCGCAGGTCCGGCTCCAGTTCGACGGCAACCTGGATGCCGCCAATGTAAATCTTCGTGCTGCGGCGGACTTCTTCGGGCCTCGTCCGGTTCCTGAGCAGTTGCAGGGTGTCGTGAATGTGCGCAGCCTCGTGCGCGCCGTGCCAGGCGTGGCCGGCTATGATGTCCTCCTGTCCGATCTCTCCGTGAACCTCGAACAGCTGGCCCTCACGGGCCAAGCCAGTCTCTCCGGTCTGCTGACGCCTCAACCCACCTTTGCTGTGACCTTTGCGGCATCCCCGATCCAATTGCGCCAGTTGCTCACGCAGCTGCCGGCTCAGTGGATCCATCCGCAGTTGCCCGCGATCATTCAGGAGAGGGAAATCGATGGGACGGTGGAGATTGTGTCGGCCACGGTCACCGGGTCATCGGTGGCAGGGCCGCAGTTCTCGTTGACGGGAGAGTTTCGTGTGAGCCAGGTGCAGGCGCTGATAGGGGAGAGTCGTACCCCTGCCAAAGATGTGTCCGCAGTCGTGTCGGTCGAAGCAGGCCGCGTCAGAGTGTCGAACCTGAGCGGACTCTATGGCGCGATCCATATGCAGGACAGCAAAGCGCTCGTGTCCTTTCTGGAGGCAGGGCCCTGGCTGGAAGTCGATATTGCCGGGACGATGACCGCTGCGGACTTGATGCAGTTTCTCGCGAAGACCGTCACATCGGAGCAGCTGTCGCGTACGCTGGCCTCCTCGCGCAATGTCGAAGGCATGACCAGCCCCACATTCCGTTTGGTCGGTCCGCTCAATCAGCCCGGCGGTATCACGTTCGCCGGGGGAGAGATTATCGTGCGGGGGGTCAGTTTGACGAATGCGTTATTGCCTGAGCGGTTGACCGGCTTGCAGGGGCGGTTTGTGCTGTCAGATGGCGGGACTAAGTTCGATCAGGTGACGGGCCATTTTGGCGATTTGGCCTTGCAGGTCAGCGGCGGCATCACAGGTGGCAGCGCCAGTCTGTTCCAGGATTTTCTAGTTCGGGTCAAAGGCGATGCTGGTCATATGATCCGGTTGTTGCCCGCGAACAGCGTTCCGGCCAAAACGATCGAGGGACTGGTGAGCGGCGCCGTGGTTTTGACCGGTCCGACCCTGTCGCCGCATGTGCGGGGCGAGGTCGTCCTGACCGAGTCGAAAGTGACGCTGGCCGGCCTGGTCGAAAAACCGATCGGCGCCCAGGCGACGGTGGAATTCGAGGGGATGATTCCGCAGGCCGGAGTGTTGCTCGACAGGATCGAGCTGGTCGTGCCGCCGCTCCGGCTGCCGATCAAAGGCAAGATTCAATTGGGTAAACGGTTTGCCATCGATGCGTCGCTGTCGACGGGGACCCTGTCCTTGTCCCGTGTGCCGGAATGGATTGCGAAGGGCGGCTTTGAGGCGGGCAATATCGAGTTGTCGCTGGACTTGAAGGGGAAGGGGCTCAATTGGAATGGGTGGCGGACCACCGGGTGGCTCGCCATGACCAATGGCTTGATGAATGCCAAGGGGGCCGAGGGCCCGATCCAGGATTTGTATCTGCGGGTCCACTTCGTGCGGAACGGCGCGGAGATCAAACGGGCGTCCTTCCGCCTGCTCGACAGCGATCTCACGATGGAAGGGACGGTCCGGAATTGGGCGGAGAAACCGGCGATTACGGCCAAGATCGAATCCAATCAGATGGATATCGATCTCCTCATTCCCAAAGGCGACCGGTCGCCGATTCGAGATTTCCTCGAAACCCTCGCCGCCACCAGCACGGTTCAGGCTACCGTGTCGATGGCGCGCGGCCATTACCATCATCTCAAGTTCGGAAATCTCTCCGCCCGGGTCACGATTCAAAACGGTGTGCTGGGTGTGGATCGTTTGTCCGGCCGGTCGACCAGCGGGGAATTGGCCGGCCATTTTGTGGTGCACCTGCCGCGCAAGCAGCCGGCTGACGCCGAAGTCTCGGTGCAGGCGACGGGCTTGCGGGTGGAAGATCTCTTGAAGTTGCTGGGCGAGAAAGAGGGGGGCTTGGCGACGGGGGATGTGCGTGTGACGGGGACGCTCAGCGGGCATGGACGGAATCCGCACGGGCTCGCTCCCACGTTGAACGGCAAAGTGGAAGCCCTGCTGGAGAACGGGCGCATGTTGAAATCGCAGAAGCGGGCGCTCTGGAAAATTATCAGCATCTTGAATCTGCCGGCGGTGTTGCAGGGGAAGGTGGATTTGGAAAAAGACGGGCTGCCCTATAACAAGATCACGGCGACGATGGTCGCGAGGAACGGTCTGTTCGAGACGGAGAATTTAGTCATCGATAGTCCGATCGTCAAGATGACCGCCGCAGGCAATTATGACTTGACGACGGATCAAATCGACATGGTCTGGGCCGTCAGTCCGTTCGGGTCCTATTCGGAATTCATTAACACGATTCCGCTCTTTGGACGAATTTTTGCCGGCGAGCGTCACGGCCTGGCCACGGCCCTCTTCTCCGTCAAAGGGTCCATCGAGGATCCGGAGGTGACGTACCTGCCGATGCAGTCGTTCACCAGCGGCGTGACGGGGCTGGCGCAACTCGCGTTTGACGTCTTGAAGAACACCGTGATGTTGCCGATCGATCTGATTACGCCTGGCGAGGGCAAGGGCGCCAGTAAAGACGCGATTCCTGCGCCGGGACCGGCGCCAGCCGCGCCTTGACCGACCTCCCCCCCCGTGCTAGATTCCGAGCACACCTATTATGGCTTCATCGACTTCCCCCTCCCAACGCGCCACGGTCTTTATCGCTGCCAGCGAGAGCGACGCCAATCTCTATTACGCGACGAAGTTTATTGCGCCGGACCCCTTTATCTATCTCGAGATCAAAGGGGAGCGGATTCTCGTGATGAGCGATCTCGAAATGGATCGGGCCAAGAGCCAATCGTCCGTCGATCGGGTGCTGTCCTACTCGGAGGTCGAAGCCCGCGCGAAGACGCAGGGCATTGCCGAGCCTGGCACGGTCGAGGTGGTCCATATCCTCTTGCGGGAAGCCGGTATCACGCAGATCCTGGTCCCGGCTAACTTTCCCTTCGGCCATGCCGTCAAGTTCCAGTCCTTGGGGTATCAGCTCCATCCGAAACGGGACCCCTTCTATGAACAGCGGGTGGTCAAGACCGCTGAAGAAGTGCGCTATATCGAAATCGCCCAGCGCGCGACCGAGCAGGCGGTTGCGGCGGCTCACGACCTGCTGCGCCGGGCCTCGATCGACAAGGATCAGCTCTGGTTCGAGGGGGCGCCGCTGACGTCGGAGCGAGTGAAGAAATTTATTAATGTGGCCTTGATGGAGAGCGACTGCGTGGCCCAGCATACGATCGTTGCCGGTGGCGAGCAGGCTTGCGATCCGCACAACGAAGGGAGCGGGCCCCTGCCTGCTCACCGCAGCGTGATTTTCGACGTGTTTCCCCGTTCGGCTTCCAATCGGTATTTCGCTGACATGTCCCGAACCGTGGTGCGGGGGACCCCGAGTCCTGAACTGAAGCGGCTCTATCAGACGGTCCTGGACGCGCAGGAAGAGGCCATCACGAAAATCAAGGACGGGGCGGACGGAAAACGCATTCATCAAGGGATTTGCACGAGGTTTGAAAAAGCCGGTTATAAGACCGGCCTTGTCGATGGACGGATGCAGGGGTATTTTCATGGCACCGGCCACGGCGTCGGTCTCGATATCCACGAAGCGCCCCGTATCAGCCGCACCGGATCATTGCTTCAAGAAGGTCATGTCGTGACCGTCGAGCCGGGCCTCTACTATCCAGGCCTGGGGGCCGTCCGCATCGAGGACATGGTACTCGTGACGAAAGACGGCTGCCGTAACCTGACGAACTTCCCGAAGGTTTTCGAACTGGGCTGAGAAGCAGTGACGAGTGACGTGTGATGGGTGACAGGTGGTGGAGCAGTAGGGCGCTGTGCCTGTCGCTACATAACTACCACCGATCACTCATCACCCATCACTGATCACGTTCTTATGCGCCTGACCTTCACTATCCAACGATTCAACCCCGAAGTCGATTCCACTGCCCATCCACAAGAGATCCGCTTCGACGTCGGGCGCGGAATGACGGTTCTGGATGCCCTCATCCGTATCAAGCAGGAATGTGATGGGAGTCTGGCCCTCCGCTATTCCTGCCGCTCCGCGATTTGCGGATCCTGCGCCATGACCATCAACGGCAGCGAGAAGTTGGCCTGCCGCACCTCTCTCCGTAAAGAACTGGAACGGCATGGACAGATCACGGTCGCGCCGTTGCGTAACTTTCCTGTGATCAAAGATCTGGTCGTGGATATGGCGCCCTTCTGGCGGAAGATCCGCGATGTGCAGCCCTGGCTCTCGCCGGGCAGTGCCAGGCGCAGGGAGGGCGGGGGCGGGGTCCATTCCCATCCGCAGTTTCATAATGTGGACGCCTGCATCATGTGCGGCGCCTGCGTGGCGGCTTGCACCGTGCATGAAGTCTCGAAGGAGTTTGCCGGCCCCGCCGCCTTGGCGAAGGCCGATCGGTTCCTGTCAGACCCGCGAGAAGCTCGCGCCTCGACGAAGGCCCGGTTATCGGCCCTCCAGGGCGAGCATGGGATCTGGGACTGTACTCGCTGCAATTTTTGCGTCGAAGTCTGTCCGAAAGACGTGCAGCCGATGGAAGCGATCATTCGGTTGCGGAGGGCCTCGCTTGAACGAGGGATGACCACGACCGGCGGCGCGCGCCATATCCTCGGCTTTGCCTCATTGGTCGAGCAGCAGGGGCGCTTGAATGAAGCGCTCATGCCGCTGAAAGTGGTGGGGCTCGCACCGAGAGGCCTGCTCCATATCCTGCCTCTGGGCATCAAAATGTTCCTCAAGGGGAAAATGCCGAACCCTCTCGGCCATGCGTTCCCTGGCCTCGGCCACCTCAAGGACCTGATTCGACGAGCGAAACGCGCGCTGCCGCCGGTCTGACTTTATGGCTTGGACCTTTCGATTTCTTGAAGAGATTGCCATGGCCGATGTCGCCTTCGAAGCGGAAGGGGAGTCGGTGGAGGAGGTTTTTCGCGGCGCGACGCAGGCCCTTCTCGAAAGTATGGCCAATCCTGTGACGGTGAGGGGAGGATGGGAGCGGGCCATCGAACGGCGCGACGAGGACCTGTCGGAACTTTTGTTCGATTGGTTGTCGGAGATCGTCTATTGGAAAGATGCGGCGGGGGTGGTGTTCCGGGAGGCGCCGCTGACGCTGACGCAGGAAGGGGGCGCCTGGCTGTTGCGCGCGAAACTGATCGGCGCGCCGGTGGATCAGCAGACGCAGGAGCTCCATGCCGATGTGAAAGGGGTCACGAAGCATTTGTATCGCGTGGGCCAAGAGGGCGAGCGTTGGAAGGCGCTGGTGGTGTTGGACATATGAAGCTGAACACAGACATGACGGTCAACCGGATTACGGACGAGATCTGGGAAATTCCCGCGTCTGAAAAGCCCGGCATGTTGGTGCCGGCCAGGATTTATGCGACCAGAGATATTTTGCAGGCTATGGATTCCGGGGTCTTCGATCAGGTGACCAATGTCGCTTGCCTGCCCGGTATCCGCCGCTATGCCCTCTGTATGCCGGATGGCCATTGGGGCTATGGATTTCCGATCGGGGGTGTCGCGGCGTTCGACGCGCGGGACGGCATCATTTCTCCCGGCGGTGTGGGCTACGATATCAATTGCGGTATGCGGCTGATTCGCACGGATTTGACGCTGGCGGATGTGCAGCCTCATCTGGAACGGCTTATGACGGAACTCTTCCGGACGGTGCCGGCCGGCGTCGGGGCAAGCGGGTTCGTCCGGCTTTCGGGGGAGGAATTCAGCCGCGTGATGACCCATGGGGCCAAGTGGTGCGTGGAGCGGGGATACGGGTGGCATCGGGATCTCGTGCGGATGGAAGAAGGCGGTTGTATCGAGGGGGCCGATCCGTCGCTTGTGACCGACCACGCCATCAAACGGGGGATCAATCAGCTGGGGACCCTGGGGTCCGGCAATCATTATCTTGAAGTGCAGGTGGTGTCGGATGAGGGGATCTTCGATCCAGTCACGGCGGCGGCGCTCGGCATCACCGGCCACGAGCAGATCGTCGTGATGGTGCATTGCGGTTCGCGGGGATTCGGCCACCAGGTGGCGAGCGACTATCTCAAGGTGTTCGAGAAGTGCATGGGCCGCTACGGCATCACGGTGAAGGATCAACAGCTGGCCTGCGCGCCCTTTCGCTCTCCCGAGGGGCAGGAGTATTTTTCCGCCATGAACTGCGCCGCGAACACGGCCTTTGCCAACCGTCAAGTCATCACCCATCAGATTCGCGAAGCCTTTGCGACGGTGTTCGGCCGGTCCGCCGAATCCCTGGGGATGGAGTTGGTGTATGACGTGGCGCATAACATCGCCAAGGTCGAACGGTATCCGGAAGGGGAATTGGTGGTGCATCGCAAGGGCGCCACCAGGGCCTTCGGGCCCGGGAGCCCTGAATTGCCGGAGGTGTTTCGCACGACCGGTCAGCCGGTCATCTGCGGCGGCTCGATGGAGACCGGCTCCTACTTGCTGGTGGGAACGGATCGAGCGGTGCGCGATACGTTCGGATCGACGATGCACGGGGCCGGGCGCACGATGTCCCGCGCGCAAGCGAAGCGGACGGTTCGCGGCGCGCAGCTGCAGCAACAGATGAAGCAGCGCGGCATTCTGGTCAAAGCCGTGTCGATGTCGGGCCTCGCGGAGGAGGCAGGCCTGGCCTACAAAGACATATCTGAAGTTGTGCAGTCGGTCGATCGTGCGGGAATTACAAAAAAGGTGGCGCAGTTACGACCGATTGGCAATATTAAGGGCTGCACTCACCGTTATCTCAAGGAGTCCAATGGATCAACGCCAATGTCCCCGTTTCCCCGTTCGTTTTACGAGTACGTTTTCTTCTGCCAATCTGGTGAGAGGCGCGGGCTCGGTTCTCGATCTGTCGATTCGTGGCTGTCGCATCGAGAGTAGCTTGGAAGTGGCGCCCGGCACGACGTTGGACGTGCATGTGCAGACTGATGGCGATGTGCTTCCTGTTCAGGTGCAGCAGGCGGTGGTGCGTTGGAGTCGGCCCCCTCAGTTTGGACTGGAATTTGTGACGTTGGTGCCGGAAGAATGGGCTCGCCTCCAGGAAGTCGTCAGGCGGATTGAGATGGAACCCTACCAGCGAGAGGCTGAGGAGGCTCAGAAAACACAAGCCAGCTCGTAATGGGCTGAACTCCTCCGCGTCATTTTTTCTGCAACCCTGCGCCGGCGCCTGGTCATCCAGGCCTTCGAAACCCCAGTACCTTCAAGCCCCCAGCTCTGCAGCATATGTACTATTACTTGCCATTGCGGCTGGTAGGGTACAGGGTATGCTGACCCTAGGTATGAGTGAGATAAGGCGGAATATCGAGCCAACGGTCGCATTTGCGCCTGGGTTTCAGTGTCACTGCAAGGAGGGGACGGTTCCTCGTGGTCGAAGAGGATCCGTCTAGGGCATCACACCGGGACGAGTCTGCATGGCGGTCAGTGATCAGCAGTGTCTTGTGACCTGTGCCTTGGTCCTGCTTTCTCCCGAAGCGGACCCGGTCCGTCAGGCTGTGCCTATTTCGCACAGGGGCTCCCGTCTCACACCTCCTATCGATGCCGTGGCGCAGAATGCCGCCAACAGGCCCCTCTTCTCACCGCACATGTGTTTCCTGTTTCAGCTAGGGCACAGGCAGTCCTGTCTGTCGATTGGCGCAGAACGTTCGAGGCAGAAGTGGGCATAGGCTACTGAATGGAATTGCAAGGAGAACGGATCGCACCGCTGGCTCTCGTGGTCGATGGCGACGACGGCGTTCGGTTGCTCGCGCGCGAGGCGCTCGAGCGGGCCGGGCTGGAGGTTTGCGAGGCGACGCGCGGGGAACAGGCGCTGGCGCTGTTTGCTAAGGTCAGGCCTGACATCGTGGTGCTGGATGTGATGCTGCCAGGCCTCGACGGGTTTGCGACCTGTGCGAAGCTGCGCGGATCCGCGGGGGGGAACCGCGTGCCCATTTTGATCATGACGGGGCTCGACGATGCGGAGTCGATTTCCCGAGCCTATGAACATGGCGCGACGGATTTCATCACCAAGCCGCTCAATCCGATGATCTTGAGCCATCGTGTACGGTACATGTTGCGGGGGAGTCATACTGTGGATGCGCTGCTTCGAAGCGAAGCGAGGCTGGGGCTCGCGCAGCGGATCGCCAAGATCGGTAATTGGGAATGGTGTCCGGACTCGAATCAGTTTACGGCCTCCGCTGAGCTCTGCCGCCTGATGGGTATTCGGCTTCAGGATTTTGCCGGTACGTTCGACGCGTTTCTCCGTCTCGTGCATGAGGAAGACCGTGAGCGGGTCGAGGAGGCGCTGAGGGGGATTCTGAGCAGGCGAGCCCCCTGCAAAATCGACCATCGCCTGGTCTTGCCGAACGGCATGGATGTGACGGTCAACCTCCAGGCTGAGGCGGTGTTTGATGACCACAAAAAAACATACTCGATCGTCGGGACGGCGCAAGACATCACTGACCGGAAACAGTCCGAGCGGGAGATCCATCGATTGGCCTATTTCGACAGCCTGACAGGGCTCCCAAATCGAGTGCTATTCAAAGATCGCATTGCGCAGGCGCTCGCTCATGCCCGCCGCTACCAGACCTCCATGGCGTTGCTTTTTTTGGACTTGGACCGATTTAAAGTCATTAACGATACCTTAGGCCACAATATCGGTGACTTGCTCTTAAAGAATGTGGCTGACCGTCTGGCCGACTGTGTACGGCACAGTGACTCCGTTTGCCGATCGGTGGAAAAGCAGGAGGGGCATTCACTCGCGCGCTTGGGCGGCGATGAATTTACGGTGCTGCTGACGAATCTGTGCGATGTGCACGATGCCGAGAAAGTTGCCTGCCGGATGATGGCGGGGCTGGCGCAATCGTTTGTGATCGAAGGACATGAGATTTTTGTCACCGCCAGTGTGGGGATCGCGATCTTTCCCGTCGATGGCGATTCGGTCGATGTCCTGCTGAAAAATGCGGACAGCGCGATGTGTCACGCCAAGGAGAAGGGCCGGAATAATTTCCAGTTCTATTCCAACAGCCTGAATGCCGCGGCCACTGAGCGATTGGTTTTGGAAGGCGCGCTCCGCCATGCTATCGAGCGGGAGGAGTTTGTGGTGTATTACCAGCCGCAGATCGATCTGCGGACGGGCGGGGTCATCGGGGCTGAGGCGTTGGTGCGATGGCAGCATCCCCAGCGAGGGCTCCTGCTTCCCGCGGAATTTCTGCCTGCTGCGATGGACGCGGGTTTGATCCGGCTGATCGACGAGTGGGTGTTGCGGACGGCGTGCCGTCAGAATCAGGCCTGGCAGGAGCGCGGGTTGATGCCGGTACGGATGGCCGTCAATGTGTCCCATTCACTGTTCCATGGAAGTTCCTTGTTGTCGGTGGTGGAGGAGACGCTTCGCCAGACCGGATTGACGCCGGCCTGTCTTGATTTGGAATTGACGGAATCGGTCGCGATGCGCAACGTTGAGGCGTCGATTACGATGTTGTCCAGCTTGAAGGAGATGGGAGTGCAACTGTCGATCGACGATTTCGGCACCGGCTATTCGTCGCTCAGCTATCTGCAGCGGCTCCCGATCAATCTGGTAAAGATCGATCAGTCCTTTATTCGCGAGATCCTCGCGCTGCCCAGCCCAGCCCCCGCGCCTATCGTGCGGGCGATTATTGCGATGGCGCACAGTCTCAATCTGTATGTGTTGGCCGAAGGGGTTGAGCAGGAGGCTCAGCGAAAGCTATTGCTCACTCACGGTTGCGATCAAGCGCAAGGCTATCTCTTCGGATCGCCGATGCAGGCTGAGGCCTTCGCCTCGTTACTCCCGCC
>CAMDPZ010000020.1 GCA_945905765.1 Nitrospira lenta
CGCGGGCTCTTCCTGGGGCTGGAGGCAGAGGGGAAGGCCTGGCGGATGACGTCGGAGCAGGACATCGAGTCGGCCTTAGTGGCGGGCCCTTCCGATACGAGAGCGGGCATTCGCGGCCTCTGCGTCAGGCGGTTTCCGGATCAGATCAAGTCGATGCAGTGGGAGCGGATTCAGTTTAGCGGGGGGCTGCTCTCGCGAACGTTGGAGATGGGCGATCTCTTCGAGCCGGAGGCTGTGCAGGCCTGTGCGCAGCTTTTCGAGCGAGCGGCATCCCCGATGGATGCGCTGACCGCATGGAATAGAGAAAAGGAGTCCCGATCATGAATTACAGTTCAATGCCGGAACGCCGGGAAGGACCTGGCAATCCGATGCCGCAGGCTCCGAGTCCGTCCGAAGAGGGGGGACCGAAGAGGCCTGAGACCGGGTCGCCGGATAAAGACAATTTGCTCAAACGCATGCGGAAGGTGGATCCGAAGCAGGCGGAGCGGTATCGGCAACGGACGGGAGAATAAGATCTGAGAGGGGTAGGAGGGCTGTCCTCTGTGCTCGCGCAACGCGCGGCCTGGGAAGGCCCTCGTTGGACGCGCGCAGTGGAGGACAGCCCGCCCACCCCTCATGGAAGGTAAGGCCGTCGCTCAATAGGGGAGAAGGGGGAAAAATGGGGATGCAAGGGGATTTTCTTCAGCTGTTGAAAGAACAGGGCTATACACTTGGCACACCGACTGCGGTGGGGACCGGTCATGCGCTGACGAATGCCACGACGATTCTGGCTTTTAAGTATCGCGATGGCGTGCTGGTGGCAGGAGACCGTCGCGCGACCGCCGGCAATATGGTGATGTACGATCGCACGGACAAGGTATTGGAGATTGATCGGTACAGTGTGATGGCCATTGCCGGAGTCCCTGCGACCGCCTATGAAATGGTGCGGGTCCTGGAACATTCTTTCAAATATTACCGGAGAACGCAGCTGCAGGAATTGAGTTTTGACGGTAAGCTGCGCGCCATCTCCAAGCTCTTGAAGGACAATGTGCCTGCTGCGTTGGCCGGGACCGGCGCGGTCGTTCCGGTGTTCGCCGGCTACGATCTGGAGCAGGGTTCGGCCAAGATCTATTTCTACGACATCCTCGGGGCGGAGTTCGAAGGGGTGGAATATGCTGTGTCCGGGTCCGGCTCCCCGACGATCCGTGGCATCCTGCATTATCTGAATACCTGGGGGGATCAGCCCCTCAATCAGCTGCCGGAAGAGCAGGCCATGGTGCAGGCATTGCGACTGCTCACCAGTGCGGCGGAGTTCGATTCGGCGACCGGCGGCGTGAACCGGGAGGCGAGTCTCTATCCCGTGATCAAGCTGATTACAGGAGCCGGTGTGCAGACGATTCCTGATGCGACCTTGAAGCCCCTCTATGAATCACAGGTGGTGCGCTATGTATGAAGAACCCTATCGCTGGGTCGAAGCAGTCGGCAATCGCCGCCAGTATTTGGATGAGCAGTTCAAGCAGGGAAGCCCGGTCGTGGCCCTGACCTATGAGGGCGGCATCCTTCTGGTCACGGTGAGCAAGGGAACCCCGAAGCTCTACGAGATCTACGACCGGCTGGCCTTGGGCGGCATGGGGCACCCTACCGATTTGGAAAAGCTGCGCTTCAGCCTGTTGGAAATGGCGCATGTCGAAGGGTTCAACCGTTCGCCTTCTGATGTCACTGGCTCGCGATTGGTAAAGTACGGCATTGCTCCGGTCATCAAACAGGCGTTCGAAGAAGTCTATAAGGCGCCGTTCATCGTGCGTATTCTGGTGGCAGAGTTGGGGCAGAAGCCGGAGAAGGATGCGCTTCTAACGATCAACTACGATGGCACCTTCGAGGAAACGACCGGCTGCGCGGTCCTGGCTGCCACGCCTGCTGCTCAGACGAAGATGACGGCCTATCTCAAGGAGCAGACGCCTGCGACTCTGTCATTGGAGCAGGCGCTGGATCTGGCCTTGCGGGCCTGGGCGATCGGTTCCCTCGCGCATCAACAGGAAGAGTCGGACCAACGGGCCGAGACTGAGTCATCCGCAAGCGGAGCCGGCGCAGCGGCCGCTGCGATCCCCAACGTCGACGTGCTGAGAGAACATGTGCGGAGCATTGCGGGAGGGCGGACGCTCGAATGTGCGGTCCTTGAGCGGCAGGCTCCCGGCACCTCCAAGTACCGTTCGCTCAAGCCAGCCGATCTGTCACGGCTGTTGCCGAAGGCCCTTCAATCAGTCGTGGCGAACTAAGATGTTGAACCGTATTTTCGGGCTGGAAACCGAATACGGACTCTTGGTGAATGAAGATCAGCCGGACCATTCTCCCACCTGGTTTGCCCACAAGATTCGCGACCATCTCTTTCATGTGCAACGGCGCGGCGTCCTGGATCTGCACCATCGGGGGCATGATGAACCGCCCGGCAACGGAGGATTTCTCACCAACGCCGGGCGCATGTATCTCGACATGGGCCATTTGGAATGGGCCTCGCCGGAATGTGAATCGCTGGGCGATGTGGTGGCTGCCGACCGGGCCGGAGACCAGTTGCTGCAGGATGCCGTTCATGAGCTCGGTCTGGCCGACCAGGTGTCCTTGATCAAGAACAATGTGGACCATGACACCGATGCGACCTTCGGATCGCACGAGAACTATCTTGTGACGCGCGGCTTCCCCTTTACCAGGCGCGGCCTCGGGCCCTTCGTGACCTTCCTCGTCACCAGACAGATCTTTACCGGAGCAGGACGTGTCGGCATGGCCGGCCCTCAGGACGCCTGGATCCAGATGGATCGGCTTATCGTGCCTCGTGGAGCGAACATGCGTCATGGGCAGCAGCCCGCCATGCCGTTCCAGATCTCTCAGCGGGCTGACTACATCGTGAACGACTTCTTCGAATGGGTGCAGCAGAATCGCGCCATCGTGAATACCAGAGATGAGCCTCTGGCAGATCCGAATCAATACCGCCGCATTCATTTGTTGCTGGGCGATTCGAATATGGCCGAGGTGGCGACGGCCTTGAAGCTGGGCACGACGGGCCTGGTCCTGCAATTGATCGAAGAGGGCCATGCGCCGAAGGGTCTGGAGCTCCATGAGCCGGTCGAAACGATGCAGGAACTGTCGCAGGATCAGGAGCGGCAATGGATCGTGCGGCTGGAATCGGGGCAGTCGATCTCGGCGATCGATATTCAGGAAGCCTTTCTTGCCGCGGCGCAGGAACATTATCGAGGGCAGGACGACGAAACCGATTGGGTGCTCGATCAATGGGAAGCGGTGTTGCGCGATCTTCGCGGGGACTATACGAAGCTGGTGGGCCGGGTGGATTGGGCCTCGAAACTCTGGCTGCTGGAAACCTTTCGCGAGGCGGAACAACTGACCTGGGCCGATCCGGCGCTGAAGAGCCTCGACCTGGAGTATCACAATCTCCATCAAGGCAAGGGGCTCTATTACGGTTTGATGGAAGAGGGGCGGGTTCCGCGGCTCACGACCGACAAGGCGATTGCCTTAGCGATGGACCATCCCCCCCGCAATACCAGGGCCTTTGGGCGCGGTGAACTCGTCCGGCATTTATTGGCTGCGGGACTTCCGGGTGAGGCGGCCGGGTCTGAGCTGGATGCGAGGTTTTCCCCTTCTTATGTGATCAACTGGTCGATCTTCCAATTGCGCGGGCAGGAACCCTTCCCCATGCCGGATCCGTTTAAGACCTACGCGAAGGAAGTGCGGACCCATCTTCAGACTGCCTGATCGATTCGACGATTCGGTTTTCCACCCAAAACCTGTCTTCATTGTTCCGTGCCCCCTGAATGAATCCGCAGTGGCCTCCATAGTGGGGGGCCGTCAGCTTGATGAGGGGGTTCCGCTTGATGGCCGCGAGGCTAAACATCGAATAGGGAATGAAGGGATCGTCCTGGGCTGTGACGATGGTGGTTGGCACGGCAATCTTGTCCAGCACATGTCGTGACCCTGCGCGGTCGTAGTAGTCCGGTCCGCTGGCATAGCCTCCGTCCGGGGCCGTGTACCGGTCGTCGAATTCGCTGATGATGTGGATGCGGTCCAGCTCCGCGAGGTCCCATCTCCCTGGAAAGAGCGCCGCTTTGCGCTTCATGCGCGTTTTGAGCTTGGTCAGAAAGTGATAGTGGTAGAGCCAGTTGCGAGGCTCTTCCAAGGCTTTGGCACATTGGGTGGGATCGATATTCGGACAGACCGCGATCGCTCCGGCCAGCGCCGCCTCTGACGAGCCGAGTTCTCCCGCTGCTTTCAGAACGAGATTCCCCCCCATCGAATAGCCGATCAGCCAGATGCGGGTGAGTCGATCCAGGCTCGCCAACTCCTGGACGATGGCCCGATAGTCCTGACTCAAGCCGCTGTTGTAGAGGGTCGGCGTCAGCCGTTCGGTTCCGCCGCAAGTACGCTGGTTCAGGCGGATGACGTTCATCCCCGCGCGATAGGCCTTTGCGGCGATCCCCTGCATGTAGTGGGACTCGCTGGAGCCTTCAAGCCCATGCACGAGCAGCAGGGTCTGGCAGCCTGTCCGGTTTGGCTGCCAATGGCAGAAGCCGAGCAGCTGGGTCTTGGGATCGGTGGTGAAGAGCCGTGATTCGATCGGTATGCCGGCCAGCAGAGCCAGGCGAGGCCAATAGCCAGGAACGATTGTCATGAGGTGCTGGTTGCGGAGCAGGGTTGCCGGTGTGAACTCGCGCCAGTCAGGTGCCATAGAGGTCATCATGCAGAATCTTCCATGGCCCAGCCGTGCGAATGGGAAGCCGGCGGCGAAGCGGATCGTGGATCGACGAAAACGACAAAGGCCTTCGAGAGAGGTCTCGAAGGCCTTGCGATGGTGGCTCCCCGGGCAGGAGTCGAACCTGCGACCAGCCGGTTAACAGCCGGCTGCTCTACCACTGAGCTACCGGGGAACGAGACCGCCATGTCGGACTGCGCATTCTAGCAAAAGATTTCGGCGGGGGGGAGACTTTTTTTGATCGGCGCAGAACGTGCTCTGTTTGACTCTATTCCGCTAGACGTCGAAATCTTGGGTCTCGTCTTCGTCCGAGCTTGCATCCGTATTGCCTGATGCGACGGAGGCGTAGTGTTTCGCCCAGGTCAGGTAGAGATTCCCGCTGTCGCGCATGGTGTCGGCGGCTTTGACGAGCGCCTGCGCCAGGTCCGGGTCCTTCCCGCTGGCATCGATATCGGCGGCGCGCCGTTCGAGGGCTTTGGGGTACTCGTTGATCAGCCCGGCGATCTCTTGCAGGAGCTCATGAATGACGTTGTCTTCGGTTTCCATCTGTTCCCTCCCCAGCGGCACCAACAAAAAACCCCATAGCGCAGGCGCCATGGGGTCTTGCGCGGGCAACCCGCTACACGAAACAATTATCCTTGGTAGGCTTGCCCAATGGCGGCGGACTCGCCTTTATGGGCAATCAGCTGCCCGGTGGCGCTGACGGCCTGCATGCTGATGGCATTATGCTTCGCCGCGTCGCAGACGACCACGCAGAGCTCACAGCCCTTACAGCGGTCGATGTTCACTTCTGCGACCATCTTGCCAGGATTGAGGTCCAGGCAGTTGGCTTCCGGACAATACATAATGCAGAGGCGGCATCCCTTTTTGGCCACGCATTTCTCATCGATGACTTGCGCTACGTTATACATGCGAGCTGGTTCCTTCTCTCTCGTTAAGCGGCGACGGCAGGATTGCCGACTCGCAGCTCATACTTATGCTCTTCGGCCCATTTGCTGGCGATATCATAGGCCGCCTTCACTGTGGCCAGGTTCTTGGCCAGCAACATTTCCTTCTTGGCGAACTTCTTCTTGATCGCTTCGTCCAGGGACGCGGTTCCGCCCGAGGCGACGAACTTCTTCCCGAACCGTTCCTGCAAGGCGCCGTCCAGGGCTTCCATGGAGACGCACTTGGTGATGCCCGCGACCGCGCCGATCATCGCCATATTCGTCGAGAGCTCGGTGCCGGCCACTTCGATCGCGAGCTCGGTGCCCGCGATGTAGAACAGGGCGACGTTCAAGTCCTTCAGCCGCTGCACGTCTTCGTCAGACAACAGATTCTGGTCGGAGTTGATGATGACGAGGCCGCCTTCCTTCACGCCCGAGTAGAAGGGCATCGTGTAGCTCTTGCCCATCGTAATCACTTGAGGATGGAAGACCTGGATGACGTCGGGGAACACCAGCTCACCGCGGTCGTAGATCCGCTCGATGCCGATCCGGCAATAGCTCTCCGCCGGCGCCATACGTTTTTCTGCGCCGAAGAAGGGATTCGAGATCGAGAACTTGCCGTCGCGGTTGGCTGCCATGGCCATGACATGCGCGGCGGTGACAGCGCCCTGTCCGCCTAATCCCGACATCCGGATGTTCAGTCTTTTCTTGATCATGATCGTCTCTCCTTCAGAATCGAATTAGGCGCCTTGAGCGGCGAGCTGCTTGGCCGCGGCCTTCTTTTCTTTGTCCTTGGCGGCCATTTCTGCCAGGAGCTGCTTGGCCGGTTCGCTGATGTACTCTTTGTAGGCGAAACGCTCGGTCGGCTTCTCCGAATCCCGCATTTCTTGAAGGCCTTCCATGCTGTTCTTCCCGATTTCGAGAATGCAGGGCGTGTAGAGCTGGAGATAGGTCGGGCCGATTTCGCGCGCGATCATGACCGCGTTCTTGATCACCTTCTCAATGAGAGACGGCTTGCTGACGGTGCATTGGACCACGTAATGACAGCCCGATTCGCGAGCGATTTCCGGCAGACGGACCTTGTCGAAGAGTTTTCCGACCGGCGCCATCTTGGCCACGAAGCCCTTCTGCATCAGACCGCTCTCCTGGCCGCCCGTGTTGGCGTACAGTTCGTTGTCGAAGCAAATCGTGGTGAACTTCTCCTGGCGGAACCAGGCTTGGAGCGTCATGTCGAGGCCGATATCGACGGTGGCGCCGTCGCCGGCCAGCACGACCACGTCTTTCGTCCGGCCCGGGAAACGGACGCTCAAGGCGCGCTTCAAGCCAGAGGCGATGGCGTTCTGGTTGCCGAAGAGGGAGTGGATGTTGTGGACGGCCACCATGGGGAACACCAGGCTGGTGCAGCCGGTGGAACCGACCATGACGGTGTCTTCGGGGTTAGGCAAGGAGGCCAGGATGTAGCGGAAGGCCATGGATTCCGGGCAGCCGGCGCAGAGCGAATGCTGCTCGATCAGTTCCTTGCTGTTGCCGATATCCTTCCAGCCCCGGTCTTCTTTGCCGTAGGTCGCGCTCTTGACCAGGTCTTGATAGTCGGACGGCATGATGTCGTATAGGTCTTCAGAAATCTTGATACGTTCCTTGCTCATGATGGCCTCCTCAATACGTGCGTCTTATTCAGGGCGTTCGGTGCTTGCTTGCCTCGGTCCGATTAGCCGCGGGTGGCCATCGATACGGTGGTCATCCCCAGTAGGGTCTTGATTTCGGAAACGATGATTTCCGGTGGCATCGTCATGCCGCCGCAGACGCGCGGGCCTGCATGCACCCGTTCGCTGTTCGGGATGGTGGCCTTGATTTCCTTGGCCAGCCAGCCGGTCACGTTGAACTCCGGGACGATGATGTGCTTGGCATTCTTCGTGGCTTCGCGAATTTCTTCGCCCGGCCATGGCCGCAGGACCTTCACTTTGACCAGCCCGCAACGGATGCCTTCATCTTCGAGGAGGCGGATGGCTTCGCGGCCCTGCGAGACGGCTGTGCCGGAGGCGACGATGATGACTTCGGCGTCGGTATTTTCCGTTTCGATCAGCCCATTCAGCCACTTGATCGTGTGTTTGCGGGACCGTTCCACTGCCGCCCAGACTTCCTGCTGCCAGGAGGCGTGGGTGGCGTAGCTGATGTAGTTGCTCTTCATAACGAAGGGATCGCGCATCATCCGGACCGGCGGACATTCCATGTCCATGCAGGGCACGGGCGAGCGGTAGGGGTCATAGGGAGGCAGGCACATGTCGGCCGGGGTCAGGTTGACCACGTCCTTCGTATGGGTGACGAAGAACCCGTCGCAGCAGAGCGCCAAGGGAAGGTGCACGTCCGGCTCTTCCGAGACCATGTAGCCCATGAGGATCCAATCGAAGAAGTCCTGCGCGGTTTCCGCATGCCAGACGAGCATGCCGGTATTCAATAGATAGGCGATTTCGAGGGTGTCGGGCTGAATCGAGAGCGGTGAATTGATGCCGCGGCAGGTGACGATCATCTGGATCGGCAACCTGGCGCCGGACCACATCGGGAAGTTTTCCATCGCGCGCATCGTGCCGGGTCCCGCGGTCGTCGTAAAGACGCGCGCGCCGCCGAAGGCCGCTCCCGCACATTGCGACATGACGGCGAATTCGCTCTCGCCGCGGAAGTAGTCGCCGATATAACCCTCGGCAAAGAGTTCGCCGATCAAGGCGGCCGCTTCGCTCTGCGGGGTGATCGGATAGGCGATCATGACGTCGCAGCTGGCCCGCCGGAGGGCTTCCTTGATAACTTCGCTGCCCGTATAGAATGACGGCGTCCGTGGCGCCTCGTTCATCATCTTCCAGGTGTCGGTAAAGGTCTGCCCTTTTTTATTCTTTGTGCCGATGACCGAATGTGTGTCTGCCATGGTTCAGCTCCTTTCGCTCTCTTCAGAGCCTCAAACGTGTTAGTTTGAAGCTCCGCTCTTCGCTGACGTCAGCCGTGGTTTGACTGTGCCTTTCAACTTCTTCACCCACTCGGCCAGCTTCATGATCTTTTCGACCGATGCGTCGCGGAAGGAGAGCATCGCATCTTCATGGCCGGCCTGCGCGCACATGGCAATCGTGTAGCAGGAGGTGCCGCCACGAATGATTTTGAGCGCCAGGTTTGCCTGGTGGCAATGGACCCCGATGAACATGCAGCAATCGATTTTGTTGTGCCAGATGGTCAGGTTCGGGTGGTTGGGATTGATTTCGACTTCGGGATTGATCTTGGGGTATTTGGGGCGATAGTCCGGCATCGGGATCAGCATGGGTGTTTGCCCGGGCTGCACGCATTCTTTCAGCGTGTTGTAGAGGTGCCGGACGGCGGTGGCCTTCTTGGCCGCCTTCTCGTTCCATGCCCACAGGACCAAGGGGCCCGGGAAAATGGTCGGCACTTTGGCCATGAGGAATTGCTTCGCCGCTTCTTCGTATGCCTTTTCCTCTGGGACGATGACACCGTTGATATGAGCTTCCCCAGGGTTTGGCAAGCAGATACCCATGCTTGCAGCCGATGGAGGAAGGAAATGTTCCGGGCCTGGAAGGACGCGATACTGAGTCATTGCGGCTTACTCTCCGGCAAGGGGTTAAGGAACGAGAAATACAGGTTTTCTGATGATCTAGACTTTCTTTACTCTAAGCTTTTCCCCAGTCACCCGCAACCTCGCAGAAGGCCCACCGATGCGAAATTTTGGGCTATCGAACTAGGAAGGCTTAGGCCTTTCGTCCTAACGATGCGGGCGTTGGTGGCAGGCACCAATCACGGGGCACAGCGCCGGTTATTATAAGATTGGCTCTTTTGTCCTGTCAAACCGGGCGTGAGGCTGCAGCCTGCCATGGGATTATGTGCTCTGAGGCTGATTGTTGGCCTGCATTCAGTATGTTACGTGGGGCTCACAATCGTTTGCGGCGCGAGCGAGTCTGTGTAAAGAGCTCACGTTGTGCCGTGCGCTAACCGGCACGCGGCGGCGGGTCCTTGGCCTATTGTCCTTTGGGGAAGACTTGCGTGAAGGGGTGGACTTCGACCCGTTCAAACACGCCATGGACTGTATAGGGGTCTTCGTTCGCGAACCGTTGCGCTTCTTCCAGAGAGCCTGCCTCGATGACGATCAGGCTTCCGGTTTTGTCTGTAAGCGGGCCTGCCAGCACGACGCGGCCTTGCGCGTCGAGAGGCTCCATGTTGGCGAGGTGCGCGGGGCGATAGATTTTTCGTTTGGCCTCTCCGTCGGGACCGTCGAATCCGAGAATGACGAATTTCATGGATGCCTCGCGGGGTGGATCGTGCCGTTGTGCTTAGGCCAGGTCTTCGATTGGGGAGCGATCTTTATAGCCGGTGGTCGTTTCATGCCACCAGCGCACTTCTTGTTCGCCGAGTTTCCAGCAGAGATAGACGACCCGGCCGTCATGCAGATGGGGAAAATCGCAGAGGCCGAGGTCCAGATCCTTCACCAGGATGCCGAGCTCCTGAATCGCTTGAAGGTTGGTGCTGACCTCTTGCAGGCCGGAAATATAGAGGTGCCCAACAGTGCTGCCGCCGCCATATTCAGACCTCGCGCTGGCCTTCTGGATCTCTTCCTTCGTGCGGGCCAGGACGGCCTTGGCTTGCTGGATCGAGATCAGTTTGGCGTTCAGCTGGGGGATCAGGCGGTTCGCCTCGGACAGCGTGAACATGCGCTCATGTTGTTCTTGTTCGTTGTCGTGTTCCATAAGACCGCGGGCCTCTATTCAGGATCTCCTCATTTAGCACACCATTCTTTTCTGCTGCAACCGCGGCGCCGATTGGCGAGGGAGGGGCGCGGGGAAGCAATAGAGGCTGGTGAAAAAGAGCGTGATTCCTGTTGACAAGGCGCGCCGCCCGCGTTATCCTCTGGCTAACATCTCAGCTCGGTTCAGTGTTCTCTCCACACACAAGACTCTCGGGACGCATCTCGAAACAAGCCACAACTGCTCAAGTGATAGAGATGAATCAGCTCGGCATGAATTCCTGCTTGCGACAATATCCGCAGTTATGAGACAGAGTCGTACCCTGATTAATGCCAGGCGCAAACCAGTAAGTCCTTCACGGATCACCCTCTTTAGCTGACACACACGACAGAGATCATCAACTGTATTGCTATTCGCTATTCATTGAGTTTCAGGACAATTTCCCATGGTTCACCACGTGCGAGCGCTGCCAACGATGACGCAGCTGAGGGCTTGAGAGGATACTCATGACGCAAACAAAGGGGGAGGTTATGCATCTCGCGGAGCTGAAGCAGAAATCTATCGCCGATCTCAATGAGGTGGCGCGCGATCTGAAGATCGACGGCGCCCCCAATCTGCGCAAGCAGGAATTGATTTTCGCGATCCTGCAGGCGCAGACCGCAAACAACGGCGTGGTTTTCGGCGAGGGCGTGCTCGAAACGCTCCCTGACGGCTTCGGCTTCCTGCGCGCTCCCGATTCGAACTATCTCCCGGGTCCCGACGACATCTATATCTCCCCCTCGCAAATCCGGCGGTTCAATCTGCGCACCGGCGACACGATTTCCGGGCAGATCCGGCCTCCAAAGGAGAGCGAGCGGTATTTCGCGTTGCTTAAGGTGGAAAAGGTCAATTTCGAAGATCCCGAAGTGTCGCGCGACAAGATCCTCTTCGATAACCTGACCCCGCTCTATCCCGAAGAGCGCCTCAACCTCGAGTTCGACCGTGAAGAATATTGCACCCGCGTCATGGAGCTCACGACCCCGATCGGCAAGGGCCAGCGCGGATTGATCGTGGCGGCTCCCCGGACCGGAAAGACGATGATGCTACAGGCCATCGCCCGGGCCATTATCAAGAACCACAAAGAAGTGACCTTGATCGTGCTGCTCATCGACGAGCGGCCGGAAGAAGTCACCGACTGGCAACGGCAGGTGAAGGCCGAAGTCATCAGCTCCACCTTCGATGAGCCGCCCCAGCGCCATGCGCAAGTGGCGGAAATGGTGTTGGAGAAGGCGAAGCGGCTGGTCGAGCACAAAAAAGATGTCGTGGTGCTGCTGGACAGCATTACCCGTCTGGCCCGCGCCTACAATACGATTGCCCCGCCCAGCGGCAAGGTTTTGTCGGGAGGGTTGGACTCGAACGCGCTCCAGCGCCCGAAGCGGTTCTTCGGGGCGGCCCGTAACATCGAGCATGGCGGCAGTCTGACCATCATGGCGACGGCGCTGGTCGATACCGGCAGCCGCATGGACGATGTGATCTTTGAGGAATTCAAAGGAACCGGCAACATGGAAGTCCATCTGGACCGTCGTTTGGCCGACAAGCGACTCTTCCCGGCCATCGATATCAGCCAGTCCGGAACGAGAAAAGAAGAATTGCTGGTGGACAAGGACCGTCTCAACAAGATGTGGATCCTGCGCAAGGTGCTGAGTCCGCTTGGCACGATGGAAGCGATGGAGTTCCTGATGGACAAGCTGCACGGCACCAAGACCAACCAGGAATTCCTCCAGTCGATGAACCGGTAACGCCAGACTTGTATCTGGTTGCCGAGACAGGGTAGAGTAACGGGCCTTCGAATGGGCGAAGGTCGATGATTTTGACGTCAGGGGAGTGGGAACTATGAAGAAGGGTATTCATCCCGTGTATCGGGAAGTCGGGGTGCATTGCGCCTGCGGCAATAAATATAAGACCCGGTCGACGGGCGGCGATATCAATGTCGATATCTGTTCGAATTGCCATCCGTTTTTCACGGGGACGCAGAAAATCATTGATACCGAAGGTCGCGTTGAGCGATTCAAGAAGAAGTACGCGAAGAAAGAAAAGTAGTTCGAGAAGAGGTCATACAAGGGACCCTGCTTCGCTGAGGGGCAGGGTCCCTTTGTGTTTGTGCGGCATTGGGTAAACGCGGCGCAGAGGATACAGGGTCATGGAAGCAGTTTTATTAAAAAAATGGGAAGTCTTGGCCACTCGCTATGACGAGTTGACCAATCAGCTCATGGACCCCACTTTGATGAGCCAGCCCTCGCAGTTGCACAAGGTCAATAAAGAGCGGACGGATATCGAGCCGGCGGCCAAGCTGCTGGCCACTTATCGCGACAATGCCAAGCAGTTAGACGAAGCCGCGCAAATTCTCGCCGATCCCACGGCCGGGGGCGAGATGCATAAGATGGCGGCGGAGGAGAGCGCCCAGCTTACACGTCAGCAGCAGGAGATCGAGCAGCAGGCCCAGGAGCTGCTGATTCCCAAGGACCCGCGGGACGAAAAGAGTCTGCTGTTCGAAATTCGCGCCGGAACCGGCGGAGATGAGGCGGCGCTCTTTGCCGGAGATCTGTTCCGGATGTATAGCAAGTACGCGGAGGCCAAAGGCTTCAAGGTCGATGTGGTCGAAGCGACGGAAACGACGGGCGGGGGCTATAAAGGGGTTGTGGCGCTGATCGAAGGCAAGGGCGCCTATAGCCACTTCAAGTTCGAGGCAGGGGTTCATCGGGTGCAGCGGGTTCCTGTGACGGAAGCCAGCGGCCGGATCCATACCTCGACTGTGACCGTGGCCGTCATGCCGGAAGTGGACGAGGTGGATGTGCATATCGACCCGATGGATCTTCGCATCGATACGTTTTGTTCGTCCGGCGCCGGAGGCCAGAGCGTCAATACGACCAAGTCGGCGGTGCGGATCACCCATATCCCGACCGGCGTGGTCGTGAGTTGTCAGGACGAACGGTCGCAGCTGAAGAACCGCACCAAGGCGATGAGGACCCTGCGGGCCAGAATCGTCGAGGCGGAGCGGGAACGGCAGGATGCGGAAACCGCGCAGAATCGCAAGGCACAGGTGGGCACGGGCGAGCGGAGCGAGAAGATCCGCACCTACAATTTCCCGCAGAACCGGGTGACCGACCATCGTGTCGGGATGACCTTGCATAAGTTGGAGCAGGTGCTTCAGGGCGATCTCGACGAATTTGTCCAAGCTTTGAAGGCGCAGCGTCAGCAGGAAGTGGGGGCGGCGTAACATGGACGCAGTGGCTCCGATTCCGCAGTCGACAAGCCAGGCCACGCTCGGCGAGCTGATTGCCGAGGCGCGTCGGCTGCTGGAGCAGGCCGGCATCGAGAGCGCGGAGCAGGAAGCCTTGTGGATTGTGGAGCATGTGCTCCGTCTTCCCTCGCACCATGTGATTACCGACCGGGACCGATTGCTGTCTTCTTCCGAATTGGCAGCAACGCGAGGGCTGATTGCGCGGCGGGTTGGGCGAGAGCCCTTGCAATATATTTTAGGGACGCAGGAATTTTGCGGGTTAGAGTTTGAGGTGAGTCCGGCGGTGCTGATTCCGAGGCCGGAGACCGAGTTGCTGGTGGAATATGTTACGCAACGGATTTCCGCCGAGCGGCAGGCTACGATTGTCGATGTCTGTACCGGGTCCGGCTGCATTGCCGTGGCGATTGCGCGATTGCGACCCCATGCGCGGGTGATGGCGATCGATCTGTCCGGTTCCTCGCTCCATGTTGCGAGGCGCAACGCCACTCGTCATGGGGTGGGCGAGCGGATCACCTGGTTGGAAGGCGATTTGCTGGGGCCATTGGCGGAGCAGGGATTAGAGGGGCTGGTGGATGTCATCGTCTCGAACCCTCCCTATATTGCGGAGGCTGAGTGGGCGACGCTTCAGCCGGAAGTGAAACTATTCGAGCCGCGAGGCGCCTTGGTGGCAGGGGCTCAGGGGACAGAACTGCACGAACGATTGCTGCAAGAGGCCGTCCGCTACCTGGCTCCCGGCGGAGTCGTGATTCTGGAGATCGGCGCAGGTCAGGCTCGTGGGCTGCGCCGGATCGTCGAGCAGTTGCCTGGTTACAAATTTCACCGGTTGGTCTACGATGAAGCGGGGCTTGAGCGGGTGGTGATCGTCGAGCGAGTAGGGGCATAGACGATGGATCGTACCGTCATTACTGGTGGAACGCCGCTTCGAGGCGAGGTTGAGATCAGCGGGGCAAAGAATGCCGCGCTGCCGATCTTGGCTTCCACCATTCTGGGCGGCGGCGAATGCGTGATTACCAATCTGCCCCGCGTGGTGGATGTTCTCACGATGGGCAAGCTCTTGGGGATCCTGGGTGCGAAGGTTCAGCATGAGGGGAATCGCGCGGTGATCAATGCCGACACGATCAGCTCGACTCAGGCCCCCTACGATCTGGTGAAAACCATGCGGGCCTCCGTCTTGGTATTGGGGCCTCTGTTGGCGCGGTGGGGAGAAGCGACGGTGTCGATGCCGGGCGGTTGTGCGATCGGGTCGCGGCCCGTCAATCTCCATCTGGCCGGACTGGCGAAAATGGGTGCAGAAGTTTCGATGGAACACGGGTATATTCGCGCCAAGGCGAAGCGGCTGAAGGGCGCGCAGATCTACTGCGATACGCCGACGGTCACAGGAACGGAAAATTTAATGATGGCCGCGTCGCTTGCCGAGGGGACCACGGTCATTGAAAATGCCGCGAAGGAACCGGAGATCGTAGACCTCGCGGATTTTCTCGTGAAGCGGGGGGCTCGCATCGTCGGCGCCGGGACGGATGTCATCACGATTGAAGGGGTCCGTGAGTTGCACGGGAGCGATCATGATGTCATTCCGGACCGTATTGAAACAGGAACCTATCTCGTGGCAGGGGCCATTACGAGGGGAGCGGTGACGCTCAATCGCTGCCGTCCGAATCATCTGGATGCCTTGTTGATGAAGTTGCGGGAAGCCGGCGTTGAGCTGAAGGTGGAGCAGGATCGGATTCATCTCAATGCGGCTTCACGGCTCAAGGGGATCGACATTCGGACGTTGCCCTATCCGGGTTTCCCTACCGACATGCAGGCGCAGATGGTGGCCTTGATGACGGCGGCTGAGGGTACGAGCGTGATTACCGAAACGGTGTTTGAAAGCCGGTTCATGCATGTCGAAGAGCTGCGGCGGATGGGGGCTGAGATTAAGATCGAAGGCACTCGGGCTGTGGTGACCGGGCCGACCAAGTTGACCGGAGCGCCGGTGATGGCCTCCGACCTTCGCGCGAGCGCCGGATTAGTGCTGGCTGGGCTTGCGGCGGAAGGCACGACGGAGATCCTCCGGGTCTATCATCTGGATCGCGGCTATGAGCGGATGGAAGAGAAACTGCGCGGATTAGGCGCGACGATCGCCCGCCAAAAAGAGGGAGCGGCTCCGGCCGGGACTCGCTGACATCATGCTGACGATTGCCTTATCGAAGGGGAAAATGCTGGACCTCACATTGGAGATCTTCCGCCGGGCCGGCTATGCCATGGGCAGCCTCTCGACCGAGAGCCGTCGGCTGGTGTTCCCCTGTCCTGAGATCGGCATGACCTTCCTGATTGTGAGGCCGACCGATGTGCCGACCTATGTCGAATATGGCGCGGCGGACGTCGGGATTGTCGGGAAAGACGTCTTGATGGAGCAGGATAGCGACGTCTATGAGCCATTGGATTTAGGGTTCGGAGCGTGTAGAATCGCCGTCGCTGCGCTCAAGGGGCAGGCCTCACGGGACCGGCTGTCCTCGAAAATTCGGGTCGCGACCAAGTATCCGAAGATTACCGAGCGGTATTTCAATCAGCGCGGCGTGGCGGTTGAAATCATTAAGTTGTACGGCTCGATCGAGCTGGCGCCGTTGGTCGGTCTGGCCGATCGGATTGTGGATCTGGTCGAAACCGGCAACACGTTGAAGGCACATAACCTCGTCGAAGTGGAGTGCATCGCGCAGTCCACGGCCAGGCTGGTCGTTAATCGGGCGAGTTTGAAGCTGAAGCATGCGGAGGTCACAGAGCTGATCACAAAGCTCCGGGCCGTTAGCCGCCCAGCAGCCAGGTCTCGAACCACCGCTCCGCGCCAGCCTTCGCGCGGGGTACGTCGAACGGTCAAGCGGACGCGCACATGAAGATTGTGTCCTCCAGCGAACGAGCCTTTCTCCCCGCACTGAAGAAAGTTTCGTCGCGTGCCCGCGTGCAAGGGGCTGCCGTCGAGAAGGCGGTGAAGTCGATTTTGCAAGCCGTGGAACGGGGCGGCGACAAGGCCGTCCTCCGCTATACGAAACAGTTCGACCGCGTCTCCATGAAAGCGACGGAGCTGCGCGTCACTCCCGAAGAAATCAAAGAAGCCTATTTCCACATCAGAAAAGAGGAGGGCGATGCCCTCCGGTTTGCCGCCAAGCGGATTACCTCGTTCCACGAGCGTCAGCGCATCAAGACCTGGATGTATCAGGACAATGAGGCGACTCTGGGGCAAGTGGTGACGCCGGTCGATGCGGTTGGAGTCTATGTGCCGGGCGGCAAGGCGGTCTATCCCTCGTCGGTCTTGATGTGCGCGATTCCGGCCAAGGTGGCGGGCGTTTCCCGCGTGGTGATGTGTACGCCCCCGCAAAAGGGTCCGATCAATCCCTATTTGCTGGTGGCCGCCGACATTGCCGGCGTCACGGAGATCTATCGCGTCGGGGGCGTGCAGGCCGTCGGGGCCATGGCCTACGGGACCAAGACGATTCAGCGGGTCGATAAAATCGTGGGGCCCGGTAATATCTATGTCGCGACAGCCAAACGGCTCCTCTACGGCACGGTTGGCATCGATATGGTGGCCGGCCCGAGCGAGCTGCTCGTGGTGGCAGATGGCGACGCCAAGCCGGCTCATGTCGCGGCAGATCTCCTCTGCGAAGCGGAACATGACGAAGATGCGCAAGTCTATCTCGTGACGACATCGGCGCAGTTGGCGAAGGATGTCGTGAAGCTCATCGGCAGCCAGTTGAAGGGACTGACGAGGGAAAAGATTGCCGCCAAGTCCATTGCGCGCCATGCGGTGGCCTTCGTGGTGACGACGATGGACGAAGCCATCGATGTGGCCAACGAGATTGCCCCGGAACATTTGACCCTCTCGGTGGACGAGCCCTTCGATTATTTAGAGAAGATCCGCCATGCCGGGGCTTTGTTCCTGGGCCGGTATACGCCCCCCTCTGTGGCCGATTATGTGGCAGGTCCGAATCACGTCTTGCCGACCGGCGGGACCGCGCGCTTCTTTTCGGCTTTGTCCGTTCACGATTACCTCAAAGTCAGCAACATCGTGCACTATACGAAAGAGGAGCTGAGCAAGGTGAAAGATCATCTCGTTCGATTGGCCCACATGGAAGGGTTCGACGCCCACGCAAAATCAGCCCAAAGCAGGTTCTCATGAAGAAAACTGTGACACATCGGAAGGCGATGATCCATCGGGCCACGAAGGAAACCGATATCCAGGTTTCCTGGGCGCTGGATGGCAGCGGCCAAGGGAAGATCGACAGCGGTATCCGGTTCTTCGACCATATGCTGGAGCTGTTGGCCAAGCACGGATTCTTCGATCTGACGGTCAAGGCCAAGGGCGATATCGATATCGACGAACACCATACGGTGGAGGATGTCGGAATCGTCATGGGCAAGGCCCTACATCAAGCCCTGGGTGAAAAGGCGGGGATCAAGCGGTTCGGGTTTGCCTCGGCTCCGCTTGACGAAACCCTCGCGCAGGTCACGGTTGATCTCAGCGGCAGGCCTTATCTCGTCTATAACGTGGTGTTGCCGGACCGGAAGATCAAAGCCTTCGATCTTGGTCTCTTCGAAGACTTCTTTCAGGCCTTCGTCACCCATGCAGGCCTGAACTTGCACGTGAATCTGATGTATGGCCGCAATCCGCACCACATCATGGAAGCCATCTTCAAGGCCTTAGCCAAGGCGCTCGATCAGGCCACGACGCCGGAAGAGCGGTTGGCAGGCAAGGTCCTCTCGACGAAGGGGCTGCTGTAGCCTGGCGCGGGTCCTGTCACCGATCAGCCCAACCGTCCTCGTACCCCGCCCGGTGTAGGGACCCCGCCGCGGACGGTTGGGCGTCCAGATCGGTGCCACCCGCAACGTCTCTGGAAAAAGATGCTATTGATGATCGAGCGGGGCAGGTTTCTGAAAAGGAGCCTGCCCCGTTCGTTTTATGAGCCGGTCTGAGACTGTGCGTCGCAGATGAGCCTCTGTAGATTGGCAGTGGCAGGATGGCAGCAGTTGCGGTATGGTTACGGCCTTACGAGGAGAATATTTCGGCAGGCTGTTCAAAAAGGCCGTCCAGCGAGGCCGCAGGCGAGTCGAAACCGGAGGCGTGCCCTCAGGGGTACGTTGAGGATTTCGATGAGCCGAGAACGAAGCTGGCGGGTTTTTTAAAGCAGCTTGTTGAAGGTGGATATGATTGCGATTATCGACTACGGCATGGGCAACCTCCGCAGTGTCTCCAAGGCCTTTGAGGCGGTGGGGCATCAGGCGGTCGT
This sequence comes from Nitrospira lenta, assembly GCA_945905765.1. Classification (GTDB taxonomy): domain Bacteria; phylum Nitrospirota; class Nitrospiria; order Nitrospirales; family Nitrospiraceae; genus Palsa-1315. Next base: position 18,936 of record CAMDPZ010000020.1, read on the forward strand.
GACTCGTGATCCGCTCATGATCGGGAATGCGAGTCATGTGGTGTTGCCTGGGGTCGGAGCTTTCGGCGATTGCATGGCCAATATCGAGCGGTACGGGTTGGCGGAGCCGATTCGCGCTGCGATTCAATCGGGGAAACCATTTCTGGGAATCTGTTTGGGGCTCCAGTTGTTATTCGAGGAGAGCGAGGAATTCGGGACTCACAAAGGTCTCGGCATTATTCCCGGCAAGGTCAGGCATTTTCCCGCGGGCCAGGGATTGAAGGTGCCGCACATGGGCTGGAACAACGTGACGATGGAGAAGCCCTGTCCCCTGTTCGACGGAATTCCTGACGGGTCTTATTGGTATTTTGTCCATTCTTATTATGTCGATCCCTCTGATAAGACCGTGGCGGCAACCACGACAGAGTACGGGACGACGTTTGTGTCGAGCATCTGGCGGGATAATGTGGTGGCCTGTCAGTTCCATCCTGAAAAGAGTCAGGCCGTCGGGTTACAGTTGATCAACAATTTTGGATCATGGAAATGAGCATGATGAACAACAAGGGATGGTCGATGGCCTTGGTGGGATTGGCTCTGTTGGCAACGGCCGGCTGTAGCGGGTCCAAGGTGACCTCGAAGTCGTCTGCGGAATTGCCGCGCTATCAGGTGCGCACCATTGCGCTGGTCCCGTTTACGACGCTGACGACGCCACAGGTGCGGGATGTTGTCGCTCAGACCTTCTCGGCCCCGCCAGGAGCCCGTCGGTCTGATATGGCGCTCGCGGTGCCGCCGCAAATGGAACAGCTTCGGAGTCAGACCTCCATTGTGCCGATCGGCGCGGGGGGCACGGTCACACAGTTGCTTTGGAGCCGGTTAAAGTCCCGGCAGGGCGTGACGGTGCTGTCGCCCGGCGAGGCAGCGAAAGTCTTGGCATCCCAGGCGGTGCAATCTCCCGCTGGTCCGGCACAGGCCGTGACGGTGGCGAAACAACTGAAGGCAGATGCTGCGCTGATCGGTCAGGTACTGGTCTATCAGGAGCGGGTCGGGAGTCGCTTTGGCGCCAATCCCCCGGCTACGGTGGGGTTTGAAGCTAAGCTGGTAGCGGCGGACGGGCAAGTGCTCTGGGAAGGGAACTACTACGAGCGGCAGAGGCCGATGATTGAAGACATGCTGGGATTTTTTGAGCGTTGGGGCATGTTCGTCACAGCAGATGAGCTGGCGGGCTACGGGGTTGACCATATGCTCCTCGAGTTTCCGTTTGGCACGGCAGGGGAACGTTAACAGGGACGGTTTTTTCTATGCTCGTGATTCCTGCGATTGATTTAAAAGATGGCCGCTGTGTGCGGTTGCGGCAGGGCGATATGGCTGCCGAAACGGTCTACTCCGATGACGTGCCGGCTATGGCGAGGCAATGGCAGCAGGGCGGCGCAACGTTGATCCATGTGGTGGATCTGAACGGAGCGGTGGAGGGTGAGCCGCGCAATCTTCCCCAGATCGAAGCGATCATCCGCACCGTGAGCGTGAAGGTGCAGGTGGGGGGAGGAATCCGGTCGATCGAAACCGTGCGCCGTTATCTCGGCGCCGGTGTGAGCCGGGTTGTGCTTGGCACCGCTGCCTTGACCGATCGGTCGTTTCTGGAGAAGGCCTGTCTGGAGTTTCCTCGTCAGATTTTGTTGGGATTGGATGCGAGGGACGGGAAGGTGGCGGTCAAGGGCTGGACCTCGGTCTCGGAGACCAAGGCGACCGATCTGCTCAAGGAGCTGGCGGGCCATGCCTTGGGCGCCGTGATCTATACGGACATTGCGTGCGATGGCATGTTGGGCGGGCCGAATCTGGCGGCCTTGCGGGAGATGGTCGAGTTGTCGTCCTTTCCCGTGATCGCTTCCGGCGGAATCTCTCGCGTCGAAGATTTGCTGGCCGTGCAGGCGCTCGGTCCAAGGGTCGAAGGCGCGATTGTCGGAAAGGCCCTTTACGATGGCAAGTTAGACTATCGGACCGCAGTCGCGGCCATCCGAACGATGAGTACTGAGCGCTGAATGATGAACGGGGGATTGAACAAGACCGTTGATGTCCAGAGAGGTGTTTTGTTTCTGAATGCAGCGCTTCGCCCAGTTGTTCGTTCACCCTTCATCGTTCAGCGTTCATCGTTGTTCTTACTATGTTGACCAAACGTATTATTCCCTGTCTCGATGTCAAAGACGGCCGCGTCGTGAAGGGCGTGAGCTTTGTGAATTTGCGTGATGCGGGAGACCCGGTCGAAGTGGCCACGGCCTACGACCGCGAAGGAGCCGATGAACTCTGTTTCCTGGACATCACGGCTTCCCATGAAAATCGCAAGACTATTCTTGATGTGGTTGAGCAGACAGCGGCACGGGTGTTTATGCCTTTGACCGTCGGGGGGGGCGTGCGGACGCTTGAGGACATCAGGGCTCTGTTGAACGCGGGAGCCGATAAGGTGAGCATCAATACGGCAGCGGTTCAGCGGCCGGAATTTGTGAAGGAAGCGGCGGAGCGATTCGGGACTCAATGTATCGTCGTGGCGATTGATGCCAAGCACCGTCCCGCTCCGGCAGCAGGGTGGGAAGTCTTCACCCACGGAGGCCGCAAGGCGACCGGTCTGGATGTCGTCGAATGGGCGAAGCAGATGGCCCAGTATGGAGCAGGCGAGATTTTGCTCACGAGTATGGATCAGGACGGACAGCAGCAGGGCTATGATCTTGCGCTGACGGCTGCTGTGTCGGAAGCCGTCTTGATTCCGGTGATTGCATCCGGGGGCGTGGGGAATTTGGACCATCTCTATGACGGATTCGTCAAGGGTAAGGCGGATGCGGTCCTGGCCGCGTCGATTTTCCATTTCCGGACTCACACGATTCCTGAGGCGAAAGCCTATCTTCGTCAGAAGGGAGTGGCGGTTCGATAATGGATATAGGGAAATTGAAATTCGATGGGCAGGGGCTGATTCCGGCCGTTGTGCAGGATTGGCGGGATGGCACGGTGCTGATGGTCGCCTTCATGAATCAGGAGGCCTTGCAGAAGACCATCGAGACCAAGTCGGTGCATTTCTGGAGTCGTTCGCGCAAGGCGTTATGGGAGAAGGGCGAGATCTCCGGCCATAAGCTGCAGCTCAAGGACCTGTTTTTCGACTGTGACGGCGATGCCCTTCTTGTGAAGGTTGAGCCGGTCGGGCCGACCTGCCATACGGGAGAGCGGTCCTGCTTCTTCTCCCGTCTGGATTCGCCTGAGACGAAGACGTCAGAGTCCTGGGGTGGAATTCTTGAACGCCTCTATCAGATGATCCAAGAGCGGAAGCAGCAGCCCTCGAGCGAGTCCTATACCTCCAAGTTGCTGGAAGGCGGGGTCGATCGCATCTTGAAAAAGGTCGTCGAGGAAGCAGGAGAGGTGGCGATTGCCGGGAAGGGCGGGAAGAAGGAGGAGATCGTCTATGAAACGGCGGATCTCCTGTTCCATACTCTGGTGGCGCTGGGATACCATGGCATCACGCCGCAAGAAATTTATCAGGAGTTGGCGACCCGGTTTGGGAAGTCCGGCTTGAGAAAAGAAACTGCCCCGTGAGCGACTGTCTCTTTTGCAAAATCGTCGCGAGGACTATTCCGGCACCCCTCGTCTATGAGGACGATTTGGTGGTCGCATTCGACGATATCAATCCTCAGGCGCCGATCCATACGCTGGTCATTCCCCGAAAACATGTGGTCTCGCTGGCTGAGCTGCAAGACTCTGATGCTGAGCTGCTCGGACGGCTGCTGCTGGTCGGCAGTAAGGTCGCGAAACTGAAGGGGATTGCCGAGCCCGGGTACCGGGTCGTCGTCAACACCGGATCTCACGGAGGCCAAAGCGTATTTCATCTCCATCTTCATGTTTTGGGCGGGCGCCATCTCGCCTGGCCTCCCGGCTAACGTAGTTTCACCACATTGACAGGTTTCTTCCCCGTCTGTTACCCTGAACGTTCAATTTTTCGACCACTTACGTTTACCTTCCTCGCCGGTGCAGGTGGGGGAATAGGAGCCGCGACTCCCGTGGGCCGAGGTTTGATTTCTGAAAATGTGATCAATCAGGTCAGAGATCGGGCCGATATTGCCGAGGTGGTCGGACATCATGTGAGTCTGACCAGGGCCGGCCAGAACCTGAAAGGTCTCTGTCCCTTCCATCAGGAAAAGTCGCCCTCCTTTACCGTGAGTCCTTCCCGCCAGATTTTTCATTGTTTTGGCTGCGGCGCGGGCGGCAACGTGTTTACGTTTTTGATGCGGATTACCGGCGCGAACTTTCCTGAAACGGTTCGTGAGCTCGGGCAGAAACTCGGGATCGATGTGCCGGACAGTGGGCCTAGTTCTGGGCCTCAGGCGGCGCAGGCGAGTCGCCTGGAACCGCTTAATCGTGCGGTGACGGCCTGGTTCCAGCAGAATTTGCGGGATAGTGCGACCGGCGCGACGGCGCGGGACTATTTGGCCAGCCGGGGTATTCAGGCCGGGACGATCGAACGGTTTGAAATCGGTTGTGCGCCGGCTGAATGGGACGGGCTCGTCAGGGCGCTGAGCAAGCAGGGTTTTTCTCCGGATGATTTAGCCGTGGCGGGATTGACGATCGCGCGGGAGCAGGCCTCCGGGTCCTACGACCGTTTTCGCTCACGCGTGATGTTCCCCATTACGGACTTGCGCAAGCGGGTCGTTGGGTTCGGCGGGCGTATTCTGGGCGAGGGGAATCCCAAGTACCTGAATTCTCCGGATACCCCCCTATTCAAGAAGGGGCAGACGCTCTACGCGTTGGATCTGGCGCGGGAAGCCGTCGCCAGGCTGAAGACCGTGATCGTGGTGGAAGGGTATTTCGATGCGGTCGCCCTGCATCAGGCCGGTCTGACCCATACGGTTGCGACGCTGGGGACCGCGCTGACGTCTGAGCATATTCAGGTGTTGAGGCGGTTTACCTCGAAGGTCGTGCTCTTGTTCGATCCGGATCCAGCCGGGGTTCGTGCCGCATTGCGAGGGCTCGATCTGTTCGTGAACAGCGGGCTTGGCGTGAAAGTGGTCACGTTGCCGACTGGCGAGGATCCCGATACCTATGTGCGGAAGGAAGGGCCGGAGGCTTTTGCGCGGTTGGAAGAACAGGCGCCGAGTCTTTTGGACTTTTCCCTCGAGCATAGTTTGAGCACGGCGGAGTCCAGTACGATCGAAGGCCGTATCCGTAGTGTGGACGATGTGTTGCGGATTCTACAAAAGAGCGAGCATCCGATCGAGCGGGAAGAGCGGATTCGTGTGGTGGCCGAACGGCTAGGGATCAGCCAGCAGCGATTGATCGAGCGGTATCCGGCGTTGGTGCAGTCTGAGGGGCGGCGCTCGGTGGCCGTGCAATCGGCCGGCGTGACCCCGGCGATGTTCAAGGGTGCGAATGAAGAGCGGGATCTGGTGTATTTGCTGCTGCACGGGCATTTGATGCCCGCCGATGTGCAGAGATTGAAGCCCGCGGCCTTCTCGGTTCCGGCCTGCCGGATTCTTGTCGAGACGGCGCTGACCCATCTCGATCAAGATGGCCGGGTGGGACTCAGATTGTTGTTGGATGCGGTGGTCGATCATCCGGATTGCGGGTCGTTGGCGACCGAGCTCTCCATGCGGGAAGACCATTTCGACGACGTGCCGGCCCATGTTGCTGGCTGTTTGGACACGTTAGAGCGGAAGCGGGCCGAGGCCCTGTTTCGGGATTTGATCGCGCAACTCAAGGCCGCCGAACGGGAAGGCCGGGTGGAGGATGCGCGGGTGTTGAATGCACAAGTGAATGAATTGCGAATGCAAAAGGCCGGTCGGCCTGCTGCCGGGATGTTGTCTTTAGTGAAGGAGTAGTCATGGCGAAACAAGAGTTGCTCGGCGAAGTCAAGAAGCTGATTGCGATCGGCAAAGAGAAGGGCTTTTTGACTTACGACGAGTTGAATAGCACCTTGCCTGCTGAGGTGGTGTCGTCCGAACAGTTCGGCAGCATCATGACGATGTTCGGCGAAATGGACATCGAGATCGTCGATGCGCCCGAGGGGGAGCGGATCAAGAAAGCCCGTGATGCCGAGGAGGCGAGCGAGGACTCCGAGGGATCCGATTCCGGCGGCGGAGATGAGAACGAGAAGGAAGAGAAAGAAGAGAAGGAAATCGATTTAACTCCCGGCGCGCTCAGCCGGACCGATGATCCGGTCCGCCTTTATCTCAAAGAGATGGGGAGCGTGGCTTTGTTGAGCCGCGAGGGGGAAATCGAGATTGCGAAGCGCATCGAAGAGGGGAAGAAGGACATCTCGGCGGTTATCTACGGGATGCCGATGACGATCGAGTTCGTCCTTGCGCTGCGTGATCAGCTTAAAAACGGGACGATCGATGTGCGGGAGATCGTCCCGATCGTCGAGACCGAAGAGGAATTCGAGGAAGAGCAGATCCAGCGGGACTATGAAGAGCTGCGAGTCAAGACGCTCGAAGGGTTGAACTCCGTCCGGAAAATTTCGACCTCGCTCAAGAGCCTCTATGAAGTGGCGCGCTCTGCTAATAGCGATCCTGTGAAACAGAAGAAGATCAAGAAACAGATCGATACGATTCGCGACCAGGTTGTGGAGAAGATGGAGTCCGTCAACCTGCATGGCGTGTTGAAGGACCGGATGGTGCAGCGGGTGCGGGAGTTGGCTATTCAGATCCGCACGGCGGAGCGGGAGATCGTCAGTTGCCAGCGTCGGATGGGGATCAGCGGCGAAGCCGGCGTAGAGGCTCTGAAGAAGCTCGCCCGTGGTGACCGGAAATATTTTCTTGCCGTCAAACGCAAGACGAGTTGCACGGAAGACGCGCTGCACGAAATTAAGAAAGTCTACCAGGCGGCGAAGGGCCGGATTCGAACCCTTGAGACCGAAGAAGCGCTGGTGTCTGCGGAAGAGATCAAGGACGCGGTCAAGCATCTGGATGTGGCGGAGGAAAAGGTCAAGCGAGGGAAAGCCGAGCTGGTCGAGGCGAACCTTCGTCTCGTCGTCAGCATCGCGAAGAAGTACACGAACCGCGGTCTCCAGTTCCTGGATTTGATCCAGGAGGGCAATATCGGCTTGATGAAGGCCGTGGATAAGTTCGAGTACAAGCGCGGGTACAAGTTCAGCACCTATGCGACGTGGTGGATTCGCCAGGCCATTACCCGCGCGATTGCCGATCAGGCCAGGACGATCCGTATCCCGGTGCATATGATCGAGACGATTAATAAGTTGATTAGGACGTCCCGCCATCTGGTGCAGAAGCTCGGCCGCGAACCGACACCGGAAGAAATCGCCGAGCGCATGGATTTGCCGCTGGACAAAGTTCGGAAGATCTTGAAGATCGCGCGCGAGCCGATTTCGCTGGAGACTCCGATCGGCGAAGAAGAAGACAGCCATTTGGGCGACTTTATCGAGGACAAGAAAGCGGTCTCTCCTCTGGAGGCGGCGATCCGGTACGATCTCCAGCGTCAGATCAACAGCGCATTGGAAACGCTCACGCCGAGAGAAGAGAAGGTTCTGCGGAAACGGTTCGGCATCGGCGAAGCCACCGACCATACTCTCGAAGAAGTCGGTCAGGATTTCGAGGTGACCCGCGAACGTATCAGACAGATCGAAGCCAAAGCCTTGCGGAAATTGCGCCATCCGAGCCGGAGCAAGAAGCTTCGGAGCTTTGTGGAAACGCTGTAACGCGGAGAGGTGCTGCCTGAGATTTGACTCCGTTCCCTGGGGCAGCCTAGAATTGCCTGTTCGTGTCTGCGGATCAGGCGCGAGAGAGTCATCCGCCTGACCGGGCCCATAGCTCAGGTGGTTAGAGCGGCTGACTCATAATCAGCTGGTCCTAGGTTCAAGTCCTAGTGGGCCCACCAGCACGGCCGCAGAACTCATCGACTGTGAACGTTGTGTAGAACAACAGCTAGAGGAGTTCGTTGAAGCATAATCTTTCCCCCCTCATTGCGCTGCAAAAGTTGGATCTCCGCATCATGGAGATTAATACTCAACGCCGGAAAATTCCGGAACGACTCCAAATAGTTGAAGCGCCTCTCCGGGAAGCCCAGCAGCTGCTCCAGCAAACCAGTGCCGGCATGGAGGCATTGGTCAAAGAGCGGCGGTCGCACGAAAAAGACCTTGAGGCGCACGAAGCCCACACGGAAAAGATGAAGTCGCGGCTATCCGAGTTGAAATCCAACAAGGAATACCAGGCGCATCTGTTCGAGATCGAAGTGTCGAACAAGAAGAAGGGTGACTTCGAGGAAAAGATTCTTGTGTGCATGGAGAAGATTGAACAGCTCCAGCAGACCGCAAAAGAGGCGCAAGCCAAGGTGAGTGTTGTCGAAAAGGCCTTTGCGCAGGAGAAGCTGGTGCTGGACGAGCTGGAGAAGAAGCTCGCAGCCGAACTGGCCGATCTCGAATCGCAGCAGCAGGCCCATTCGGCTCATGTCGAGAAGGGGCTGCTCGTCCGTTATAACTCGATCAAGGCGGCGCGGAAGGATCAAGCGCTTGGGGAGATCAAAGAGGGGACTTGCTCCGGCTGCCGGCTGCAGCTCCCGCCGCAATTGATTTCCGAGGTGAAGCGCGGGGAAGATCTCTTGACCTGTCCCTATTGCCGTCGGATGCTCTATTGGGATGGGCAAATTCCTGTCGAAACAGGGTCAGTGCCCGAGTTTGATAAGACGTCGGTCCTTGAGATCGGCGAATCGTTCTAGTCTATTTTCTCCGGTTTCCCCAGCACTGCCTGCGTCGTTTTGAAGTGCAGCTTCGCGACTGATCCCAACCGTTCCTCTCCGTGCTTCTTCACGATCATACGTCCGGCCAGTTCGACGGCAGGCGAGGCCCCCTTGGGCAGCGTCGTGCCGATTTCATCCGAGAGGCGCTTCATGCGGAGGAGGAATTCCGCGCGGGCCAGGATCGACGCGGCAGCCACGGCGATGTCGGATTCGGCCTTATGCCGCTGTTCCAGGACGATCGTGCGTCCCTTTTCTTGTAAGGCGTTTAGGATTAATCGTTCGTCGCCGAACTGGTCCGCGATGGCGCGCCCGCACGAGACCTTTTCAAGGAGGGTCTCCAATGCTTTGGCATGGCCCCAGGCCAGCAGGCGATTCAAGTTCCGGATCTTGAGATAGAGCTCGTTGTATCGTTGCGGGCCGATCGCGATAATGCTGTGGGGACAGAGCATCCGGATGTCCGGGGCCATTTCGAGGATGCGGCCGTCCGAGATCTTCTTGCTGTCCCGGACATTCATGAGGGCCAGTTCGCCCTGTGTGGTGGCGTCGACGTAGACGGCGGCGATGACCAGGGGGCCGAAGTAGTCCCCCTTGCCTGATTCATCGATGCCGATTCGTTCGATCGGTGCTTTGGCTGTTGTTTTGGTCACGGGCTAGAGGTTCTGGTGGAGATTCTGACGGAGCCGCGGTAATCTAGCAGAGGCTGAATAGGCGGTCAATTTTCAAGATCGTCGGCAGGGGCTTTATCAGGGAGGATGGGCGATGCAGAGATGGAGGTCGTTCTCACGTGGAATGCTGTTGGTGGCTGCAGGGCTCTGTCTGGCAGCGGTCAGCGGCTGTGAAACGAATCCCTATACGGGCCGGTCGCAGCTGTTGATGACGTCCGTCTCGCAGGAAATGCAAATGGGCACGCAGGCCTATGCTCAAGTAAAGAACGATCCGAAATTGCGGCAGTCGCAAGATCCCCGAGAGATCGAACCGGTCAAGCGGGTGGCGGCGCGGATTATCGAAGCGGCGAAGCGGTCGAAATATGCCGAGATGGCGAAGCAGTTTCAGTGGGAAGTGATCGTGATCAAGGACGATAAAACCATGAACGCCTTTGCCCTCCCGGGAGGGAAGATTGCGGTCTACACCGGGATCTTTCCCGTGGCCAGGACTGAAGCAGGTTTGGCAGCGGTGATGGGACATGAAGTCGTTCATGCTCTGGCCCGTCATGGGGCTGAACGGATGAGTCAGGGGCAATTGACGAATGCGGCCTTGCAGGTGGCAGAGGCTGCGGCGGGGGTCGCAGGCGGCGGGGGATGGTATCCCAGGCTGCGATGGCGGCGCTCGGCGCGGGGGCGCAGGTCGGGGTGTTGCTGCCCTTCAGCCGGAAACATGAATCGGAAGCAGACTACATCGGCATCCTCCTGGCGGCCGATGCGGGCTATGATCCTCGCGAGTCTGTTTCACTATGGGAACGGATGGGGCAGATGTCCAAAGGCGGCGGCCCTGCCGAGTTTCTCTCCACCCACCCGAGCCATGAGACCAGAATCGACCAGCTGAAACAGTGGATGTCGGAGGCGATGGGTCTGTATCAATCCAAGCAGGCGGTGCCGGCTGCGGCCTTGCCTTCGCTGCACTAATTCCGCGGGGCCGGTTGCAACCGCTCCCGTTCCTTTCTATACTCAAGCTGCGCGAGGGAGAGGACCGGGTGATCGCTTGGGGCGGCAACGCTCTTAGAGGAAAGTCCGGACTTCATGGGCAGGGCGCTGGGTAACTCCCAGGCGGAGCGATCCGACACCAGCACCACAGAGAACAAACCGCCGATGGCCGAGGCGATGGGATGCAAGTCTTGTCGCTGCGGATCAGGTAAGGGTGAAACGGCGGGGTAAGAGCCCACCGCGGTGGTGGTAACATCACTGGCACGGTAAGCGTCGCCTGATGCAAGGCCAAATAGGAAGACACCTGTCGGCTTTCTTTGGAAAGTCGGCGACCGGCTGGCCCGGCCGAGGTCTTCGGGTAGGTCGCTTGAGGTTCGAGGTGACTCGAATCCCAGAGAAATGATCACCCCCGTGTGGGACCATATCCCATGCGGGACAGAATCCGGCTTATAGGTCTTCTCCATCGCGCTTTTTTTATCGCTCGACGCAGGTCCCCTTCCGTCACTTTCCCCGAGCAATACTCGATCTCATCGAGTAGCACGACGGGAACCCTCGACCCGTACCGTTCTATCAGGGCCTGATCTCCCTCAATGCTCACTTTGCTCGTGGTGATGTTCATTTCTGACTGGAGATGGGTCGCAATCCTGTAGATGACATCGCAGAGATGGCATTCGTCGCGGGACAGGATGGTGACATGGACTGGCAGGCTCATATTGTCGCGACTCAGGCCAACGGATGAGGGATGGGTACGAAGGATATCATGCTGAGAGGGAGACTGTCAGGAGAGGGGCTAAAGCCTGCGGCACTATTGACGCGGTGAAATATGTGGTGATAGGATTATGGATATTTATCCCTGATTTTTCAGAAAGTTCTGAGATATCGAGGGGCTCGTGTCTGGTCTGTTAGACCAAGCCGTTTCGTTGCCTATTGTATCGATTCCTCCGCCTGATTTTTACGGGCGGGATGGATGGAGGTTCTGTCATGAAGCTCACAGGCGCTGAAATCCTCATCGAATGTCTCAAACGGGAAGGCGTGAAGACGATTTTCGCGCTTCCTGGCGGTGTCGTGCTGAAGATTTTCGACATGCTGCACCAGCAAAAGGATATTGAAGTGGTCCTGACGCGCCATGAGCAGGGCGCCGGCCATATGGCGGAAGGTTATGCCAAGGCGACCGGGAAAGCCGGAGTCTGCCTGGTGACCTCAGGGCCAGGCATGACGAACGTGATTACGGCGTTGGCCGATGCCTATATGGACTCTGTGCCGCTGGTCTGTTTTACGGGCCAAGTTCCGACCAGTCTGATCGGGAACGATGCGTTCCAAGAGGCGGATAATATCGGTTTGAGCCGCCCCTGCACCAAGTACAATTTTCTCGTAAAAGACGTGGCCGACTTGGCGACGACGATCAAGGAAGCCTTCTACATTGCGACGACGGGGCGTCCCGGTCCTGTGTTGGTGGACATTCCGAAAGACGTTTCCATGGATAAGGCGGAGTTTACCTATCCGAGCTCCGTCTCCATCCGCAGCTACAATCCTGTGTATGAAGGTAATAAGTGGCAGATCAAGCAGGCGGCTGAGGCCATGACGAAGGCGAAGAAGCCGGTGCTGTATGTCGGCGGCGGCGTCGTCTTCTCCGGCGCCTCGCAAGAGTTGATGGAGCTGGCCGAACTGACCCATATGCCGGTCGACATGACCCTGATGGGGCTCGGGGCCTTCCCCGGAGAACATCCCCAGTCCATGGGCATGCTGGGCATGCATGGCACCTATTGGGCCAACATGGTCATGCATTACTCCGACCTGGTCGTGGCGATTGGCGCGCGGTTTGACGATCGCGTTACCGGCAAGGTCTCCGAGTTTTGCCCCCATGCCAAGGTCATTCATATCGATATCGATCCGACCTCGATCAGGAAGAATGTCAATGTCGACATTCCCATCGTCGGCGACTGCAAAACGGTGCTGCGGGAGTTGCTCCAGATTTTGCGCGCCACAGTGAACGGCGATCAGAAGGAATTACGCAAGCCCTGGTGGAATCAGATCCGCGAATGGCAGCAGGCGAATCCTCTGGCCTATCAGCAGGCAGCGGACGGGCCGATCAAGCCGCAGCATGTCATCAAGCGGCTCTATGAACTGACGAAGGATATGGATCCGATCGTCTCGACCGATGTCGGGCAACACCAGATGTGGGCCGCCCAGTACTTTAAGTTGGCCAAGCCCAATCGCTGGTTGACCTCGGGCGGGCTCGGAACTATGGGCTTTGGATTTCCCGCCGCCATGGGGGCGCAAGCGGCCTTCCCTGGCCGGCTGGTTCTCTGTATTGCCGGTGACGGCAGTATCCAGATGAATATGCAGGAAATGGCCACAGCTGTGGTGCATAAGCTTCCGGTCAAGATCATTGTGCTCAATAATCGATTCCACGGGATGGTTCGGCAATGGCAGGACCTTTTCTACGAAGGACGGTATGCCTCGAGCGATCTGGAAACGACGCCGGACTTTGTGAAGTTGGCCGAGGCCTATGGAGCGGTGGGACTCAGGGCCAGCAAGCCATCGGAGATCGATGACGTCCTCAAGGAAGCCATTGCGGTGAACCGGCCGGTGATTGTCGATGTGCCGACCTACCGCTACGAAAACGTCTATCCGATGATTCCTGCCGGCGGCAGCAATCATGAGATGATTTTGGAAGATCCGCCGCATTTGAAGACGAAGCAGGCTGGATCGGGGCAGGTGACTCCGAAGGATTCGGACACGATTCTCACGGCCTAACGTTCTGTGGCAGGAGTACAGATTGGGTATGGAACATATTATTTCGGTGACTGTCGAGAATAAATTCGGGTCCCTGTCTCGCGTCGCCGGCTTGTTTAGCGGCCGCGGATTCAACATTGAAAGTCTCTCGGTGGCGCCGACGCTGGATCCCTCCATGTCGCAGATGACCATCGTCACGTCCGGAGATGACCGGATCATCGAGCAGATCGTGAAGCAGCTCAATAAGCTGATCGATGTCATCAAGGTTGTGGATTTGAACGAGAGCGATTTCGTGTCGCGGGAGACGGCGCTCATCAAGGTGCATACGAGGCCGGAAGATCGCGCGGAAGCGTTGCGGATTGCCGATATTTTCCGGGCTAATGTCATCGACTCCACGCCGGCGACCTACACCATTGAAGTGACCGGCGATCCCCACAAGATCGAAGCGATCATCAACCTGCTGCAGCCCCTCGGCATCAAAGAGCTCACCAGGACCGGACGGGTCGCGGTCGCCCGCGAGTCGATTCGCGCGACGAGCGTGCCGGCGAAAAAGGCTGTCCGCGAATAGGCGTCATCCCGGACGCAACGTCTCAACAGTTTCTTGTTACGGCTATTACCCAAGGAGTGAGCGATGAAGATTTACTACGATAAAGACGCCGATATTCAGCAGATCAAGAATAAGAAGGTTGCAGTCATCGGCTACGGCAGCCAGGGCCATGCCCATGCGCTCAACATGAAGGAGAGCGGCGTGAGCGTGGTCATCGGGTTGCGCGAAGGCGCGTCCTGGAAGAAGGCGGAGCAGAGCGGGCTGAAAGTCATGCCGGTGGCCGATGCCGTGAAGGCGTCCGATGTCGTCATGATTCTCGCGCCGGACGAAGCGCAAGCGGCCATCTACCGGCAGGACATCGCTCCGAACCTGAAGCCAGGCTCCTATCTCGCATTCGGCCATGGCTTCAACATTCACTTCGGGCAAATCATACCGCCGGCCACGACCAATGTGTTCATGGTCGCGCCCAAGGGGCCGGGCCATCTCGTCCGGTCGGAATATACGAAGGGCAGCGGTGTGCCCTGTCTGCTCGCGATCCATCAGGACCCCAGCGGAACGACCAAGCAGATCGGCCTGGCCTATGCCAGCGCGATCGGCGGCGGGCGGGCCGGGGTGATCGAAACGAACTTCCGCGAAGAGACCGAGACGGACCTCTTCGGCGAACAGGTGGTGCTCTGTGGAGGTCTCACCTCCCTCATTCAGGCAGGCTACGAGACGCTGGTGGAGGCAGGTTATTCGCCGGAGATGGCCTATTTCGAATGTCTGCACGAAGTGAAGTTGATCGTGGACCTGATCCATCAGGGCGGCATCGCCAACATGCGCTACTCCATCAGTACGACGGCGAAGTACGGAGATATTACTCGTGGCCCCCGGATTGTCACGGAGCAGACGAAGCAGGAAATGAAGAAGATTCTGGGGGAAATCCAGGACGGCAAGTTTGCCAGAGACTGGATCCTGGAGAACCAGGCGAACCGTCCGGTCTACAATGCGCTGTTGGCGAAGGGCGCAGCCCATCCGATCGAAGAGGTCGGGGGCCGGTTGCGGGCGATGATGCCCTGGCTGAAAAAAGAGCAGTTGGTCGACAAGAATAAAAACTAAGAAACGAGGTCTCTGTGGCAGATCGTGCCGTCGGCATCCCGTTTGCCAAAGAAGGAATTCCCTTCATCGGGGCTGCTGTTGGCGTTACACTGCTAGCAGGATGGTTGGGTGGAATTGTCGCGGCGGTCGGTGGGGCGCTCCTAACGCTCTTCGTGGCCTGGTTTTTTCGCAATCCTTCTCGAGTGGTGCCGCAAGAGCCCGGTCTCGTCGTGGCGCCTGGTGACGGGAAAGTCATCGCTATCGAAGAAGAGTTCGAGCCGCGCTTCATCAAGGATCGCAGCATTCGCGTGACGATATTTTTGAACGTGTTCGATGTGCATATCAATCGGATTCCCTGCGAGGGGGTCGTCGAAGATGTGCAGTATCAGCCGGGTTTGTTTCTCGTGGCCAGCAGGCCCGATGCGACGTTGCGGAACGAGCAAAATGCCTTGATGATCAGGACGGCGCAGGGGGCGAAGGTGCTCTGCGTGCAGGTGGCAGGACTGATTGCCAGACGGATCGTCTGCTGGATTTCGCCGGGCGCCCGGGCCGTCTGTGGTGAACGATACGGGTTGATTCGATTCGGGTCGCGGATGGATACGTTTCTGCCGGTCGGGACGGCGATCAAAGTCGCAGTCGGCGATCGGGTGAAGGGTGGAGAGACCATCTTAGGAGAGCTGCGATGAAAACCACCGGACTTCGTCAATCGTTCGGGCGAGATGGGAAGCGGCGTAAAGCCGCCATGCATCTCATTCCGAATTTGTTCACGACAGGGAACCTCTTCTGCGGCGTCTTTTCGATCCTGTCCGTGTTCAATGGGGATTACCTGATCGCAGCGATCGCCATCCTGGTGGCGATGATTTTCGACGTGCTCGATGGAAAATCGGCGCGATTGACGAATAGCACCAGCCATTTCGGCCTCGAGTACGACTCTTTGTCCGATGTGGTGTCCTTCGGAGTCGCTCCCGGCCTGTTGATTTATTCCTGGGCGCTGAGCGGACAGGGGACATTCGGTATTGCCGTGATGTTTGCCTATGTCGCGATGGGTGCGGTTCGGTTGGCCCGGTTTAATTCGACGGCGGCCGTGGCGGATGGTAAGTACTTCACCGGCTTGGCGATTCCTGCTGCAGCAGGGGTCGTGGCCTCGCTCGTGGTGTTCGACCATTACAGCATGAAGATTGCGGCGGACGTGAAGCCCCTTCTCGTTCTGGTGATGACGTTGGCCCTGTCGTTCTTGATGGTCAGCACCATTAAGTATCGTAGCTTTAAAGATATGAAGTTCAGCGGCGGCCGTCATATTACCTATCTCGTGTGGGGAATCTTGGCCGTCATGCTCGTGGCCGCCTGGCCTCAAGTCATGCTATTTGTCATTTTTGCCGGCTATGCGCTGCTCGGTCCGGCAGAACGGCTCGTCGGGTTTCTGCCCAAGATGGCCGGAAAACGGTCGCCGAGCAAGACCGAGCAGTCCGTGACAGGATCGAAGTTCTAGAAGGCTGCGACGAGGAGTAGTAGGCCATTCGCATAGAAATCGAGAGAGCTGGTGGATGGTGCAACCCAGCCTGTGCGTTGCCGAACTCGCCTCTGAGCCAGAATCCGTGAAACCCGAGTAATGGATTCCGTCTCGCCCCCGTGATAAGGCGGAATGAAGGGTTGTGGGCAGCAATACGTTGTTCATGGCTGAATCAGGGTGGTACCACGGAGCTTCTCGAGCCTCCGTCCCTGGGCGTGGGGATGGAGGCTTTTTGTTTTGCCGGCCGCTGAAAGCGGCTGCCAGCGTCGTTCTCGGCTCATCGAAATCCTCAACGTACCCCTGAGGGTACGCCTCCGGTTTCGAATCGCCTGCGGCCTTGCTGGACAACCGCTTTGAGCAGCCTCAAAGCGATAGGGAGAAGGGGGAAACCATGACCAGGATGATCAGAATTTTCGATACGACTCTGCGCGATGGCGAGCAATCGCCTGGCGCCAGCATGAATGTGGAAGAGAAGATCATGGTGGCGAAGCAGCTGGCTCGCCTGGGGGTCGATATCATCGAAGCGGGATTTGCCTACAGTTCGCCTGGAGATTTTGAAGCGGTGCGGCGGATCGCGCAGGAGGTCGAGGGGCCGACGATTTGCAGTTTGGCGCGGGCAAGGCCGGAGGATATCGATCGGGCCTGGGAGGCCTTGAAGGGGGCGCCCAAGGTCCGCATCCATACGTTTCTCTCGACGTCGGATATCCATTTGAAGCACCAGTTCAGAATGACGCGCGACGAGGCGAAGAAGCGCGCGGTCGAGATGGTGCAACGGGCGAGGGGCTACGTGGATGATGTGGAATTCTCGCCTATGGATGCCAGCCGTTCCGATCCCGCCTATCTCTATGAAGTGATCGAGGCGGTGATTGCCGCGGGAGCCGGAACGATCAACATCCCGGATACCGTCGGCTATGCGGTGCCGCAGGAGTTCGGCAAGCTCATTCGCGGCATTCGCGAACAGGTGCCGAATAGTGCGCAGGCGGTGATCTCCGTCCATTGCCACAACGACCTTGGCCTCGCCGTAGGGAACAGTTTGGCGGCGGTGTTCGAAGGGGCAGGCCAGGTGGAGTGCACGATCAATGGAATCGGCGAGCGGGCGGGGAATACGGCGTTGGAAGAAATCGTCATGGGGCTCAGGACCAGGAAAGATTTCTATCAAGCCGATACGAAGATTCATACCGAAGAGATCGCGAAGACCAGCCGATTGGTCAGCAAGATCACCGGCATGGTGGTGCAGCCGAACAAGGCGATTGTCGGGGCGAACGCCTTTGCCCATACGTCCGGCATCCACCAGGACGGGCTGCTGAAGGACAAGACGACCTATGAAATCATGAAGCCGGAGACGATCGGGCTGGTCGAGAGCAAGATGGTCATGGGGAAGCTCTCCGGGCGGCATGCGTTTCGTCAGAGGCTGGTGGAGCTGGGCTATACGCTCTCGGACGAGGAGGTCAATCGCGCGTTCGAGCGGTTCAAGAAGCTGGCCGATCAGAAGAAAGAGATCTACGAAGAGGACCTCGAAGTCATTGTCTCCGAAGAACTGGCCAAAATGGCCGATCGGATCACCTTGAAGTCGTTCCATGT
>CAMDPZ010000021.1 GCA_945905765.1 Nitrospira lenta
GATTGACTGGATTGGATACGTTCAGCGAGCTGGACTTGCGACAGTCCCTGTTTATTCCTCCGGTCCCGGAGACTCCGGCTGAGCGCCAGCTTCAGTTCGATGAGGGTCGCATCCGCTTCCGACAAGCCGAGAAACTCCTTCACGGACCCGACCACCCAACCGGCCGCTTCCAGCTTTGCGCGTTTCGTTTTCTTCATCATGTTACTCCTACGGCGCCATGAGTCGTTCATAGTCTCGGAGCCGCCGCTTGCAGGTCTGAATGACCGATTGTGGTGTTTGTTCCGTCTTCTTCTTCACTACATCGAGAATGACCACCGCATCAGTATCCGCCCGGTATATGATGCGAAACGTGCAGGATTCATCGTTGATTCTCAACTCATGACATCGTGGCCCAATGACCGGCATGGGCCGTGAGTGAGGCAGTCCAAGCGATTCGCCCTGCTGCAATAATCTGAGCGCATATCCCGCTTCGAGGCGAGCAGCCTGAGAGAACGGCGGTGTCTTGACCTCGCCACGAAGCCAGACGAGTGGTTTGTCCATCCTCTCCACCGTCACGCGATAATCCCTTGACCTACACGATATTATGTCATATCAGACATATCGTCAAGCCCCTCATCGATACCGCGAAGGGAGAAAGGTCGCACGAGACGAGCGGGACTGGCAGGAAAGGCGAGACGCGGAGATGGTCTATCGGGTCTGTCTGGTCTATCTTGTCTGTCTGGTTGGGATTGCGGGATGAGCGGGACTGGCGGGAAAGGCGAGACGAGGGAATGGTCTATCTGGTCTGTCTCGTTGCCTGGCTGACCGGGCTGGAAACACGTCAGAGGAACAGAGGGAGGAACTACCCCACCCGCGACTTCCAGTATCCTGGTGCTCGCCGTAGATGCATGACCGCAAGGATCTCTATGGCATCTGGCTTCGCCCGATAGATAATTCCATAGGGGAAGCGGGGGAGTTTGCACTTGTGGATGTCGCCATCGACCGTCGGGTGCATCTGAGGGCGCCGGAGTATTCTATGGAGGGCATCTTCAAGAATATCGAGAAACCGCTGCTCAAGGCCTGGCTGTCTTTCCCCGTAAAATCTTGCCGCTTCGCCAGCCTCAGATTGAGCACCCGGATGCCACCGGATCTGCATTAGGTGTGCTTCTTCCGGAGTTCTGCCATCACGCTATCGGAGTCAACCAGGGTGACCGTCCCGCGATCGATTTCATCGCAGCGACGCTGAATCTCTGTCTTCCATGCCTGGCTGACTTCGAAGTCTTGCTCGAAATCGAGGCCTTCCAGGAGCGTTTCGGCGATAAACGCTCTGGTCGCAGGCTCCAACTGCATCGCGTCTTCCAGGATTTTTTTTGCGTCAGTTTTCATGGTTGCGTTCCTCCTTCAACTCAGCTTCCCACGCACTATTCAAATCTCGTTGTTCTCTGCGAGGTGAGGGTGTTCTCCGTTTGAATTTACG
The DNA here is from genome assembly GCA_945905765.1 of Nitrospira lenta. Taxonomy (GTDB): domain Bacteria; phylum Nitrospirota; class Nitrospiria; order Nitrospirales; family Nitrospiraceae; genus Palsa-1315. The sequence continues at coordinate 1,457 of CAMDPZ010000021.1, forward strand.
TAGGCCCGTGGCACCCATTGTGCGTTCTCTGTTCTGTCTGTCGCTCTTGAAGGATACCGATTTGTTTACATCCTGACAAGCAGGCGCATGAACTGGTGAGAGTGGGTGTTCTGTCTGGTCTATCTCGTCTATCTCGTTGGCCGAGCCGGAGTTCCCACCGGGCAAATTAGAGAGACCAGACAGACTAGAAAGACCAGATGAACCCGGTCTCAGGGGACCTGCTGTTACGGTGCGGGGGGGAGTGTCGCGAGCAATTCATTCACTTTCTCATACAACTGCGGAAGGTCGCGCTCCACTGCCTCCCATACTAACTGCACATTCACCCCGAAGTAATCGTGAATCAGCTTATCTCTCATGCCTGCAATGGGTTTCCATGCAACATCGGTATGCGCCGACTTCAGACCGGGCGATATTCGCTTGGTGGCCTCCCCGATGATTTCCAGATTGCGGATCACGGCGTCTTGGGTTTTCCGGTCCGCCAGGAAGCTGTCCTTTTCGGTCGCGGTATATTCCACGATCTGCCGAATGGCATCTCGAATATGAAGCAGGTAGATGCGGTCGTCCTTCATAGAGGGACAGCTTCGGCGTGGATTCGCTGCTCAAGGTAGGGACTCATGCCCTGATCCGTGAGTACATCGACTTTGCGCTGCAGCAATGTTTCGAGGTCCTGGCTCAGCCCAATCAGGTCGAGCAGACTCCGTCCGTTATCCATTTCAACGAGAAAGTCGATATCGCTATCCGGGCGTGACTCTCCCCTCGCCACGGACCCGAAGACACGTACGTTGTGGGCGCCATGCGCCTCTGCGAGTCGTAAAATTTCTATCCGTTTGAATTTGAGTAAGTCTGCGATACCCATTGCGCGCTCCCTGAGAAGGCTCTCGTCCTTGAAGGATACCGATTTGTTTACATCCTGACAAGCAGGACGTGCTAAGTGCCGCCCTGGGCACGGGCAGGACGTGGGACCGTGTGAAAGGACAGATAGACGAGACAGACCAGATAGACCAGATGAACCAGCCAGACCAGCTAAGCCCGGTCTCAGGGAACTTGCTGCTCTGCATGGTAGGAGCTGCGGACGAGCGGGCCTGATTCGACGTGGGTGAAGCCGAGGGCGCTCCCCTCCTCTTTTAAGATCGCAAACTCGCCGGGATCGTAGTAGCGGGCCACCGGCAGGTGTTCTCTCGTGGGTTGGAGATATTGGCCGATGGTCATGATATCGCAGCCGACGGAGCGGAGGTCTCGCAGGACCTCGCGGGCTTCGTCCAGGGTTTCGCCCATTCCCAGAATCAAGCCTGATTTGGTCGTCATCCCCAGTTGCTTCGCCAGGGCCAGGACTTCAAGGGATCGTTGATACTTCCCCTGGGGCCTGAGGGAGGGAAATAATCGTTTGACGGTTTCGATGTTGTGGTTGAGGATCTCTGGTTTTTCGGCGCAGACCGTCGCGAGGGCTGCGGCATTGCCTTCGAAGTCGGGAATCAAGACTTCAATCGTGCAGTCGGGGCTGAGCTGTCTGGTCTGGCGGATCGTGTCGGCAAAGGTGGCGGCGCCACCATCCTCCAATTCGTCCCGGTTCACCGAGGTGATCACGGCATGTCTCAGGCCCAGGGCCTGGACCGCTTCTGCCACACGTTTGGGTTCTTCATGATCAATGGCCAATGGCCTGCCTGTTTCGACGGAACAGTAATGGCAACGTCTGGTGCAGATGTCGCCCAGGATGAGAAACGTGGCGGTGCGGGCGTTCCAACATTCCCATCGGTTCGGGCAGCGGGCTTCTTCGCAGATGGTATGGAGCTGGAGCCGGTCCATCGTCTGTTTGATGTCGAGGTAGTCGGGGCCGGTCTTGGCCTCCACCTTGAACCAAGGGGGAAGGCGTCGGGAAGGACTCACGGCTGAAGGCTGAAGGCTGAAGTCCTTGGCCGACGATCTGAGTTGGTCGAGAGGGATGAAGCTCATGGGCTGGGGCTATTCCTTGATCCTGCTTGGGCGGAACCAGCTCAAGAGTTGTGTCATGAACCCTGGCGGCTCCGGTTCAACCACCTGGTCCGGATACTCGACCCACAGTTCTTGCGAGCCCAGATACACGCCGCTGCGAAAGCTCACCTGGGTTCGGAGTTGCCGATAGCCGTCTGTCTGCAAGGTCTCGATGAGCCGGCGCAGGGCTTCGTCCTGTGTGGTGTGAGGTTCGGTCTCGATCAGGACCGTTTCATACCGGAGGATGGCGCGATAGCCCTCCCCTGCCTGGACGAACGAGACCGGCCTGTTGAAACCCCTCTCTCTGGCATCGAGCCCGGCCAGTTGATGTTTGTCGAGGCCTGGCTGATCCATCGTGGTTACTCTAAGGCGCGGAAGACTGCGACGAGATCGCTCAAGGCGATGGTTTTACTTTTGAGGATGGCCCGCTCCGCTTGAATGGCCTCGCGCGTGGTGGCATCGGCCGCGCCTTTGAGGCAGGTGGCGCCCAAGGCCAGGATACGGTCGCATTCCTGCGAGAGCTTGTTCTTCACAACCGGATTGACGGAGAGGATCTCCATGAGCTGGCGCCTGGTCTCGGTGAGATGGCCTTGCAACTCGGAGTCCGGATAGCTCTTGCGAGCGGCTTCGTCGAAACAGCGGTCGAGGTATTGCGCCAGAAACACATAGAGGCGCACGAGGGCTGCTGCGATGTCGAGCTGTTCTTTGGCGGAGGTAGCCATGATGAGTGGGCCCCCCTTTCATTGCAACGGAATTAGAGGAGAACTTTTACGTCAGCGCCCTCAACCTTCACTTCGTAGACTTCGACTTTGGCCATGGGGTTGGCCTGGCAGGTGCCGGTGGTGACATCGAATTTCCAGCCGTGCCAGGGGCAGGTCACGATGGACCCTTCGACATCCCCTTCGCCGAGCGGACCGCCCCGATGGACGCAGGTATTGTCGATGGCGTGAAAAGTGCCGTCGACATTGAAGACCGCGAGGGTCTTGCCGTTCACTTCTGCGACGATTCCGTGGCCAGGCTGCACCTCGCCACTGCCTGCTACCCGTACGAACTCTCCCATCGCCCCCGTCCTTTCCGCTGTCGTTATGTTTTCGTAAAGGGTTTTTTGAGTTTGCTCAGGAGGCTTTCGATCGGTGGCACGCCTGCTGCCGCGCCGGTGACGGCCGTGACAATCTTTTGGGCGATCTCCCGGAAGGCCGCCGATTGCGGAGAGGCCGGGTCTGCCACGACGATCGGGATGCCCGAATCGCCACCATCGCGAATGGCCGGATCGATCGGGATGCGACCGAGGAAGGGAATGCCGACGGTGGCGGCGGCGCGCTCCCCTCCCCCATGCGAGAAGATCTCCGTCCGCTCGCCGCAATGGCCGCAGAGGAAGTAACTCATGTTCTCCACGATGCCGAGGAGCGGCACATTCACCTTTTGGAACATCATCATGCCCTTGCGCACATCGGCCAAGGCCACTTCTTGCGGAGTGGTGACGGTGATCGCGCCGGTGAGGGGGACCAGCTGCGTGAGGGTGAGCTGCGCGTCGCCTGTGCCGGGGGGCAAATCGATGAGCAGGTAATCCAGCTCGCCCCAGAGCACGTCGCGGAAGAGCTGCTGAATGGCTGTGTGGACCATTGGCCCGCGCCAGACGATCGCGGTGTCTTCTGGGACGAAGAAGCCCATGGAGATGAGTTTGACGCCGTGGCTTTCGGCGGGCACGATTTTGCCGTCTTTTTGTTCCGGCTGCTTGGTCACGCCCATCATCATGGGGATGTTGGGGCCATAGATGTCGGCATCGAGCAGTCCGACCTTGGCGCCGCTTACGGCGAGGGCCACGGCGAGATTGACGGAGACGGTGGATTTGCCGACGCCGCCTTTGCCGCTGCTGACCGCGATGACGTATTTGACGCCCGGAATGAGATTGTCTTTACCGTGGCCGGTTTGGGGTCCTGCTGGTTGTTCGTCTGCCATGGAGTCGGTCTCCTTCTACGTTCGCTCTCAAATCTGATTGGCTCTCGGGCCAGCGATTCCATCATAAGCGAAGGAGTGCGCGAAAGAAAATAGGCCTATTGCGCTATCGTCGATAGCGCAATAGGGGTATGGATGGCTGAGGATGAAGAAGCCGGCGTCGGACTGCTTCGTGAACCTAGTTACCCGACGGTGGGGTCGTTGCGCCGCAGATTATGGGCCAACTCGAAGAGCCAGAGGGTATAGATGATCCACTTGGAGGGATCGAAGTTGTACCACTTCGGTCCGTTGCGGAAGTCGCGCGCGTAGGTGTGGTGGAAATTGTGATAGCCCTCGCCGAAGCTGACGAAGGAGACGAGCCAGCTATCGCGGCTGCTGTCCTGCGTGCCGTGCGGCTGGGTGCCGATCATGTGGCAGAGCGAATTGATCGTGAAGGTGGAGTTCAACACCATGAACATCCGGAAGAGCCCGCCCAGGAGGAAGGCGGCGATGCCGCCGTGGAGACCGCCATGCCAGACGCCCAGCGCAAAGGGCAGCGCCAGTCCCGTGACGACGATCGGCCAATAGTAGCGATGTTGCCACATCACGATCGGGTCGCGGCGCAGGCGGATCTCGTACTTCTCCGTGCGATGAGGCGTGTTGTAAAAGAGCCAGCCGCAGTGGCTGTGCCAGAATCCTTTGCTGGCATTGTAGGGATCTTCTTCTTGATCGGTTTTGGCGTGATGGCGGATATGGTCGCCGCCCCACTTGAGGGCGGAATTTTGCAGCGCCCAGCCGCCGGCGACGAGGATGCAGCGTTTGACCCAATCGGGGCATTCAAAGCTCTGATGGGAGACCAAGCGGTGGTAGCCGACGGTGATCCCCATGCCTGTGACGATGTACATCACAAAGGACAGGATCCAGTCGAAGCGGCTGAATCCGTAGTAATAGCCATAGAGCGGGATGCCGACCACGGTGGCGGCGACGATGGCGCAAAACAGTATGAAATTTAAGGGTACGAACACATCTTCGGTCGGGGGGGCTTCAGTAGTTGTATGGACCATGACTTCTCCTTGGGGAGCGGATCTCTTGCGTCATCGGACTATCCGATGGGGAAGACAAAACACTTGTATCAGCATACCGAAGAAACGCGAAGGTTTCAACCAAGCGGGCTCAGTGTATACTGAGGTCGTCCCTTCGTCTCAATGAGAGCGGGGTGCCGATGTCATCCAGTGTTGCTTCATTTGAGTCAGCCGTTCGCCGTATCGGTGAACGGCTCGCTCGTCTCTCCGCCGATCAAGCTCCCACGATTTTCACACGCCATTGGTGGTCGCACCAGGCGCTGAACCTGGCCATGCAGGACCCTGTCTTCAAGGCGCAGTTGTTCCGATTTATCGATGTCCTGCCCTCGATTACGGAAGACGAGCACGTTGTCGCACTGGCTCGCGAGTATCTGGGCGATGGGACCGTGCACTTGTTCGGCGCGCAATGGGGCCTCAAGGCCCTCGCCGCGACCAGTTTGGGCGCTCGGCTCAGCGGCAAAGCGATCAGAAGCCAGGTCGAGCAGATGGCCCGTGCCTTCATTGCCGGAGCGACCGTCGAGGAGGCGACGCCTCGGCTGGCGGATCTCTGGCAGCAGAGGCGAGCCTGGTCGGTCGATTTATTGGGCGAGGCCACGATCAGCGACCGTGAGGCGGATCGCTACCGCGATCGTTGTCTGGCTGCCTTGACCTCGCTTGCAGGAGCGGCAGCCTCGTGGCAGCCGGTTCCTTCCCTGGAGCGGGACCATCTCGGGCCGATCCCGCGCGTCCAGCTCTCGCTCAAAATCTCCGCCCTCTCTCCCCATCTCGACCCGATCGATCCGGAAGGCAGTTACCAGTCTGTGGCGGCGCGGCTTCGGCCTCTCCTCGATCTGGCGATGCGACTCCCCGCTTCGTTGATCTTCGATATGGAACAGGCTGAGACGAAAACCTTGTTGGTCGAGATCTTCACCAGGCTGTTCTCCGAGCCTCCCTACAAGACCTATCCCTATGCGGGGCTCGCATTGCAGGCCTACCATCGAGAGACGGCACAGGATATCGAGGGGCTGCTGGCTTGGGTCCGGCAGCGTGGAGTTCCTATTACGATTCGGCTGGTGAAGGGCGCTTACTGGGATTCGGATACGATCCGCTATCGGCAACGAGGCTGGCCTGTTCCTCTCTTTGAGCAGAAGACAGAGACCGATGCCAACTATGAGTCGCTCGCAGGCCTTCTCTTGTCTCAGGCTGCCCTCATTCGCCCGGCCTTCGGGACGCATAATCTCCGAACGCTCGCCTATATCGAAGCCGTGGCTGAATCGCTGGGGCTCTCTCCGGAGACGTGGGAATATCAAATGATCTTCGGGATGGCTGAGCCCTTTCAACAGGCAGTCACGCAGCAGGGGCGCCGGCTGCGGCTCTATACCCCGGTGGGAGATCTGTTGCCTGGGATGGCCTATCTCGTGAGGCGATTGTTGGAAAACACCTCGAATGAATCGTTCCTCAGGAAGGAATATGTGGAGTCTCAGCCGTTAGAGCAGCTGTTGGCCTCCCCTGTTCGCGAGGAACTGAGTCGCGCTCCGTCTTCCCTTTCGCAGCCGGCCGGAGGGAGGGAGTTTCGCAATGAACCACAGCGGGATTTTGCGCAGGCACAGAATCGAGCGGCGATGCAGCAGGCTGTGGCGACGGTGCGGACGCAACTGGGCCAGCAATGGCCGTCGTCGTTGGGAGGACTAAGTCTGACCGGTCCTGTGGTCGAGTCCCGCAATCCGGCCTGTCCGGATGAAGTTGTGGGCCGGTTGGTCAGCGCGAGTCAGGCAGATGCAGCACGGGCGGTGCGCCTGGCTGGCGAGGCCTGGGTATCCTGGCGCGAGACTCCCTCTGAACGGCGGGTGGAGATCTTGGGGGCGGCCGCTGCGATCATGCGGACGAGACGGGATGAGTTGGCAGCCTGGGAAATTCTAGAATGTGGAAAGCCTTGGCGGGAGGCGGATGCGGACCTGGCTGAAGCGATCGACTTCTTGGAATTTTATGCGGAAGATTGGCTTAGGCTCTCTCCCCCCAGACGGCTGGGCCATGTGCCGGGTGAACTGAATCAGTCTGTCTATCGACCGCGCGGCGTGACGGCCGTCATCGCCCCCTGGAACTTCCCTCTGGCCATTCCCACCGGCATGGTGGCAGCGGCGCTCGTGACGGGAAATCCCGTGCTCTTCAAACCCTCCGAACGTTCGCCCATGATGGGCCACTGGCTTACGGAGATCTTGAGGGAGGCTGGTCTGCCGGATGGAGTTCTGTGTTGTCTGCCTGGCGGTCCTGCTATCGGGCGGACCTTGGTGCGCCATCCAGAGATTGCGACCATTGCCTTTACCGGCTCGAAGGATGTGGGGCTCGGTATCCTGCAAGAGGCAGGCAGTCCTCTACCGGGACAACGGCTGGTGAAGCGGGTGCTGGCGGAAATGGGAGGAAAGAATGCGATCATCGTGGATGAAACGGCGGATCTCGATGACGCGATCGCGGGCGTGATTGCATCGTTCACCGGCTATGCGGGACAGAAATGTTCCGCCTGCTCCAGGGCGATCGTCCATGCCGCGATCTACGAGACGTTTCTGGATCGCCTGACAGAGGCGGTGTTGAGCCTGAAGGTCGGCAGTCCGGAAGAGCCTGGCACACAGGTTGGGCCGGTGATCGACCGGCGAGCGCAGGAGAAGATTCGGGAGTTTATCGCGATTGGCAAGCAGGAAGCGCGTTTGTTGGTGGGAGGGACTGCGACGGGACCAGGCTGGTATGTCGGGCCGACTGTTTTTGTCGATGTGGCCTCGACCGACCGGATTGCCCAGGAGGAAATCTTCGGGCCGATTCTGTCGGTGTTGAAGGCCTCGTCGTTTGAGGAGGCCCTGACCCTGGCCAATTCGACTGCCTATGCCCTGACGGGAGGCGTCTATTCACGCAGCCCGGTGAATCTGGAACTGGCGAGGCAGCGGTTCGATGTAGGGAATCTGTATCTGAACCGTCCGATTACCGGCGCGTTAGTCGGTCGTCAGCCCTTTGGCGGCCATCGGCTGTCCGGAGTCGGAGCGAAGGCGGGAGGAGACGAGTATCTGACGCAATTCGTGGTGGCCCAGGTCGTCAGCGAGCAGACCCTCCGCCGGGGATTCGCCCCGCCCGAGTGAGGCCTTCGGCGGTTTGATCTCGTAGGACTCCAGTTCCTCGGTGATATCCGTGACCAGGCCCCGGTCTTCCAGCGGCGTGAGTTCCTGCCGTTCGATATACTTGACCAGCCCCACGCCCTTCACGAACCAGGCGGTCATGACATCGGTGCCACGGGCAATCCGGTCCGTGCCGGAGAGATGAATCTGCATAAACATGCGCGCCTCGACCTTCACGGCCTCGTGGAAGGCGCCGGCCGGTACGGTCACCGACTCCTGCCCCACCACCGTGGAGTCGCCCTGCACATCGACCTTTTCATTCTCGCCGTCGCGATCCATGTCTGTGCCGAAGTCCAACCCCTTGCGGTTGAATTGCACGAACGAGGTCGCGACCTTCATGGGGAACCGCGCGATCTGATAGGGCACGAGCTGCCGCTCCAAGGGCGTGCCTGGCTCAGAGCCATGATAGATGATGCCGACGCTGTCGCGGCGGTAGAAACTATCCGAGGGGCCATGGTTGCCGGGATTGGTATCGTGGAACACGGTGACGGTCATGCCCTTGATGGTCTTCGTGCCGGTGACGGTGGAGACGTTGGAGAAGAACTTATGATCGATGGTTTGGAGCGGGCCGTCCGTGATCTGCCCCCGGTAATGCCATTCGTTGCCGATCTGATCGGGAAAATAATCGGAGGACTGGACAATGATGCCAGCCTCTTCCGCTGCAAGAGGCCCTGCCCAGGTGGCGCATGCGGCGAGCAGGAGGGTGCTCACGATGAGAGTCGTTCGATATCTACGTGTGTACAGCGGCATATGCGAGGTTCTCCACCGGTTGAGCAATGGTGGACCGTACCATAGGAATCCTGAACGCGGCAAGAAGATCGGCGTTCATCTCCGCCCTGCCTGCGCGCTTGCCTTCACTCTAGAATCGACCCATAATCCACCGACGTGGTCTATCTGGTTCATCTGGTCTCTCTCGTCTGTCTGGTTGTCGGATCGGAGTTCCCACCAGGCGAACCAGATAGCCCAAAGAAACGAGACTGACCAGAGAGACAAGACAGACCAGATGAACCAGATGAACCCAAGACAAGCAGTGCTGGTGACCGGCGCGTCCGGAGGGATCGGCCGTGCGATCAGTCTCGCCTTTGCGGAAGCAGGCTGGTCTGTGGGAGTTCATTACCATCGCAATAAGGCAGCGGCGGAGGAAACCCTCAGGCAAGTGGTGGCAGCCGGAGCAGCCGGATCGCTCTATGCCGCCGACATTCGCCAGTCCCATGCGGTGCAACAGATGGTGGATGTGTCCTGCCGTCACGTGCCTGTGCCCTCGGTGTTCATCTGCAATGCAGGCATCGGAGGGAGCCAGCTCCTTCTGCGGCAAGATGAAACAGCCTGGGCTGAGGTCTTGGCCACGAACCTGACGGGAACCTTTCATTGTCTTCGCGCCATGGCGCCGCCTCTCCTGGCCAACGGAGGCGGGTCGATCGTCGTGATCGGATCGCATGCCGGTTTTCATGGCTCGACGGGACAGGCCGCCTATGCTGCGTCCAAAGCCGGCCTCATCGGCCTGGTGCAGACGGCGGCTCAAGAATGGGGCGTGGGCAACGTCCGGGTGAATCTGCTTTTGCCTGGCTGGCAGAAAACCGGACTGACGACAGACATCATGCCGGAAGGCGATCAATGGCAGGATCATGCGTTGGGCCGTCCTCCGTCGCGAGAAGAAGTGGCCAGGACTGTCTTGTATCTGGCGCAACTCAAGGATGTGTCGGGACAGGTGTGGAATTGCGATAGCCGAATTCTTTAGCAGGATGCTGAAAACGTCCGCCAGCGTCGTTCTCGCATCGTTCAGACCCTCAACGTACCCTGAAGGGTACGATTCGGTCCTTCACTCGCTGCGGCCTTGCTGGACGAACGTTTTGAACATCCTGCGGGAACTGTCCAATCGAGTTTTTAATAATCTGCTGGATTCCAGATATGCGACGAACTACAGCCACATCTCGCCAGTCTAGCCCGCGAGGGGTCTTCATCACTGCGACCGATACGGGCGTCGGAAAAACGCTTGTGGCTGCTGCCTTGGTGGCGCATCTGAGGCAGCGGGGAATCGACGTCGGCGTGATGAAGCCGGTTGAGACCGGGGTTACACGAGCGACCAGGGCCCAGTCCGATGGAGTGAGGCTACAGCAAGCGGCGGGAAGTGATGACTCGATGGCAGAGGTCTGCCCCTATGTCTTTCGATTGCCGCTGGCGCCTCTCTCTGCCGCGCGGGAAGAAGGACGGACGATCCGGATCGCGGCCATCCTGCAAGCCTTCCGTGCTCTGCGCCGGAAGCACGATTTGCTGATCGTGGAAGGAGCAGGCGGTTTGCATGTGCCGATCACGGAAGCCGTCGATGGGCTGGACCTTCTGGAACGTATGGGGCTCCCCGTCATTGTGGTGGGATCGTCGGGCCTGGGAGGAATCAATCATGCGCTCCTGACGCTGGCCGCGCTCCGGCAGCGAAAGATCCCTGTCGTCGCGCTGGTCTTGAATCGATTGAAGCCTGTCCGCACGGCGATCGCGCGCGCGCAGGAAGAATCGACGGTGACGCTGTTGCGACGGCTGGCGAAGGTTCCCGTTGTGGGGCCCCTCCCCTATAGTGCCAGCGTGACGAAGCATTGGCAGGATGGCATGATGCAACTGGCCTGGGCGGCGGAGATTATGACGCTGGCGAAGCTGGTGTCGGCATACGGGAAAGAAAGGTCCTGACCGCTTCTCGAATATCCGCGGCTTTCAGGATGGCCGAAATGACCGCGACGCCATCGGCTCCCGCCTCCATCACATCCCCGACCTGGCCGATCTGAATGCCGCCGATCGCAAAGACCGGTAGCGACGTCAATCTGCGTATCGCCCGTAATCCCTCCAGCCCCACCACCGGGTCGTGATCCAGTTTAGAGCCTGGCGTAAAGATCGGACCAAAGCCAAGGTAGTCCGGTTGTCCGGCGCTGGCTTCCTTCACCTGCTCGGGATTGTGGGTGGAGATGCCGATCAGCTTGTCCGGCCCCATGATCTTGCGGGCCAGATCGAGCGGTAAGTCTCCCTGCCCCACATGTACGCCATCCGCATCGACAGCCAGGGCCAAGTCGCAGCGATCGTTCACGATGAAGAGGACGCCGGCCTTCGCCGCTGCCTGCCGAAGCGGCAAGGCTTCGTGATAGGCCTCCTTCATCGAGGCGGTCTTATTGCGATATTGGAAGAGGGTGGCGCCAGCCTCAGCCGAGGTGGTCAGCACGTCGATCAAGGGACGCTCAGGACACACAGAGGGATCGAGAATGATGTAGAGGCGATTGAGGTTGGAGCTGGTTCTTGGGGCCATGCTGCGACGAATTGTACCAGGAAGAAAAATTCGCTGCGAATCGTGAGCCGCTAATTGGCGAGGAAACGCTCCAGGAAGGTGGTGGAGACATGCCCCTTTTGGAAGTCGGGATCGTTCAGGATGCGCTTATGCAGCGGGATGGTCGTCTTGATGCCTTCGATCACGAATTCGTCGAGGGCGCGGCGCATGCGGGCGATGGCTTCCGAGCGGTCGCGGCCATGGGTGATGATCTTGGCGATCATGGAATCGTAGTACGGGACGACCATCATGTTCGATTCCATGGCCGAGTCGACGCGGACGCCGAACCCGCCAGGCGCGCTGTATTTGGTGATCATGCCGGGACAGGGCGTAAATTTCTCCGGGTCTTCGGCATTGATGCGACATTCGATGCTGTGCCCGTTCAGCTTGACGTCTTGTTGTTTGAACGAGAGCGGTTGTCCGTCGGCGATCCGGATCTGCTCCTTGATAAGATCGATGCCGGTCACCATTTCCGTAATCGCATGTTCCACCTGGATGCGGGTATTCACTTCCATGAAGAAGAAGTTGTGGTCCTTGTCGAGCAGGAACTCGACGGTGCCGACGTTCCGGTAGCGCACGGCTTTGACGGCTTCGACGGCCACGCGGCAGATTTCCTTGCGGAGCTTTTCATCGACGGCGGGCGAGGGCGTTTCTTCGAGCAGCTTCTGATGCCGGCGCTGGATCGAACAGTCGCGTTCGCCGAGATGCACGACATGCCCGCGATGATCGGCGGCAATCTGCACTTCGATATGGCGGGGTTCGAGAAAGTAGCGTTCGAGATAGACGGCGTCGTTGCCGAACGTCGTCTTGGCTTCCGCTTGCGCGGCTTGAAAGGCGCGCGCCAGGTCTTCGGCTTTGTTGACGACGCGCATCCCGCGTCCTCCCCCGCCGGACGAGGCCTTGATGATGACGGGATAGCCGATCTTGCCGGCGGCTTCGAGGGCTTCCTGTTCGCTCTTCAGTTCGCCGGGACTCCCAGGCGTGACGGGCAGCCCACGGCGGGCGACGATTTCGCGCGCTTTGGCTTTGTCGCCCAGGAGCGCGATATGTTCGGACGTCGGTCCGATGAATTTCACGCCGATGGATTCGCAGACTTCCGCGAAGTGGGCATTTTCCGAGAGGAATCCGTAGCCGGGATGGATGGCGTCCGCCCCGGTGATCTCGGCTGCGCTCAGGACGTTGGGAATATTGCGATAGCTCAGGGCCGCATCGGGAGGCCCGACGCAAATCTTTTCATCGGCGGCGCGCACATGGAGACTCACGGCGTCGGCTTCGGAAAAAATCGCCACCGTCTTAATGCCGAGCTCTTTGCAGGCGCGAATGACTCGAAGGGCGATCTCACCGCGATTGGCTATCAATACTTTCTTGAACAACGCAAATACTCCGGTGTGGTCAGGGAAGAGGACTAGGGCGCGGCGGTCGGATCGACGAGGAAGAGCGCCTGGCCATATTCGACGGGCTTGGTGCTCTCGGCCAGAATCTTCGTGATCCGTCCGTCCACTTCTGATTCAATTTCGTTCATCAGCTTCATCGCTTCGACGATGCACAGGACCTGGCCTTTTTTCACGTAATCGCCTTCTTCCACATAGGGGTCGGCATCCGGCGAGGGCGAGCGATAGAAGGTCCCGACGATCGGCGACGGGATGGTGATCATGCCGGTCGTGTCTTCGGCCGGCGCGCTTGCCGCGCCCGTGGACGGAGATGAGGACGTGGAGCTGGAGTTTCCCTGGTCGGCGACGGTGGTCGTGATCGTTCGGATTTCGACTTCGTGCCGTACGCGGATTCTGAGGCCTTCGCGCTCCAGTTCCAATTCGGTCAAATCGTTTTTCTTCAGCAGGTCGATCAGTTCCTGGATATGCTGGCTCTGCTGTCCCGAGAGCAGAGGCAGGCCTTGCCTGCTCGCAGGGGCGGCAGAGGGCCGAGGAAGAATGATCCGTGTCCCGCGCTTCTTCGATTTGCTCATTTTTTGTTTGCTCACCGAACACGCTCCACGTAAGACCTGGTCCGTGTATCGATCTTGATCACGGTCCCGGTTTCCAAATAAAGAGGCACCTTGAGGGTGGCGCCGGTTTCCAGGGTGGCGAGTTTGGTGCCGCCCGTGGCGGTGTCGCCACGAAACCCCGGTTCAGTATCCGTGACTTTCAATTCGATAAAGTTCGGCAGCTCGACATCGATCGGACGATGCTCGTACACGAGAATCTTCACGATCATGTTTTCTTTCAGCAGATCCGCATTGTCGCCGAGCTTGCCCTTTTCGAACGTCAGTTGCTCGAAGCTGTCCGTGTCCATGAAGGTATAGGCGTCGTCGGTGGCATAGAGGAATTGCATGTCCCGCTCTTCGAGATCCGGCTCTTCGAACCGCTCCCCCGACCGGAAGGTCCGGTCGATGACGCTGCCGGTGAGATAGCCCTTGAGCTTGGTGCGCACGAAGGCTCCGCCCTTGCCAGGCTTCACATGCTGGAATTCAATGATATAGAACGGCTGGTTATCAACCATGAGCCGCACACCGCCGCGAAAATCTGTCGTGGAAATCACTCAATGCTCCATTCGGACTGTAAGAGGTCGCTCAATAGACGCTGCAATTATTTTGTGCCCTTTGCCGTCCGTCGCGCTGGGGCCGGCTTGGACGTCTTCTTCTGTCGTTTGGCTGCGGTCAGATGGTCGCAGAGTCCACGGAGCGCGAGGAGGTACCCGGTCGGCCCCAGCCCGGCAATTTGCCCCAGGGCGACTCCCGCAATATAGGACTGATGGCGAAACTCCTCCCGCTGATGAATATTGGACAGATGGACTTCCACCGTCGGGAGGCCCACTGCCGCAATCGCATCCCGGATCGCGATGCTGGTATGGGTATAGGCGGCCGGGTTGATGATGATCCCGTCGTATTCCTTGCGCGCCTCCTGAATCCAGTTGACCAGCTCTCCCTCGCTATTGGACTGGCGCAGGTCTACTTTGACGGCCAACTCCTGCGCCAACGTCCGGAGGGCCGAGTTGAGGTCGTCCAGGGACAGGGTGCCGTAAATCGACTGTTCCCTGGTCCCCAGGAGATTCAAATTGGGCCCATGTAAGACTCGTATGCGTAACATGTCTGTTTCTTCAGGAACTGGGTACGTGAGGCCGATTCCTTGTGACAGGGTCCAGCAGGCCGGCATTGTAGCAGGCCGCCTCAAACCGGTCAAACTCGCAAAATTATTGGGAAGTCTTGAGGTGCGAGCTGTTGGCCGCGGTATGGTCGCGACGCCGTGACTCGATGGTGCGAAGCCAGGCTTCCAGCTGGACCACGACTCCTGTGCGAGGCGATGGAGCAGGAACCACCGTCCGGTCTGACGACACATTGAGTTGCGGGGCGAAGGCTTGGGGCTCGCGAGGCGCCGATGGCTTGGGCTGCGCCGGTTCCTGTTGCACTGGTCCGCCTAACGAGGCTTGGATCGAGAGGGCCTCTTCATCCCTGGGGTTGGCGGTCAGGATGGCGGCGCAGGATTGGAGCGCCAAGTCCTGTTGCCCCTGGTTCTGGTAAATCTTGATTAGGGTCCGGTGGGCGCGCAGGTTTTCCGGGCTGAGCTTGATGGATTCTTCCAAGATCGCTTGAGCTTTGGCCGGTTGCTCCATCTGGTCATAGGCGCGGCCCAGCGCGACCATCGCGGTAATGAAGCCGGGATAGTATTTCAATCCGTCTTCGAGCACGCCCGCCGCCTCTTGCCACATGCCGGCTTTGCCATAGGCTTCAGCCAAGGGCAGGAACGCTTTAGACTGAGGATCTTTGGCCAGCTGGGTGGCGAGCCGGTCGATTTCCAGCGCGGTCTCTGCGGCGTTATGACTTTGTGCCATGGGGTTACCGCCTCCCTGCAACCGGCTTGGAGGCCTGGTTCGATGCTGTGGCGCACAGCAGTGCGTGCGCTTTATTCAGAATGGCATCGGCCATCGCCCGTTTCGACATCAGCGGAAGTTCGATCAGGGCCCCCTGCCGGTCGATGAGCGTGGCGGCGTTGTGATCGCTGCCGAATCCCGCTCCCTCTGTCGTAATATCGTTGGCCACGATGAGGTCGAGTCCTTTGGCTGTCAGTTTGTCTTTCGCATGGGCGATCAGATCCTGGGTCTCTGCGGCGAAGCCGACGAGGAGCTGGGTCGTCCGTTGGGCCGAGAGCGCAGCCAGAATGTCGGTGGTCCGTTCGAGCGCCAGGGTCTGGTCGGTTTGGCCCTGCTTTTTGATTTTTTGCGAAGCGGGATGGAGGGGCCGAAAGTCCGCCACGGCGGCTGCCATGATCACGACGGTCGACCAGGCCAGACGCGCAGACAGGGCTTTCGTCATGTCTGCGGCTGTTTCAACCGGGACGACCTCGATGCCTCGTGGCGCAGGCAAGGCCGTGGGGCCACTGACGAGCACGACTTGGGCTCCCCTGGCCCTGGCTGCTTCGGCGAGGGCATAGCCCATCTTGCCGGAGGAGCGATTGGAGATGAACCGGACCGGATCGATCGGTTCTTGCGTGGGGCCAGCGGATATCAAGATCCGGTGTCCTTGCCAATCGCGTTGTGGGGCCAGGGCGGATTGCAGGGCTGCGAGAATCTTATGCTCGTCCGCCAGGCGGCCTTGGCCGACTTTCCCGGAGGCGAGCGGTCCTTCTTCTGGGTCGACGACGATTGTCCCCCTCGCGCGCAAGGTCCGCACATGTTCCGTGACGGCTGGGTGCATCCACATCCCCCCGTCCATCGCGGGCGCGATAATCACGGGACATTGCGCCGTGAGGAGCATGGTCGAGAGTAAGTCGTCGCCCAGGCCCAGCGCCGACTTCGCCAGGCAATTGGCCGTGGCCGGCGCAATCACGATGGCATCCGCCTGCTCGGGCAGCGACAAGTGTTTCATCTCCTGATGCGCTTCGAACACCTCCGTCGAGACGGGATGGCCGGAGAGCACTTCAAACGTCAGGGGTGTGACGAACTTCGTGGCGGATGCCGTCATCACGACCTGGACGGTGGCGCCTTCGCGGAGCAGAGTCCGGAGCAGCGAAACCGCTTTGTAGGCCGCGATACTGCCGGTGACACCCAGCACGATTCGCGTCCCGATCAACGTCGGCCCGTTGGAGCCGGAGAGTGCCACGAATTACTCCTCGCTCTCGCTGACGGTCGGCTTCGGCGTGTCGTCGACATAGACGCTCAGCTCTTTTTTGATCTCTTTGGCATCGTCGCCGGTCATCATGGCAATGCGCTCCATTTCGCCTTCTCTGCCGCGCTTCGCTTCCTTCATCGCAGCCCGCGCCTCTTCGCCGACGAGGTACTTGGTCTGTCCCGTGAGGACTTCGTCGAGGGCGATGGTCGTTTCTTTGGTGAAGCGCGAGGGGGCATGACGCGAGCCCTGGACGATGTGCTTCGCCCGTTGGCCTGCGATGATCGCCAACCGGTGCCGTGAGTCAAATTCGCCGAGCGCGTATTGCGGTAACAGTCTCAACATGTCGATCATGGATGCCGTTCTCCTTTGTGAGATGAAAGATCGTCGCGATCTTAGGACTTCTGTTCGTCGTCAAGAATGAAATTGTTTTCGATCCACGTCATGTTCAACCGTTTGGTCTTCAGCCGCTCCGACCAGAAGATGCTTTCGAGGTCGCGTAGCGACCGGGTGAGGTCGTCGTTCCGGACGATGTAGGCATATTCCCGATAACTCCAGACCTCTTCTTTGACCTTCTGCAGGCGGCGCTGAATCTCTTCGGGCGAGTCTGAGGCCCTGGTCTGCAGACGGGATCGGAGGACGGCGATCGAGGGAGGCAGAATAAAGATGGAGACCGAGTCTTCGAATCGTTTCTTGACCTGCATCGCCCCTTGCACGTCGATCTCCAGCAGGACGTCGATGCCCTGATCGATCTTTTCGGTCAGCGATTTCCAGGGGGTGCCGTAGAGGTTCCCGTACACGCGGGCCCACTCCACGAACTCATTGCGCTCGACCATCTCCTGAAACGGCTGTTCGTCGATGAAGTAATATTCGCGCCCATGCTCTTCGCCGGGCCGCGGTTTTCTGGTGGTATAGGACACGGAATGCCACAGGTCCGGCAGGTTTGCCGTGAGCTGTTTGCAGAGCGTGGTTTTCCCCGTTCCGGAGGGTGCGGAGATAATGAACAGAATCCCCCGTCGATCCATCGAGGATCGCGGCGCATTGGATACCGGGGCTGTGGAACTTGTGGTGGTCATAGAGCTCATTCGACGTTTTGCACCTGTTCACGGATACGTTCGAGTTCGGCCTTCATCTGCACCACATGGCCGACGATCTCGGCGTCATTCGCTTTTGACCCGATCGTGTTGACTTCCCGCCCGACTTCCTGGAGCAGGAAATCGAGTGTTTTACCCACAGATTCTGCGCGGTTGAGCGTCTGCTCAAACTGTATCATATGCGAGTCCAGTCTGACTATTTCTTCCGTGATGTCCCCACGGTCCGCATACACGGCCAATTCCTGATAGAGCCTGGGGGGGTCCGGGATTTCCGACCCCAGCAGCTTCTCGACACGGGCTTTCATCCGGTCAAAGGCTTCTTGCGCCAGCAGCGGAGTCCTGGCTGCGACCAGGTCCTTGTGCCCCCGAATGGTCTGGACCCGTGTTCGCATATCCTCGGCCAGGGCCTTTCCCTCGCTTGTTCGCATCCCCTCCAAGTCCGTCAGGGCCTCGGTCATTAGTTGTTGCACGAGCTTCGCCAGTTTTGGGTCTTCCGTCGGCTGGTCCGATACCGACACCACGTCACGAAGCCCGGCCATGAGCGCCAGGTCGACCGACCCGCTCAGCTTCAGGGATTTCTTGAGAGTGAGGAAGGCATGATGGTACTGCTTTGCGAGCGCCTGGTCAAGATTGACGCTTCCGGCGCGGCCTTTGCCGGCCTGGACCGTTACCGTGATGTCGACGCGGCCACGGGTGCAGCGCTGCTGGATGGCTTTTTTGAAGGCATCTTCCAGCTGGCTCAGGGGCCGGGGAAGGCGGCAGGCGATTTCAAGAAACCGATGGTTGACGGAGCGCATTTCAACCGTGACGGATCCATCTTGCCAGGGAGCCTGTCGACGGCCGAAGCCGGTCATACTATGAATCATTGCGGGCCTTTCTCTTTCCATGGACAATGCCGGTAGACCGCACAGGCGCGGCACTGGGGTTTTCTCGCCAGACAGGTATAGCGGCCGTGCAACAGCAATCGTTGCGAGACGGCGGTCCATTGGGACCTCGGCATCAGTTGCTGCAAATCCTGCTCGACCAGGTCAGGGTTGTCGGACTTGGTCAGGCCCAGTCGCTTGGCCACGCGTTTCACGTGGGTATCCACGACGATGCCGGGCTGGCCGAAGGCATTCCCGAGGATGACGTTCGCCGTTTTTCTCCCGACGCCAGGCAAGGTGATCAATGTTTCCATCGTCTGGGGGACCTGTTCGTGAAAACGCTCCGTCACAGCCTTGCTGCAGCCAATCAGATGCTTGGCCTTGTTTTTAAAGAAGCCGGTTGAGCGAATGAGCTGTTCCACGTCCAGCTGCTCAGCCCCTGCCAGATCCGCTGGCCCAGGATAGCGGCGAAAGAGCGCCGGCGTCACCTGATTGACTCGCTGATCGGTACATTGCGCGGAGAGGATCGTGGCCACGAGCAGCTCCCAGGGCGACCGGTGGTCGAGCTCCATTTGAGGGGCCGGCATCGTGCGCTGGAGTGCCTTGGCAATGGCCTTGAGGCGTTCTCGGCGATCCACGGCTGGTAAGGATTTCGTAGTCATGGCTGGTAGGCGAGGTTCGATTGTGCCGTGAGTTAGGGCTGAGATGCAAGCGGGTCAGGGGGCGAGAATTTCCTGGACGCGCTTCCCTTCGGGACGAGTACGGCCAGCCGTTCTTCAAGTTGCTGGATGAGCGGGCGCAGAGTTTCCGGATGTAGCGCGGAAATCCCGATGGCCCCGTATCGTTGACAGAGGACCTCTGCCTGCCCGGCTGGAAGCTGGTCGCATTTATTGAAGACCAGGATCCGCGGAAGCTCGTCGAGGGTGAGGCTTTTCAGCACGGTCTCGACGGCGGCGATATGGGCGTCCAGATCTTTGGTTCCTGCATCGACCACATGGAGGAGGAGGTCGGCATCGCGCAACTCGTCCAGCGTCGTCCTGAAGGCAGCAAGGAGATCTTTGGGCAGGTCGCGAATGAATCCGACCGTGTCGGTGAGGATCACTTCCCGGCCATGAGGGAAACGGAGCCTTCGGCTGGTGGTGTCGAGCGTTTCAAACACGCGCGGGGCTGCGCTCACCTGACTGTTCGTGAGGACGTTGAGCAAGGTGGATTTGCCGGCGTTCGTGTAGCCCACGATGGAGAGGACCGGGAAATCCTGCCGGACGCGGCGCGAGCGCCGTTGATCTTGATGCCGGGCAAAGCCTTCGATCTCTTTCTCTAAATAGTCGATCCGCTCTCTGATGCGGCGCCGGTCGGTTTCGAGTTTCGTCTCACCGGGTCCCCTGCTGCCGATGCCCCCTCCTAAACGCGAAAGGCTCGTGCCCTGGCCGGAGAGGCGGGGGAGCAGATAGCGCAGTTGCGCCAACTCGACCTGTACCTTGCCTTCCCGGCTATGGGCCCGTTGCGCAAAGATGTCGAGGATCAGCTGGGTTCGGTCGATGACCGTCAGGTCGCTGATTTCCGCAATGGCGCGCAGCTGTCCGGGCGCCAGGTCCTGATCGAAAATAATGAGGTCTGCCCCCTTTTGCATGGCCTGCGCCAGCACGTCTTTGAGTTTGCCGCTTCCCAATTGAAACCGGTGGTGGCCGCCCTGCGTGCGCTGCACGAGGCGGTCGATGACCGTGAGGTCTGCGGAGGAGGCCAGTTCCGCCAGTTCGGCGAGACGTTCTTCCTGCTCGGCTTTGCTCTTGGGCGAGGCGCTCACGAGGATGGCGGTCTGACCCTGGGCCATCGTGTGCGACGCGCTTTCGCGCTGGAGCTCTGATTCCAGTTCGTGAATAAAGGTTTCGAAGCTCACCGGACATTGCTGCACTTGCGTGGGTTTGAGCAACGTGTAGAGAAGCTCGTTGGGCTTGGGTGGATTCAGATGGGCCAGGGAGAGCAGCCCCGGTTCGCCCTTGGGAGTGACGGCCAGCGTGCCGATCATGTCGAGACGGAGCAGGCCCAACATGGTGAGGTCTTCCTGGCTGATCGGTTCTGCTTTCAGGCTGGATCGAATCACTCTCAGGCCCCTGAGCGAGCGAGGGCTTGCCCGAAACGTCGTCAAGGTCGTTGGCGACGGTTCGGCGCCGGCTCCGACCAGGACATCTTGCACGGCGCCACGTCTGGTGATGACCAGGCCGATGGGGCGGCGAATCTCAAGAGTAAACTGGGCGAGCGTCTTGGCCGCTTCTGAGGAGATGACGTCATCCGCAGGCATGCGCCGGCGATAGAGCCGCTCAAGCATAGCGAGCTGGCTGGCGCGGAGACCGAGTGTTTGTCCGTGAATTTCAGGAATGGGCGTCGTTCCTTCGTGTGAGTGGTTACAGTGTTTGTGCGAAGGGTGCAGCCATGGAGGCCTGGGCATCCAAGTCGAATGAGGCCCGGACCCCAGCGCGAAGGGCCTGCCTCCCCGCCGCGGCAATCATCGCCGCGTTATCGGTGCAGTAACTCAGCGGGGGAAGACTCAGGCGAATCTGTTCGGAGTCGGCTCGCTGCTGAAGCAGCTGGCGTAATCGAGAATTGGCGGAGACCCCTCCGACCACGGCCAGGGCTTGTGCGTTCGATGCCCGGACTGCGGCAAAGGCCTTCTCGGCCAGGATGGTGACGATGGCCTCTTGATAGCCGGCTGCAAGATCGGCCGATTGTGAGACGCGAGATTGCTCAGGCATCGCTTGAACTGTATAGAGCAAAGATGTTTTGACACCACTGAAACTAAAATCGAGACTCCCCTTCTTCAGCCGGGATTTCGGGAAGCCAATGGCCTGCGGATTGCCCTGTCGAGCCAAGCGATCGATGGCGGGCCCTCCAGGATATTCCAGCCCCAGCATCTGCGCGCCCTTGTCAAAGGCCTCCCCAGCCGCATCGTCTTTGGTCGCGCCCAGGAGCCGGCAGTGACCGAGCGGGTCTTTGAGGTAGAGATGCGTATGGCCTCCCGACACCACGAGGACCACACAGGGGAGCGGGAATGACGGGTCCTGCAACCAGGCGGAGGCGATATGGCCTTCCAGGTGGCTTACGCCGACGATCGGAATATTCAAGGCATAGGCCAGGGCTTTGGCATAGTTGACTCCCACGAGGAGCGCACCGGCCAGACCGGGGCCCTGAGTGACGGCAATGCCGGAAAGATCCGGCCAGGCGAGACCTGCCTGCCGCAGCGCCTCGCTGGAAACCTGTTCGACCGATTCGATATGGGCACGGGAGGCGAGCTCGGGCACGACGCCGCCGAATCGCTGATGCACATCATGCTGCGAGGTAATAACGTTCGAGAGGACGGAGCCGTCCGTTGCCAGCACCGAGGCGGCCGTTTCATCGCACGAGGTCTCGATTCCGAGGATGGGGCCAGGTGTCCAGGCGGAAGTGGGGCGTGGTGCGAGCATAGTCATGAAGCCTGGTTGCCTGTTTGCCGACAGAGTCGCAAAGTCGATCGTTCTTCGTGCATTAAAATAACACGACCCTTGTGGCCTATGCCACAAGGGTCGTGTCGTTCATCTCTGCGATGCGATCGCGCACGGCCAGGCCTTAGACGACGGCCATAGCCTCCTGCTCGACGAATGCCGGCGCGCCGTCGCGCAGCACCACGCGGATCTTTCGGCAATCCTTGAACCGGCCCTTGATCATCTCTTCGGAGAGAGGATCGCCGAGCGCGCGCTGAATCGTCCGGCGCATCGGTCTGGCCCCGTAGAGCGGCTCGTAGCCTTCTTTGATCAACCACTGCTTGACGTCGTCTTCGACCTCGAGCTCCACACCCTTCTCCATCAAACGAAGGTTGAGTTCGCTCAAGAGGATATCGAGAATGTTGGAGAGATGCACTTTGTCCAACTGATGGAAGACCACGACTTCGTCGATCCGGTTCAGGAACTCCGGACTGAACGAGCGGCGCAATTCGCTCAGGACTTCTTCCTTCTTGTGGCGCGCCTGATCGCCTTCCGTGTTCTGGAAGCCGAGCGAGACACCCTTCTGGATCATCTTGGTCCCGATGTTGGATGTCATGATGATGACGCAATTCTTGAAATCGACCTTGCGTCCGAGGCTGTCGGTCAGCACGCCGTCGTCCAAGACCTGTAAGAGGATGTTGAACACGTCGGGATGGGCCTTTTCGATTTCGTCAAAGAGGACCACGGAATAGGGCCGGCGTCGGACCCGCTCCGTCAATTGGCCGCCCTCTTCATAGCCCACGTATCCCGGCGGCGCGCCGAAGAGCCGCGAGCTGGTGAACTTCTCTTGATATTCGGACATGTCGATCCGGATGAGCGAATCTTCACTATTGAAGAGGAACTCGGCCAGCGTGCGCGCCAGCTCGGTTTTTCCGACTCCGGTGGGTCCCAGGAAAATGAAGGAGCCGATGGGCTTCCGCGCTTCCTTCAGGCCGGCGCGTGAGCGCCGGATGGCCCGGGCCACGGCGGAGATCGCTTCGTTCTGGCCGACCACGCGCTTGTGGAGGAATTCCTCCATGCGCAGGAGCTTGTTCGATTCTTCTTCTTCGAGCTTGAAGAGCGGAATGCCCGTCATCTTTGAGACGACATAGGCCACGTCTTCTTTGCCGATCGTCGGCTTGTTCTTTTCCTGATTCTTTTTCCACTCGCGCTTGGATTCGTCGAGGAGCTTACGCAGCCGTTCCTCTTCTTCGCGATGGCGGACCGCCTCCTCGAAGTTCTGCATCGAGATGGCCTGTTCCTTTTCGCGAGACACCTTTTTCAGCTCTTGCTCCATCGCCTTCAGTTCCGACGGCAAGGCATAGGTCTGCAGCTTGGCCCGCGACCCGGTCTCGTCGATCAAGTCGATCGCCTTGTCCGGGAGGAACCGGTCGCTGATGTAGCGGTCGGACAGTTTGACCGCTTCGAGAATGGCTTCCTCTGAAATCTCGACGCCATGATGCTCCTCATACCGGTCGCGCAGCCCTCTGATGATCTGCACCGTTTCATCGATGCTGGGCGGCTGGACGTGAATCGGTTGGAACCGGCGCTTAAGGGCTCCGTCTTTTTCAATGTGCTTGCGATATTCATCCAGCGTCGTGGCGCCGATGCACTGAATTTCGCCGCGCGACAAAGCCGGCTTGAGCATGTTGGAGGCATCGATCGATCCCTCCGCCGCCCCTGCTCCGACTAAGGTATGCAGTTCGTCGATGAAGATGATGATGTTGCCGGCCTGGACGATTTCCTTCATCACGACTTTCAGCCGCTCTTCGAACTGGCCGCGATATTTCGTCCCTGCGACCAAGGCTCCGAGGTCGAGGGCAATGACGCGGCGTGAGAGCAGATTGTCCGGCACTTCCGATTGGACGATCCGCTGGGCGAGACCTTCCACGATGGCGGTCTTGCCGACGCCGGCTTCCCCGATGAGCACAGGATTATTTTTGGAACGGCGACTGAGGATCTGTAGGACTCGTTCGATTTCGTCGGCGCGTCCGATGACGGGATCCAGATGCCCTTCCTGGGCCAGCTGGGTCAGGTCGCGGCCGAACTCGTCGAGCGCGGGCGTGTTGCTCTTCCGGTCGCGCTCGCGTGGAGCGGATTTCCGCAAGAAGGTGACGGTCAATTGTCTGGCAGTCAGAAGATTCGCGCCTAAGCTGCGCAGGATCTTTCCGCCGATCCCCTCTTCTTCCCGAAGCAGTCCCAATAAGAGGTGTTCGCTGCCGATATGATTGTGTCCGAGCAGGCGGGCCTCTTCGACCCCGTACTCGATCACTTTTTTCACCCGGGGGCTGAAGGGGATTTCCCCAAAGGTCATCGTGGTTCCCCCGCCAGGCAAATTCCGTTCAATCTCCAAACGGATTTGTTCGGTCGAGAGTCCCATCTTCTTCAAGATCATCAGGGCGATTCCGTCTGACTCACGGAGGATAGCCAAGACGAGATGCTCGGTGCCGAGGTAGTCGTTCTGATGACGCTCTGCCTCTTCCCGCGCCAGGATGATGATCTTCCGACCCTTGTCCGTGAATCGTTCGAACATCCTGCCTCCTTTTAGGTGGGCCTAAATAACCAGGTAACGGTGTGCAAACCTATCGAAAAATCTGGTCTAATTCTAACCAGAAGGATTTTAGGTGTCAAGGCTGCGAGGGAATCGCACAGCCCGATAAAAAGCCACTCAAACGACACCCGCTCCGAAGTAGACGATCCCTCTTTCGTTCGTTGACTTCAAAAGAATGCTCCCGATACAATCTCGAACTTTTTCACCGCTATCTTAATAGCCCCACGACTGGTTTCTCTCTATGAAGAACAAAAGTATCGGAATTCTTACCAAGCCGAAGTTCCCTGAGATCAAAAGCACCCTGCAGGATGTGGTCGCCTGGCTCAGGGCTCGCAGTATTAATGTCATCTTGGACACGACGTCGGCGACTTTGCTGGGTGAGCAGGGCGGCGTTCAGAAAACCCAGTTGGCGAGCAAGGCGGATGTGCTGCTGGTTCTGGGCGGTGACGGGACGATGTTGAACGCGGCAAGACTTGCCGGGGAGCGAAGCATTCCCATCCTGGGTGTGAACCTTGGGGGATTAGGATTTTTGACCGAGGTTCGACTG
This sequence comes from Nitrospira lenta, assembly GCA_945905765.1. GTDB lineage: Bacteria > Nitrospirota > Nitrospiria > Nitrospirales > Nitrospiraceae > Palsa-1315. The sequence goes on from CAMDPZ010000021.1 coordinate 26,533, forward strand.
GAAAACTTGTATCCCTCGCTTGAGCGGGTGTTTGCCAATGACTTCGTGCTCGATGAGCGGCTCATGCTGCAGACGCATGTCCATCGGCATGGAGAAACGGTGGCGCGCGGCGTGGTGTTGAACGATGTGGTGATCAGTAAGGGGACGCTGGCCCGGATGATCGAGCTGCGGATTTCCATTCAAGGCCAGTTCGTCACCAATCTGCGTGGCGATGGCGTGATCGTCACGACACCGACCGGATCGACCGCCTATTCGCTTTCAGCCGGCGGACCCATTATCAATCCGGCCGTGCAATCGTTGATGGTTACGCCCATCTGTCCCCATACGTTGACCCACCGCCCGCTGATCGTTCCGGCTACGGCCGAAATCGAGGTGACGCTCACCAGTAAAGACGATGGCGCGATGGCGACGCTGGATGGTCAGGTCGGGGTGGCGATGATTCAGGGCGATACGGTTGAAATCAAGATGTCCGAATACCGGACGAGACTCATCCGCTTTCCGGAAAGCGGCTACTATGAAGTCCTGCGAGAGAAACTCAAGTGGGGGGACGGGTAACCGTTCAACCGACCGGCCTAGGCTCTAGGCTGTCCCCTTCTCGATCAGTTCGATCATTTCCAGGTTGCTCGCGTATTTGAACTCCCCGATACAATCTGTCTCACCCTGGTGTTGCTTCTCGATCGATTCAAGTACGCGGAGTCCCTTCACGTCGACGGGGTGACTCTTGTGGGCCTTGAGGATCGTGGTGAGCTTGTCGAGGACGACTTTTGCGTTAACCGGTGTCTTCGCCGCAAGGTAACGGCTGACGACTTCCGCGCACCAATCCCCGTCCCGTTTGGCAATGCCGACTAAGCCCTCGCTGGCTTTACGAGCCCAGCCTGCGAGAAAGACCCCGTCGATGACCTGGCCGGTCGTTTCGTCATAGGCCTGGAACAGCGCGTCGTCCGGGTCGTTGCCGGTCTTATTGGGGTTCGTGACGAACACGCCATTTTTATAGGGAAGGCCCAAGGCGGCATCGACTTTATCTCCGACGGCGAAGACCACGCTGTCGCAGGCGAACTCGTAGGATTGTTTGAGTCCGACCGCTGCCGTGTCGTCCCCTTTCGGTTCAAGCTTGTTCTCTTCCAGTTCAAGGCCGCGCACCCGATTGTGTGCGTCGACGAGAATGCGTTTCGGCGAGGCGAGAAACCGGAAGCCCATCTTCGTGTCGCTGACCTTCGGCTCGCACTTGGTAAACTCGTCCGTCAAACCTTTCTGCACAGCATCGGCGTTTTGCCCGACAGCCGCGAGGCGATCCTTGATCCGGACAAATTCTGCCGCGATCCCCTCCAGGTCCATATTGGAACAGACCGAGCGGATTTCTTTCGGGTTGTATTTCCGTTCAACAGGGCCGCGGCGCGCAATCGCGGTGACCCGCTCGACCTTCTTGTAGTTGATCAGCCAGCGGGCGATATCGACCATGACGTCGCCCACGCCGATGATGCCGACATGTTTGCCCATCTCAAAGGGCCGATCCCCGTAGCCCGGCAGCCGGTTGAAATGAAACACGACATCTTTTGCATGGAAGACGCCTTGGGCCGAGTCCCCTTCAACGCCGATGCTTTTTGTGCCCTGCGCCCCGCTTGAAAAGACGATGGCGTTCGCGCCGAGTCCACGGAGGTCTTCCACCGTGAGGTCTTTGCCGTTTCCGATTGTGACGTTGCCGAAGTAATGGACATTGGGCTGCTGGAGCAGTTCCCAATATTGCTTTTTCAATCCGCCGCGCAGCTTCAGCTTCGCGGGGAAAATGCCATATTCCGCCAGTCCGCCGAATTTGATATCCCGATTCAGTACGATCACTTCATGGCCCGCCTTCGCCAGGCTGCTGGCGACGGCCATGCCGGCCGGCCCTGCGCCGACCACAATAATCACCTGCGAGTTTGTTGCGCTCATGCGTTGTTTCCTAGATAAAGTGAACAGAGAAGTGAGGAGAACCTCAACAGTTCCGCGGACGTTAGCATAGGGACTTTTGGGCTGTCAAAGCTCGATTTACCCGCCCGCACTGCCAACCGGCCCGCCCGGCTCAGTCATGCGCCAGGGGTCGAGCAGTTGGGTCAGCCGCTTCTCCGAGAGGACCCTTTGTTCCTTGGCCATCTGGCGCACGGTCTTGCCGGACTTATAGGCATCCTTGGCCAGTTTCGCGGCTGCTTCGTAGCCGATCTCCGGAGCCAGAGCCGTGCACATGGCCAGACTTTCCTCGATCAAGCTCTTGCACCGTTCCTCGTTGGCTTTAATCCCGTCAATACACTTGACCGCGAAATTGGTCGAGGCGGTTGAGAGGAGCTCGATGGATTGCAAAAGATTGTAGGCCATGACCGGCAACATGACGATCAATTCGAAGTTGGCCGCCTGCCCTCCCACTGTGACCGTGACATCGTTCCCGATCACCTGGGCGCAGACCATCGTGACTGATTCGGCAATGACCGGGTTCACTTTGCCCGGCATGATGGAGGAGCCAGGTTGTGTTTCGGGAAGATTGATCTCTCCGAGCCCGCAGCGAGGGCCTGAACCGAGCCAGCGAATGTCGTTGGCGATTTTCATAAGGCTCACGGCAATGGTCTTCAGCTCCCCGCTCGCTTCGACCAAGGAATCCTGAGCGGACTGCGCTTCAAAGTGGTTCTTCGCTTCCTTGAAGGTACAGCCGGTCTCTTTGGAAATGATGGCCATGACCTTGGAGGCGAACTTCGGATGGCAATTGAGTCCTGTGCCTACCGCGGTGCCGCCGAGCGCGACTTCGCTGAGGGCTTCTTGCGCGCGCCGGACCCGTTGAATGCCTAATTCGATCTGCCTGGCATAGCCGCCGAATTCCTGTCCCAAACGCACCGGCGTCGCATCCTGCAAGTGGGTGCGGCCGATCTTGACGATCTTGTCGAACTCCTTGGCTTTGCGGGCGAGCGCCTTCTGTAAGCAGGTAAGGGCTGGAATGAGTTGCCGCTCCAGCATCTCCCCGGCGGCGATATGAATCGCCGTGGGAATGACATCGTTGCTGGACTGGCCCAGATTGACGTGGTCGTTGGGATGCACCAGTTTGCTGCCGCGCGCGCCGCCCAACAGTTCGGTTGCGCGGTTTGAAATCACCTCGTTGGTGTTCATGTTCGTCGAGGTGCCGGAGCCGGTTTGGAAAATATCCACGGGGAACTCGGCGTCGAGCCGGCCCTCGATCACTTCGGTCGCGGCCTTGGTGATCGCATCAGCCGGTTTCTTGTCGAGGAGACCCAGGGACTGGTTGACGGTCGCGGCGGCGCGTTTGAGCATTCCCATCGCCCGGATCATGGCGCGGGGAAATCGCAAGGAGCTGATGGGGAAGTTCTCGATGGCGCGGGCGGTCTGCACACCATAATAAGCTGTGGCCGGCACGGCCAGCTCGCCCATGGTATCTCGTTCAATTCTGGTCGCAGGGGGTGACTGAGTCCTGGTCTTCTTCATGGATACTACTCCGGTGTAAGGATGCTAGCTGTCGCGGGCGCCATAATAAACGTTGGTAGCCTGCTTACACAAGAGTGTCGGCTGATTGAGAGGATGCTGAAAAAAGCCGTCAGCTGCGTTCTCGCCTTGAAAGCATCCTCAACGTAGCCAGGGGCTACGCCTCCGGTGCTTTCATCGTCTGCGGCCTTGCTGAACGGCCTTTTTGAGCATCCTCAAGGTATTCCATCTGCAATGACTTTTCGTTGGCCGTCCAGGGGAATGGCCGGAGGAGGCTGAAAAAGAAGAGGCCCGCCGGAGCGGGCCTCTGTTCAAACAGGATGAGACAGTTGCGGATCAGCCAACCGTCACTTCGATGGATTTGGGTTTCGCCTTCACGGACTTTGGCAGCTGGAGATTCAGGACTCCATCCTTGAATTCCGCCTTCACCTTTGCTTCATCCACGAGGTCTGGCAAGGTGAAACTTCTGATGAAGCTGCCATAGGAGCGCTCCACCCGATGGTACTTCTTGCCCTTCTCTTCCTTCTCATATTTGCGCTCACCCTGAATCGTGAGGACTCCGTCTTCGACCGTCACCTTCACATCCTCTTTCTTTACGTCAGGGATTTCTGCTTTGATCTGGTACTCCCCTTCCGTTTCGCTGACATCGACGGAAGGCACCCAGTCGGCCACGATCATGGTCTCTTTGTTGGTGCCATTCGTCTGAGGCAGAGCCGGACGTCGAAACATCCAATTCAACCGACTCGATACATCTTCAAGGTCACGAAACGGATCCCACCGTACGAGTGTCATAGAGACCTCCTTTGCAGTCCCGGTCATTATTCTCAGTAGTGTATGGGCGGCGCGCGCCACTTCGCCTGTCTGATGAAGGAGATAATCCTTGCTGCGGCAGAGTCAAGGGGCTATTGGCGCTGTTCGATCGGCAGGTAGGATCGACCATGTTCGCCGGAGTAAATCTGGTCCGGGCGGAACAGTTTATTTTCACGCAATTGCTCAAGCCAATGGGCCAGCCACCCGGAGACCCGGGCCATTGCGAAGAGCGGTGTGAAGAGATCGGTTTCGATACCCATCTTTTCGTAGATGATTCCGGAGTAAAAATCGACGTTGGGATAAATCCCCTTTCCTTGTAACAGTTCTGCCGCAACCCTTTCGACTTCGAGGGCAATATTATAGAGGGGGGAGCTGCCGGACTCCGTGAAGAGTTGTTCGCAGAGACCTTGTACCACTGTCGCGCGGGGATCCTTGACCTTGTAGACCCGGTGACCGAAGCCCATCAGCCTCTGTTTCGTGCGGATCTGTTCTTCTAGGTACGGGCGGGCCTTCTCAGGCTGACCGATCTCTTTCAGCATCTGCACGACTTCCTCATTGGCTCCGCCATGCAGCGGCCCCTTCAAGGCCCCGATGGAAGAGGCAACAACCGTATAGGGATCGGCCAATGTCGAGGCTGTGACCATCCCGGTAAAGGTTGAGGCATTCATCGTATGTTCTGCATGGAGGATCAGGCAGTCGTCGAACAGATCGGCCCACAAGGGAAGCGGCTCCGTTTCGGTCAGCATGTAGAGGAAGTTTTCTGAAAACCCGAGATCGTCGCGCGGTGGAATGTATTCGTTCCCCTGCCGCAGACGCGCCCAAGCTGCGACGAGGGTGGGCAGTTTGGCCACGAGGCGGACGGCAGACCAATAGTTATTCTCGATGTCCTGCACGTTTCGTCCGGGATAAAACATGCCCCGGGCGGCAACCGACGCCTGCAAGGCATCCATGGGATGACCCTGCTCCGGCAGACATTTCAGCAAATCGACGATTTTGAACTTGATGCGGCGGTGATGGTCGATGTCTTCCTGCCATCGCGCGAGCTGCGCTTGCGTAGGGAGATGCCCGAACAGCAAGAGATAGGCCGTTTCGAGATAGGAGGATTTCAGGCAGAGCTCTTCGACTCGGATGCCGCGATATTCCAGCACCCCGCGCTGCCCGTCCACATCGCTGATGGAGGATTTGGCTGCTGGCACGCCGGCGAGCCCCGGCATAAAATCCTGTGGCATGATCGCGCTCCTCTACCTAAGTGGTAAGATATATGACGCGTGACGAAAGTTTAGCATGTTCGGCGAGCAAGATCTTGAAATGACTCCGGCCGATTGGCATACTGAGACCGGTCGCGGCCTGGGAATCGGAGAAACGTGTATGTCCCTTCTGCTGTTGCTCTTCAGCGTCATCGCGATGGGGTCAGCCTCTCTGGCTCAGGCAGACGGAGAGGTTCTCGGTTTTGCCGTGGTGAGCGAGGCGCCGAAAGATAAGGCGCGGGTGGCGGCAAAGGTTTCGGTGAATGACGCCGTGTCGGACATGAAGCTTCTCGCGTCGGACACGATTCTGAATAATCTGATTTGGAAGAAACTCGAAATCTGCCATGCTATGAAGCTGGAAGGCTATAAAGTTGCGGAAGGCTTTCAGGTGGTCACGGTGCACGTGATCGACGCCAGCATGTTGCCGATGTCGCTTCAGTCTTTTGCAGGCGATTGCTTGATCAAGAAAGCGCTGGAGATCGCGCCGATGGTGGACTAGCCGGATAGCAGAGCGTGACTAGCGAGACGCGAGAGTTCGACGTCCGAAGTTCGATGTTTCCAGAACGTCGAACCTAGAACTTGGAACTTCGACATTCCGGGCAGGCAGCGGGTTCTTCCGGCGCGTCACATTCATCGGCAGTGAGAGGGAACAGTTGTTCGCATTGCCGGCAGGGGCGAATTTCGAAGTAGGCGATTCCCTTGTCGTCGATGTCGGTCGGTAAGAGCAGTTCCAGCGGGTCATAGCCGATTGCGCCGCCATCTGAGAACTTGACGAGTGCCAGGCGATCGTTAAAGACCTCGAAGATCCCTTCCTGACCTTTTCTCGCCAAGACATGTCCCAGGACGAAGACCGGTTGTCCTTTTCGTTTCGTGCGGAGGTCTCGTAGGGTATGCTGGCTGTCCGTGGCGCAGGAGAATTGGCCGGTAGAGCTCGTTCCGAAGATGGGTGTCAGCATAAATGGGCGTTCATGTGAATAGATTGAGGATGATGTATCACAGGGGTAAAAATGGCGTCAAGGTAAGCAGGACGCTGAGACAAGGAGTGTAGCATGGCCGAGGTAACGATTTATCAAAAACCGACCTGTAGCACCTGCCGTCAGGCGGTGCAGTTGTTAAAGGAAAGCGGCCAACCCTTCACGGCCGTCAACTACTACGAGCAGCCCTTCACCAAGGCTCAGCTCAAGGGCCTCTTGAAGAAGGCGGGATTGGCGCCGAAAGACATTCTTCGCACCAAAGAAGAGATCTATAAGGAGCTCGGGTTAGCCAAAAAGACCCTCTCGGATGATGAATGGCTCGATCTGATGATCGCCCACCCAGACCTCATTCAACGTCCGATTGTCGCAAAGGGCGAACAGGTGATCCTGGCCAGACCGGCTGAATCGGTCAAAGAATTACTGTAACTACGCGTCAGTTCGCAGTCTTGGAGAGATCCTCCTGCGCCATCTTGAGGGCGCCGGAGGTTCGGTCGACCGTAATGGTGACCGCTCCATCCAAGACTTTGAGCAACAGATCTCCTGCCAGTTGCCGTCGCCAGCCCCGGAGGATGGGCACATCGAGGGTGGCCCGATTCTGCTTCGCTTCCACGAGCGTTTGGAGGTCGGAGCTGGTGGCGAGCATGGTGGGGGCAATCCCCTCCTCTGCGGCGCGGGCCTTCAGCACGGCTTGCAAGAGCTCGACGATGCCGGTGGATTCAGGATCCGGATTCCGTTCGCGAGGGACTTCCGGCCAGGAGGTCGGCGGGAGCGCCAAGGCCGAGGTGATGGTGCCTAACAGTTGCTCTCCATGGCGATCCACCTCCGAAGAATGAACGCCGCGAAGTCCACGGAGCTCGCTGACCGATTTGGGCGGATGGCGCGCGAGTTGGAGAAGCACCTCGTCCCGCATGACCCGCCCGCGCGGCACGTTTCGCCTTCTGGCTTCCGCCTCTCGCCAGGCAGCCAATTCACGAAGCACCGCCGCCCCTTTAGGCTTGAGCGTATCCCACCCGCGAATACGCTGATAGCGTTCTTGCGGTTCCCGACTTTTCTCTCCCACCGCTGTTTCCAGCCGCGCAAATTCCTCTCCGACCCATTCCAGCCGACCGAGCGAGCTCAGACGGTCCTGTAAATGCGTATGGATCGAGAGGAGAAACTCGACATCCTCCAAGGCGTAGGCAATCTGGTCATCCGAGAGGGGTCGCGCACTCCAGTTGGTAAAGGTATGGGCCTTGGCCAACTTTGTGCCATGGAGTCGTTGGACCAGGTTCGCATAGGCCACCTGAGCTCCGTACCCGACCATCGCTGCGGCGATCTGTGTGTCGAAAAATGGCTTCGGGATCTGCCCCGCATGGGTGGCAAAGAGATCGAGGTCTTGCCGCCCCGCATGGACGATCTTTTCAATCTTGGTATCGCAGATGAGCTCCCAAAAGGCGTCGAGCGATCCCTTGGCCTGGACGGCGGGAAAGTCGATGACGGCAGCGGTCGTGGCGGTGGCGACTTGGATCAGTTCGAGTCGCGGGACGAAGGTGTCTTCCCCGACGAATTCCGTATCCAGGGCCAGCCGAGAGCTTTGCTTCAGCGTCAGGCACAGGGTTTCAAGGGCAGACTGGTCGGTTACATACAGCATCGGTGGTTTGGGTGTCACAGGTCTCTCATTCGGTTGGATTGTAAGTATGGTCAGGGGATCGCGGAGGCTCCACATTGCTGAGGCTCAAGTATTCTTTCAAAAACTGATAAGCCTCCAGCATGCGGCGTAATTCCGGCTCGGCGCTACGGTCTCCGTTATTCGAGTCGGGATGGAGTTGCTTGGCCTTCTGGCGGAACGATGCGGTGACTTCGGCGAGCGAACTGCCGAATTCCACGCCCATGGCCGCATAGGCGTCCATGGCATTGTTGATGCCGCTCATTCCTTGCGAAAGGTCGCCGCCGCCCCCGCTTGCAGCTTTCAACATATCGGCCAGGCTGACTTTCTTGCGCCGGCGACGGGGTCGCTCCCGAATCTCGCTATCGAAGTCGTCCCAGCGGTCTTCGACGAACTCCAGGCGGGATTCCAGCCGCATGGCGCCGGAGAGATCGCGGATCTCCGCCAGCTCATCTTCGATCTGGATCAGAGACTTGATGATTTCCTCCAGCCCCTCTTCGACGCGGAAGAAACTGTCGACCCGCTCCTGCATCATCGTATCGACGGCGAGCTCCAGACTTTCCTCAGCCTTCGGGCGCAAGGAATCGATCCGTCGTCTCATGCCGTTTTGAAACTTGATGTATTTGCTTTGCGAAAACGCCATATGAACCAGCTTTTCTCCCGGAGGCGCATTGTAGCACAGCCTGGTCGCAGGCCTGAAGGGCGGTGGGCTCTGCCGGCATTCCATCAAGAAAGCGAAATAGGCGGTTGACAATAGGGCCTGTTTTCGATACCGTAGCGCCCGTTTGCCCTATGTGAAGGGCAGGCAATATTCACACTAACATTTAAAGGGGGTGACATATTATGAAGAGCATCTTGATGGCAATCATGGCAGTGGCAGTGGCAGTGACGTTCAGCGCTCCTTCCTTCGCTGAAGAGAAGAAGGCGGAGAAGAAGGACGAGAAGAAGGGCGGCCACGTCCTCGTGTACGGCGAAGAGAAGAAAGAGAAGAAGGACGAGAAGAAGGGCGGCCACGCTGACACGTTCGGCGATAAGAAGGACGAGAAGAAGAAGGACGAGAAGGGCAAGTAATCACGACAC
>CAMDPZ010000022.1 GCA_945905765.1 Nitrospira lenta
CTAGTCGTTTGGTGGTTCGAAGTGCCCAGACGGCCGGTTCTGCCAGGGGATCGTCGCTTGTTTGGCTTGCTTGACGAGGCTCCGTAAATTCACCTCTGCCGCACGGAGCAATTTCGGTTCGCCGCTTTGGATGATCGCCGTCAAGAGGACATACAGCGACCGGTCCATCCGTGATCCGGCGAGGATTCGTTCTGTGACAGGATCAGGGCCAGGGGGGATGGAGCTGTCTGTTTCCTCCGGATCTTCAAACAGAGTGCGAAATGAAGTTGGGTGGTGAAAGAGCCAGGCTGGAGGGATCTTCAGCGTGGCGGCGAGCGATTCCAGTATCGAGGCGGAGGGGTCTGCTTCTTCGGCTTCAATCGCCTCAAGTATCTGAAGCGAGAGAGACGATTGAGCCGCTAAATAGTCGGTCGAGTGGCCTCGCGAGATACGCCAGGCTTGAATCTGTTGTCCCAGTGCCATGGCGCGATGATACTGAATAGGGGCCACCTTCGCAACCTCACTGCAGCGGTCCCGCGACAAACTTTCCTTGCAAATCAATAACTTATCGTTAATTTCGCCTACTGGAAGATGGGTGGTGAAATCAGGTATAATACCGCTTCCAGTTTATTCTCGATTCAGTGAGGAGGCGTGCCATGTTAGGAACAGATATTCGCGGAATTCTCGCAGAGGAAGAGGAAGTGCAGCGACGCAAGGAAGCCTTGAAGTCGCTTTTGACCATGCGCTCCAAGCAGTTGCGGGAGTCGTTGCAGCAGCGGATCAAGCGGGCGCGGACGAGCGGCGACTGGATCCATCTTTCCGAAGAAGAATGCGCCACGCTTCACAAGCGGGAAAAACTTCATCTCAAGTCTCAGTTTGATAAACTGCAGCATGAGCAGGATCGAACCAGGGGGAAACTGACGGCATTGAAGCGAGCGAAGCTGCGGGCCCAACGGATTCGGGCTGCCGAAGCCGCGTCCGGGCGGAAACGTCGCTGAGTCCTCGTTGTTCACTGTGACGTACTAGCGTGGCCCTCCCTCTCCTGACGCGTGCGCAAGGCTCGTACATTCGGGAGCTCCTCCACGAGCGACGGGTGCGAGCAGCGGAAGGCGCCTTCGTAGTCGAAGGCGCCCATGCGGTGCGCGATCTCCTGACTCGGTACCCCGAACAGATTCTCACAGTCGTGACGGCTCATGGGTACCTGACCAAAGAAGGGGAGAATGACCGGCTGGTCGGACTCCCTGCCTCGGCGCAGCAGTATTCCTGCCCTGATTTTCAATTCTCGAAATTATCCGATCTGGAAGCGCCGCAAGGTATTCTTGCCGTGGTGCGGCAGCCGGCGTGGAATGAAGCGGCGATCCTTCGGCAGCCGACGGTCCTGGGGATTTTCGGCGAGCAGCTGCAAGATCCCGCCAATGTCGGGGCGATTATCAGAACGGCGGCAGGGCTGAACGTGAGTGCTCTGTGGCTCACGCCTGAGTCGGCCGATATCTATCATCCTAAGGTGGTGCGTTCGACGAGCGGCGTCCTGCTTGCGCTGCCGATTTTTTTCGCCAAGGATGTGTCCGGTTTGATCCAAGAGGGTTGCCAGATCTTCACCGCAGAAGCGGGAGGAGGCGAGACCGTTCCGATCGACGAGATTCACGTGGCGCCCAGGAAGCTGGTGTTTGCGGTCGGCAATGAAAGCCGAGGTTTGTCCGCGCAGATCCGCACCCAGGCCACTACTCGATTTACTATCCCTCTCAGCCGCGATGTGGAATCCTTGAATGTCGCGGCAACCGTGGCCATCGCCACGTTCTACTTCTCGCGACTTCCCAAAGGGGAGTGATCGATAGCTTCTTATAAGCGCCAGTAGGTCAAAGAAGAGGGGAGCTTGGCTTGGTCGAGCAAGCACTTCACGTCAATGACCACTCCTTCGTGTTGATTCCGGAGGGGCTTGAGCAATTCCTGTAGGTCCATCTCTGCGTAGGAACGGTGGGACACGGCAATAATCAGTCCATCGACATTCTTCAGATCGTTCCACGGCTGCAGCTGAATGCCATATTCCGCGACTGCTTCTTTCGGGTCTGCGATCGGATCATGCACCAAGACCTGGACCCCATACTCGCGTAGCTCCTGAATGATGTCGGGCACCCGGCTATTGCGTAGATCCGGCACGTTCTCTTTAAAGGTGAGGCCTAGGACCGCCACCTTGAGATCCTTGATTGGCCGGGGCAGTTGACCGAGCAGCTTGATCGTTTGCTCCGCGACGAACTTCCCCATGCCGTTATTGATGCGCCGGCCAGCTAGAATCACTTGCGGATGGTAGCCGACCGACTCAGCTTTGGAAGTCAGATAGTAGGGGTCTACGCCAATGCAATGGCCGCCCACGAGTCCCGGATAAAATTTCAGAAAGTTCCATTTGGTTCCTGCCGCATCCAGAACGGATTTCGTATCGATCCCGAGACGGTGAAAGATAAGCGCTAGCTCATTCATCAGCGCAATATTCAAGTCCCGTTGGGTATTTTCAATCACCTTCGCCGCTTCCGCCACTTTAATGCTGGAGGCACGGTGAATGCCTGCCTTGACCACGAGCTCATAAGTGTTCGCGACGATCTCCAGCGATGCGTCGTCTTGGGCTGACACGACCTTGATGATCTTTTCGAGGGTATGGTCCTTATCTCCAGGATTGATCCGCTCGGGAGAGTAGCCCAGCTTGAAATCCACGCCGCATGTCATCCCGGAGGCCTGTTCGAGAATCGGCAGGCAGACTTCCTCTGTGGCTCCTGGGTAGACCGTCGATTCGAAGACCACAATCGCTCCTGGTGAGAGGTTGGCTCCGATCAGTTCGGATGATTTTCGGAGAGCCGTCAAATCAGGCTGAAGGGCTTCATTGATCGGGGTGGGGACGGCCACGATGATGAAGTCAGCCGCTTTGAGGTCGCCGGGCTGATAGGTGTAGTGGACATCGGACGATTTCAGCTCGGCAGGAGAGACCTCGCCGGTCCGGTCGAGGCCATTCTGGAGCTCCGCAATCTTGGCCTTGTTGATATCAAAGCCGATGACGCGCTGCCGTTTTCCAAACGCCACAGCGATTGGAAGGCCCACGTAGCCAAGCCCGACAACGGCAATCTTTCGCTCTTTGACTTGAGACATGAACCCCTCCGGTGATTTTACCCAGAATGGCAGAACGTTGCGTGCCCGTCAACGAAGTCGTTTTATTTCCTTCATTGCTGTGCCCCTCTGATTCGCCATCATGCGGGGCAGCGCCGTTCCCGTGCATCTGAAAGATTGCGCTCTTGTATGCGATGTATTATTGTTTGGATTGAAGGACTCACGATACGTAACTGATTGACACTATGTACATACTTGGCATTTCTGCTTTTTACCACGATAGCGCCGCTTGTCTGCTGCAGGATGGCGAGATTGTCGCGGCGGCACAAGAAGAGCGGTTTACACGAAAGAAGCACGATCCGGGATTCCCGCGTCAAGCGGTTAAGTATTGTCTGGCTCAGGCAGGGATTGGGATTAAGGATCTGCAATATGTCGTGTTTTACGACAAGCCGTTCATCAAGTTTGAACGGTTGCTGGAGACCTACCTCGGATTTGCCCCCAAGGGAATCCAGTCGTTCCTGGCCGCGATGCCAGTCTGGTTGAAAGAAAAACTCTTTCTGCGGAACTTACTGCGAAAAGAAGTGTTGGCTTGTTCGAGCGGCCTCGATAAGTCCGAATTGCCGGAGTTCCTCTTTGGCGAGCATCATGAGTCCCACGCAGCCTCAGCCTTCTATGCGTCCCCCTATGAACGGGCTGCGGTGCTCTGCATGGACGGGGTCGGAGAATGGGCGACCACGTCGGCGTGGTTAGGTGAAGGAAGCACATTGACCCCGCTATGGGACATTCCGTTTCCCCACTCGATCGGCCTGCTGTATTCGGCCTTTACGTATTACACGGGGTTCAAGGTTAATTCCGGTGAATACAAAGTCATGGGGTTGGCTCCGTATGGAGAGCCCAAGTACGTCCAGGCGATTTATGAACATCTGATCGATCTCAAGCCGGACGGCACGTTCAGAATGAACATGGAGTATTTCAACTATTGCACCGGCTTGACCATGACAAGCCGCAAGTTCGACGACGTGTTCGGGGGCCCTCCTCGCAAGGCAGAGTCGAAGTTCGGTCAGCGCGAGATGGATTTGGCTCGCTCGATTCAGGAAGTGACCGAAGAGGTCATGTTGCGGCTGTCGCGGACGATGCATCGTGAAACGGGAGCGGACTATCTCTGCCTGGCTGGCGGAGTCGCGCTCAATTGTGTGGGTAATGGGCGGGTGCTCCGGGAGGGACCGTTTAAAGGGCTGTGGATCCAGCCTGCTGCCGGCGATGCAGGCGGGGCGGTGGGTGCTGCGCTGAGTGCCTGGCACCAGTATGAGAACAGGCCCAGGACCGCAGACAATATCCACGACAAAATGAAGGGGAGCTATCTGGGACCGGCCTTCAGCAATGAGGATGTCGAAGCCAGGCTGAAAACGCTTGGGGCGGTCTATCGTCGGCTCGATGAAAAGGATTTGTATGGGCAGGTGGCCGATAATCTGGCAGCGGGAAAAGTCGTGGGTTGGCATCAGGGTCGGATGGAATTCGGGCCGCGATCTCTTGGCTGCCGTAGCATTCTCGGGGATGCTCGCAATACGAACATGCAGTCTGTCCTGAATCTCAAGATTAAGTACCGTGAGTCGTTCAGGCCCTTTGCGCCTTCTGTATTGAGAGAGCGGGTGTCGGATTATTTCCAGATGGACTGTGATAGTCCCTATATGTTGCTGGTGGCTCCGGTTCTTGAAAAGCGCCGACTTCCCTTCGATTCGGAACAGAAAGAGCTTTGGGGCATTGATTTGCTCAATGTGCCACGTTCGGATATCCCCTCCGTTACGCATATCGATTACTCTGCCAGAATTCAGACCGTGCATGAGGAGACGAATCCCCGGTACTACAAGTTACTCAAAGCGTTTGAGGCAAAGACGGGCTATGCCACCTGTGTGAATACGTCGTTCAACGTGCGGGGTGAGCCGATTGTCTGCACGCCGGAAGATGCCTATCGTTGCTTTATGCGGACGGAGATGGATGTCCTGGTGATTGAGAGTTGCGTATTGAGGAAAGAGGATCAGAGGCCCCTTGAAGGGGATTCCGATTGGAAGAAAGAATTCGAACTCGACTAGCTGACCGGGGGGATCGGGATAATGGATCAAGCCGCCACACGTAAAGAGCTACGGCAATTTGGCCTGTTGGTCGGAGCGGTTTTTGCCGTGATCGGTCTGTGGCCGATGGTATTTCGCGGGGAGCCGTTGCGCCTGTGGGCAGCCGGAATCGGAGGTCTGCTTGTTCTATGCGGTGGCCTTCTTCCCTCTGTGTTGGCGCCTATTCACAAGGGGTGGATGTGGGTCGGGCATATTCTGGGGTGGATCAATACGAGGATTCTGCTTGGCATCGTGTTCTATGGACTGATTGCACCTATCGGTATCGTCTTCCGCCTGATGGGAAAGGATACGATGAGGCAGACATTTTCTGAGTCGAGTGTGACCTATAGAGTGGTCCGATCTCCGAGACCCCGTTCCCATATGAAACACCAATTTTAAGTTGAGGCTCGTCAATTAGGAGGTGCGTATGGGCGATTTTGTGATGGAACTCTGGGCCTTCATGAAGGAACGGAAGAAATTCTGGCTCCTGCCGATCATTATCGTGCTCGTGCTTCTTGGAAGCCTGATTGTCCTGACCCAGGGATCGGCGGTTGCTCCATTTATCTATACCCTCTTCTAACAGTGTTTACCGGCATGTCGGCATGGTGGAGGTGGCTTAGGCGTTTTCTACGCCAGATCAATTGATGGCTGACTTTTACGCTGACATTGCGAGGTGGAATGATGAAAACGGTCGTTCTTGAAGTATGTTAGCTGGCAGACACGCTCGCTGCCGCGTCGCGAGCCATGAAGGCCGGCCGCGCTGAGCGCGCCGCGCACATTGGTTTTGCCAGGCCTGAGCTGCTATGGCAGGTGCTTACATCCAAGCGGTGGGAGTTGCTCAAGGCTCTCTGCGGTGCCGGTCCAGTCTCCATCCGAGAGGCAGCCAGGCGTGTCGGTCGCGATGTTAAGGCGGTGCACGGCGATGTGACCGCATTGTTGGATGCCGGCATCCTCACTCGACCTGCTGCTGATGAAATTGAGTTTCCATGCGATGCTGTAAAGGTTGAGTTCGTTTTGCAGGCAGCATGACCAGTCACTGGTCATGCCGCTGAGTTTTGATGTTGCGCTGCAGTGGGTGAAGCAAGCTGAGGCTGCGTTCAGAGGGACGGGCAGGAAGAAGCTGAAGCTTTGTAATGTTTTGAATGGAATGTGGTGCCGAGGGACAGAATTGAACTGTCGACACCAGCCTTTTCAGGGCTGTGCTCTACCAACTGAGCTACCTCGGCACGATTTGCGGCAAGACGAGCGAGGCACTGTTACAGGATCGATGGACAAAAATCAAGTCTCTGTCTCTCTATCCTCTGCAAGCGCCGACGGAGCAGGCTGTGGCGGAGAGGGAGGGATTTGAACCCTCGGTAAGGGTTTTGCCCCTACGGCAGTTTAGCAAACTGCTGCCTTCGGCCGCTCGGCCACCTCTCCACTGTTCTCAGTCCTACGCGGGATTCCCGATCATGTGCAGTGTGGGCGATGATCGTAGGATAACCAGCAATCGAGCCGTGATCTTACCTCAGGCCCTATGGGAGGTACAAGCCATTCGCGAGGTGGAGCAAGAAAAACTCTTGGGAGAGGATGCGACGGTTCAGGCGTCCACTTGTTTGTTCCACTGAAGGGCGATCGGTTTTTTCGCGAGCTGGACGAGGGAGGAGGAGAGGCTTCCGATGTAGTGCCAGGTTGTGGTGAGGCTGGTTGTGAGGTCCTGCTCCCACAGGGGGAGGGGGATGGCGTGGGTCTGTGAATGTTGGAGGCTCGTGGCCTCTGAGTCCTGGGCCGTCATGCGGGCGAGGGGTGTCTCGTAACGGAGTTCTGAATGGCCTGGTCTGATGACGCCGCTGAGGGTCAGCATGTGGAGTGCGGCTCGCTTCTGTTTCGTGCGGGCGTGACGTACCCTCAGATCATGGAGTTTGGATGAGATGGCGTGCATGGTGTCTTCCTTCTGTGTCCGGGTGATGAGGTTGAGTGCTTACATCCAGATGGTCTGGCGAAGGGCCTCAGCCGGGTCCTGGGAGTTCCAGCATTGCGAGCAGGGGGCGAAGGGGTCGTCAGTTTCCGGCTGCAGGCTTCCGCTGGGGACGAATTGATAGATATGGCAGCCGCAGAGGGGGCAGGTTTTGCTATTACGTTCCCGCTGAATGAGCCCGATCGTTCTCGTCTGTTTTTGCATCGGTTCCTCCTTCACGAAGTAGGGGCACGAAGACGCGCTGGCAGGGTGATAGTGCCGCAGGGACGAGTGTTTGAACATACCGTAGAGGTAGGTGGGGCCGAACTAAAGAGGGGGTGTGCGATGTAAATAATCGCCAGTTAATAATGCAAAATACTTCAGTTTAATCAATTGATTGCACGCATTTGACAATTCGTCGCATTAAGTTTTTGGCATGTAGGCTGTTGCCTGGGATGAGCTTGGGTTTGAGAGGGTTGGCAAGGGGGTTGGGAACAAGAGGCGGCGGCTGTTTTAGCCGATGAATCGATCTGTGTGGTTTGGCGGAGGGGGCGAGATTTGAACTCGCGGACCCCTTGCGAGGTCTCCAGTTTTCAAGACTGGCGCATTCGGCCGCTCTGCCACCCCTCCACACTCACTTTCGACCAGACGCGCTTGTCATGTCGCGCTCGGGCTGGTTCCCATCATAGCCTATTCTTTGCGAATCAGCTCAAGCCCGCCCATGTAGGGACGTAAGACTTCCGGTATCGTGATGCTCCCATCCGGCTGCTGATAGTTTTCCAGGATAGCCACGAGGGTGCGGCCGACGGCCAGCCCCGATCCGTTGAGCGTATGGATGAACTCGGTCTTGGCGTCCTTTTTCCCAGCTGCGCCCTTATACCGGATGCTGCCTCGTCTGGCCTGAAATCCTTCGAAGTTGCTGCAGGAGGAGATCTCCCGATATTGGTTCTGAGAGGGGAGCCAGACTTCGATATCGTAGGTCTTCGCCGCGGAGAATCCGATATCGCCGGTGCAGAGGGTGACGACCCGGTAATGCAGGCCCAAGCCCTGCAAGATCGCTTCTGCATGGCCGGTGAGCCGTTCCAACTCCTCGTACGATTCTTCCGGTTTGGCGAAGACGACCAATTCCACCTTGTTAAATTGGTGGAGACGGATGAGCCCTCTGGTGTCTTTGCCATAGGACCCGGCTTCGCGGCGGAAGCAGGGGGTATAGGCGGTATACCGGACCGGCAGGGAAGTTTCGGCGATGATTTCGTCCCGATGGAGATTGGTCACTGGCACTTCTGCCGTCGGGATGAGGAAATAGTCTTCGTCCCGGAGGCGAAAGAGATCCTCTTCGAACTTGGGCAACTGGCCTGTCGCAGTCATGCTCGCGCGATTGACGAGGAGCGGCGGCAGGACTTCCCTGTAGCCATGCTGCGTCGTGTGCAGGTCGAGCATATAGTTGATGAGGGCCCGTTCGAGTCTTGCGCCGGCCCCGGTCAGGACCGCGAAGCGTGCTCCGGCGATTTTTGCGGCCCGGTCGAAATCCAGAATGCCGAGGGCTTCGCCGAGATCCCAATGGCTCTTGGCCGTCGCGGTCAAGGTGGGCGGGGTGCCCCAGCGTCTGGCCTCGAGATTGCTGCTCGCGTCTTTTCCTGCCGGCACCGAGGCATGGGGGAGATTGGGGATGCGGAGATTCAGATCGGTCAGGGGCTCTTCGACGCCACGGAGCTCGTCTTCAATCGTCTTGATCCGTTCGCCGACGGCCTTCATGGCTGCCATGGCTGTGTCGGCCGGCTGCTTGTCGCGTTTCAGCTTGGCGACTTCTTCCGATCCTTTTTTGAGTTCGGACCGAAGTTGCTCGACCTGGCTGGTCAAGGCGCGGCGTTGGTCGATCAGCCCCCGGAGGCTGTCCCAGGGGACGTCGGCTCCGCGGGGTCCCAGTTGTTCTCTGAGGCTGTCTAAATTGTCTCGTAAGTAGCGTAGATCGTACATGGTTTCCTATTCTAGAAAGCGGCTGGAATCTAACATCGGGGTAGGGGTTAGTCAATCGAGCGAGCTGCGCGATTCCGCGATGAGTCCGTTGACAGGAGCCGGAAGATCGAGGACCATAGCCGCTGCCAGGCGATGAATTCACATGGGCCGAAGTCCTATTGCGGAACGGAGAGGAAGAGGCGCGACGATGAAACATAATCCAGGTTTTCTGAAGTTGGTGGATGCAGCCAGAGCAAGGGTGAAGGAATGTACGGTGGCGCAGGCCAAGGAGCGGCTCGATCGGGGTGAGGTGTCGCACTTTCTGGATGTGCGCGAGGACCATGAGTTTGCGAAGGACCATGCGAAAGGCGCCCGCCATCTGGGGAAAGGGATTATCGAGCGCGATGTGGAGACGCTCATTCCCGATAAGGAGGCGGCGATTGTCTTGTACTGCGGAGGCGGCTACCGGTCGGCCTTAGCTGCAGACGTGCTGCAGCAGATGGGCTATCGGAACGTGGTATCGATGGATGGGGGAATCAAGGCCTGGCGGGATGCGGGCTATCCGATGGAGTCGTGATGGGACCTCGGAGTGGCCGAGGTCCCATCGGACTGGTTACTTGCTGTTGGCCCGGTCGAACTCTTTGATCACTTGCTCGGTCAAATCGATGGTGTCTTTGTTGTAGATCACAATCTTGACCGTTTGTTCGCTGCCCTTGTCGAGGACGAGGGCAAATCCGCCCTTTTCCGCGACGGCCTGCGTGGCCGTGGCAATCCGCTTCATATAGTCATCGACCAATTCCTTCTGCTTCCCCTGCAGTTCCTGATTAAATTCCTGCGCGCGCTTTTGATAGTCCTGGATCTTGGCGCGGAACTGGGTCTCTTTTTCTTTCTTCTCGGTCTCGCTGAGTTTCGCGAGTTGATCCTTGATTGTCTTCTCGGTGGTGCGCAATTCCTCTTCGTCACGGGACAGCAACTTCTGTCTGGTGGTGACATATTCCTTGAGCCCGTCCAGGGCTTTTCTGCCAGCCTTCGATTTTTCTAACACGGTCTGAGGATCGACGACGCCCATTTTGAAGGCGTCGGCAGCTTCTGCCGCAGAAAGAGAGGCGAGCAATAAAATCCCCGCGGCAGCCAAGGGGAGAGTGATCCGCCGCACAATGGTTCCGATGGTATGCATAACAGGCGCTCCTTGTTGGTAGACGATGCGATCAATGAACGGTTGCGAGAATAACTGTGAGGGGTGTCTCTGTCAAGAGATTGGCCGCGGCAGGATGCTGAAAAAGCCCGCCAGCTTCGTTCTCGCCTCGAACGCATCCTCAACGTACCCCTGAGGGTACGCCTCCGGTGCGTTCATCGGCTGCGGCCTTGCTGACGAACTTTTTGAGCATCCTGCTAGACGAAGTAGCGGCTGGTGTCGAATCGATACTCCGTATTGTCGATCAAGCGGATGATGTGGTGGCGGAACTCTCCGGTCTCATCCTTCTCGGTCAGGTCCAGCTCGCGTCCCTGCTCGACCGGGGTTCCTTGCGGGTCGGTGATGACTTTGACCCATGGCCGTTCTGCCTGTTCCTTGTCTGCCGCCGGTTTGAGCACGACCGCCAGTTCGCTGGTCTCCAGCATCACCAGGCTGCCGATGGGGATGATGCCGACGCAGTTCACGAACAGTTTGAGCAGCACCGGGTCGAACGACTGCCCGGACTTCGAGAACATCATGTTGAGGACTTTCGAGGGGGACATGGGTTCCCTGCGATAGACACGGGAGGAGGTCATCGCGTCGTAACAGTCTGCGATCGTGAGAATGCGGCCGGTCAATGACACGGTCCAGGGCACGGTCAGCTTCGGATAGCCGGAGAAGTCCAGGTTCATGTGGTGTTCGAAAGAGGCAGCCGCCATACGGCCAGGGAGGTTCGTGATGCCGCGCAGCTTGGAGAGACTCAGGACTCCCTCCGTGGGATGGCTGCGCATGGTCGCCCAGTCCTCATCGGTAAATTCGCCCGGCTTGTTCAGGACCTCCATGGGAATGGTGGATTTGCCCATGTCGTGGAACAGCGCCGCAAGGCCCAGGTCTGCCAGTTCCACTTTGGGGTAGCCGGCGCGATTGGCCAGGGCAATGGAGAGCAGGGACACATTGACCGAATGGTTGTGGGTGTATTGATCGTGGCAGCGAAGAGTCGTGAGCCCGAGGATCGTGGCTTCATCATCCATCATGAGATCGACGATGTTTTGGATCGCCCGCTTCGCCTGTTTGAAGCTGACCGCTCCTCCTTCACGGACCGATTGCGTCAGGGCGCCGATCGATCCTGCCACTTTGGCATAGCCGTTTTTGGCGGTCCGTTTCCGCTGCGTTTTGAGCGTGGCGCTGTCCATGCCGGAGCGCCCAGCATTTCCGGTTGCTCCGGCCTCGTCCCGGACTTGCAACTGCCGGGGCTCTTCCAGCTCAATGCCGGCGATTCCCCGTGCGGCCATTTCACGCCGGAGGTCTTCGAGGCTGGTGCCGTCAGGAGTCAGGCGGACGAAGAGCGCGGCGAATTCACGCAGATCCTTCGCCTCCACGGTCAACGAAAAGGCGACTCCTCCGATCTTCCAGCTATTCAGCGTGTCGATGATGCTGGTGGCCACGGCCATCTGCTGCGCGTTCACTTTTAAGTGGCTGTTGCCGAGAAACAGGAAATCGTTTTGCAGGCGGACGGCGATCGGTTGATCGTGCGTCATGGCCTTAATCAGGGTCAGCATGGTCTCGACCGGTTTATCCAGCGCCGCGTTGGTGCGGTCGTACATGCGGGAGATCTTCATCAGCACGTTTAATTGAGTGATGAGCTGAATGCCCAGCATGGCCATCTGCTGGTCCAGGATGTCCCCGGCCTCCGATCCTCTGGCGATTTTCTGCGAGAGGGATTTTTCGTGCGTCAGGATCGGCCGGGCCTGTTCCTTCGCAGCGGGGGTCTGTTGGATCTTGAACTCACTCACGACAGCGGCTCCTCACGATGATGCAGTCTGTTTGAGTTGATGTCGTTGGGCTTGGGCGAGCGCGGCGGTACAGGCTTGCCGGATGGCGGCGCTGCCTTTTTTCTGGCCCAGCTCCAGGGCTGCCACGGCGGCAGGGGTGCCCAGTTTTCCTAAGGCTTCGGCGGCGAGGGACGCGAGCTCTTCTTTTTTCTTCCGGTTGATCCAGGACCATTCCGTGAGCAATCGCGTAAAGGACGGAATGATCTCCTCGCCGCTGGTGGCGCGCATGGCTTGGAAGACTGCGCGTTTTTCGCTGAGGGGGCGATCCTTGAACTGGTCCGTCGTGACGAGGGGAGCCCAGGCGGAGTAGGACGCCGTATAGTGACCGCGCAGGAGCAGCTTGAGCGCGGCCAACCGCACCGATTCCTCTGCGTCATTCGCGAGCGTCACCAGTTTCGTCCCATTTCCGTTGGGGCGGAGGATTCCGATTGCCCGGATGACTTCCTTCCTCACCTGGATATCCGGATAGAGGGCCAGTTTTTCGATCGAATCCAGCAACCGGGGATTGTTCCATTTCAGGAGGATTGCGAGCAGGCTCCGTACATAACGGGGACGGCGGTCCGACAAACCGCGGAGCAGCGGATCCGGCTGGTCCTTCGCGAGGGCTTCCAGGGCGTCGGATACGATGGCCTGATGCGCCGGCATTTCCAGATTGGCCAAGAGGGTGCAGAGGGCCGGGATGGCGGATGCCGTCATGGGCAGCAGCACCGTCGGTAAGCCTTCTGTGGTGGCGTTGGGGGTCTTGTTCAAATAGGCTTCGATCATTGCGATCCGTTCAGGCCGGCCCAGATTGTCGAGCAGGGAGGCCAGCTGCTTCTTATGATCCTCGTCCAGATCTGGCCGGATCTCAGCGGCGGTATGGAGCAGGCCTAGCACATTGTCCAGCACGGTCCATTTGCCATGGGCCGTCAGGGAGTCGAGGAGGTTGCCCCAGAGGTCGAGCAGCTTGGTCAGGATGGCAGGAGATCGCTCCGACGCCAGGATCGCGGTGAGCATGTCGAGGAGGTACGTCGTGTTGTCTCTGCGGCTCTCCGCCTCGATCTCTTTCGCCAGTTCGGCGAGTTCGAGGTCCGAGACTTCATAGCCCAGGTGGCCGGACGGGGATCGGTTCGCTGATCCGTCAGTGCCCTGTCCGGTTCCTGCTCCGGTTGGCGTCCCGCCAGCACCGGTTCCTTGGCCGCCTCTCTTTTCAAGCCCTGTTCCTTCCCCCTGTTTGATGCGGGCCTGTTCCCGATCCAGCAGGGCCCGCAAGCTCGATTTCGATGCCGTCATCGTGCCGGCCGTTTGCAGCGCAAGGACATCTCCGCCGGTCGAGGCCTTGGCGATTTCTTCGGCTGTCACCAGGGTGATGCTGGCGAGGTTCTTGGCCCATAGGCGTGTGACAATATCGTCATCATCTTCTTCGGGATCGAGGTTGCCCCAGAGCGCGTCCAGTAAGGCGGAGAGCTCTTCGAGTTGAAGCCCTTCGAGGAAGGTCAGTTCCCTGATTCCGTCGGTATAGAGCTTGAATGCGATGTTCTCGTGGCCGGATTCCTGCTCGGACCGGTAGACGACGTCTCCGTTGACATAGAGTTCGGACCGTTGCACGAGAAACGCTAATTTCGAGTAATGGCCCAGATGATCCGTGAGGGTTTCGAATAGCTGTTGGAGGAACTTTTGCGCGACCGGGTTCGTGGCCCCGTAGGTCCGGCTGGATTTGGCGGTTTTGTCTAACAGAATGAGGAGCCGCTTGATGGAGGCCAGCTCGGGATTGGCCGGCTCTTGTGCTGGGGCGATCGGCTGTGAGCCGCCGTCTGTTTTCGGCTCGTCCATGTGAATATTCGTACCGTGGAGGTGAGGAATCGTCAAGAAAATAGCCGCTCTTCGCCTGCCTCCCAGCGATGAACGGCCGAGAGTTTTTCTCCCATCCAACGTGTGGAGAAGGGGGCATTGTGAGTCTGCATGGCACGCCGGTAGAATCGCGTCGTGCGAGTTGTTTCAACGCCAGTCTATGAGATGAAGAACATGACTCACATCGTCTGTTTCGGCGACAGTCTGACGGCAGGATTTCAATCGCCCAGCGCCGACAATCCGCAGGGGGCCGAGACTCCCTATGGAGAGTTCCTGCAAGAACTGACCGGGCCTTCCGTGCATGTGTCGGTGAGCGGCCTCTGCGGGGAACTGACCGGCGATATGGCGCGGCGGTTCCGGTCGGCGGTGCTGGTTCATGAGCCGGCCTACGTGGTGATTCTCGGCGGCACGAACGATCTGGGATGGAATGCCACGCCGGCAGCTATTCTGAGCAATCTTCTTCAGATGTATGAATGGGCCGCCGCAGCCGGAGCCACGCCGGTGCCTGTGACGGTCCCCTCGATCAGGGTGGGTGACGACTTGTCCAGTGAGGAGGGGCGCCGGTGGTTTGCGGAACATCTGGAGCGGCGGCGCCAGCTTAACGGATTGATCCTTCGCTCTGCCGAATCGAAGGGGCTGGCAGCCTTCGATCTGTTTTCCGCCACAGCGGAGCCGGAGACACAGCAGCTGGCGGCCCGCTATTCCAACGACGGGCTGCATCTGACCACGGCCGGCTATCGGCTGATGGCTGAACGGTTATATCAAGAGGTCTTTGCTCCTCGGTTGGCGAGGAAATCCTGATGCGTGAGGTGACTGATCGGGACTTCGACCATTTGGTGGCGCAGGCTGAACTATCTGTGCTGGTGGAGTTCTGGAAGCCTGGCTGCGGGAGTTGCCGCTCGTTGATGCGTGAGCTTGAAAAGTTGGAGCAGGCGGCGGCAGGCAGGGTGCTGATCCTGACCATGAATGTCGAGGAGCAGTTCCAGATTCCCGCGGAGCTGGAGATCTCATCCCTGCCGGCTCTGGCCCTCTATCGACAGGGGAGGTTCGAGCGGTTTATCGGCGGGCTGGGAACGAGCGAGGAGATTTTGAAACAGCTGCCTCTGCCATGAATCGAGTCGTTACAGAGTCCGCCAGGCCCGTCCGTCATTTTCAATCAGGCGATCGGCTTCAGCCGGTCCGCAGGTGCCGGCTTCATATTCAGGCAACGTCCGCAATCCCTGCTGCTGCCATCCTTCCAGGATTTTGGTGATCCAGGCCCAGGAGGCTTCCACTGCGTCGCGCCGCATGAAGCGGGAGGCATCGCCAGTCATTACATCGAGCAGCAATCGCTCGTAGGCCTCCGGCGACGGCCGACCGAAGACATTGCTGTATTGAAAGTCCATTTCCACCGGATGGGTCTCGGCTCTGGTGCCCGGCACGCGCGAGACGATGCGGAGCGAGAGCCCCTCTTCCGGTTGGATGCGCAGCGCCAGCACGTTCGGCGGCTGCGGCTGCTGCGCATTGGCGTTGAACAGAATCTGCGGGATGTCTTTGAATTGCACGGCGATTTCGCTGGCGCGGTGGGGGAGCGCTTTTCCGGTGCGCAGATAGAAGGGCACGCCGGACCAGCGCCAGTTTTCGACGAAGCATTTGATCGCGACATAGGTTTCCGTCGTGGAATCAGGACGGATGCCGTTCTCACGCCGATAGCCCGGAACGGGCGCGCCCTGGGTGGCGCCTTTCCCGTATTGGGCGCGGACGGTGACCTGCGCAACATCCTGGCCGGTGATGGGCTTGAGGCAGCGGAGGACCTCCATCTTCGCGTTGCGCACCACATCCGGATCGAGCGAGTAGGGGGGCTCCATCGCGACGAGACAGAGCAATTGCAAGATGTGGTTCTGCACCATGTCGCGCAAGGCCCCGGCCTCTTCGTAGTAGCTGGCTCTGGTGCCGACGCCCTCCGCTTCGCTCACCGTGATCTGCACGTGGTCGATGTATTTGTGGTTCCAGATCGGATCGAAGATGCTGTTGGCGAACCGGACGACCATCAAATTCTGGACGGTTTCTTTGCCCAGATAGTGATCGATGCGGAAGATCTGCGATTCGTCGAAGACGCGTCCTGTGACCTGGTTGATGGCTTGGGCGGAGGCTAAGTCTCGGCCGACCGGTTTCTCGACGATGATGCGGGAATAGGAGGGGCGAGCGTCCGGCTTCGTGGCTAGTCCTGCCCGCGCCAGTCCCTCGCAGACCGGCGCAAACGAACTGGGCGGAATGCTCAGGTAGAAAATTCTGTTGCCGGGCAACTGCAGCTGCCGTTCAATTTCTGCAACTCGTGCGTTCAGTCTGGCATAGGTGTTCGGGTCTTCATTGTCGCCGGACAGGTAAAAGAGCCGTGGCGCGAAATCCGTCCACATGTCTTCTGCCAGGGCTTGCCGGGAATGGGCAATGACACCGTCCCGCACTGTGGCGCGGAACTCCTCGTCGGTCATCGGCTTGCGGCCCAGCCCGATCACGGCAGAGCGGGGCGGAAGGAGTCCGTCGAGGAGCAGGTTGTAGAGGGCGGGAATCAACCGCCGCCGCGCCAGGTCGCCGGATCCGCCGAAGATGATGAGGGTGCAGGGTTCGACCGGAGGGATTGTCTCCTGCGAGGGGCTGATATTGATGCGGGGGCTCGTGGGGGGCATGGGCGTCCGCCTTACCGGCGCACCGCATGGCCGCCGAAGGCGTTGCGCAACGCGGCCAGCATTTTCTCCGCGAAGGATTCGCTTTGCCGCGATCGGAAACGAGTGAACAATGCCGTCGCGAGCGTCGGGACCGGGACATCCTTCTCGATCGCATCGGCAATCATCCAGCGGCCTTCGCCGGAATCCTGCACGTACCCTTTTAACTGTTCCAGTCTGGGATCTTCTTTCAAGGCGCCGGCTGCCAATTCCAAGAGCCAGGAGCGGACGACGCTGCCGTGCATCCAGAGGTCGGCGATCTTGGCGAGGTTGAGCTGGTAGTCGCTTTTCGCCATCAGCTCGAAGCCTTCAGCATAGCCCTGCATCATGCTGTACTCGATTCCGTTATGGACCATCTTGACGTAATGGCCTGCGCCGACTCCTCCGACGTGGGCCCAGCCCTGTTCCGGGGCCAGGGTCGCGAAGACCGGCGCGAGCTGTTTCACTGGCGCCTCGTCGCCACCGATCATCAGGCAGTAGCCGACGGTTAAGCCCCAAATGCCGCCGCTGGTGCCGGCATCGACATAGTGGATCTGTTTTTTCTTGAGATCTGCGGCCCGCCGCACATCGTCGTGGAATCTGGTGTTGCCGCCATCGATGACCGTGTCGCCAGCCTGGAGGAGCGCCGCGACGGCCTGTACCGTGTCTTCCGTCGGCGCGCCGGATGGGACCATGATCCAGACCGCGCGCGGGGCCTTGAGCTGGCCGACGAGATCCTCGAGCGAGGAGGCGCCGACACAACCGACTCCGACGGCCTGTTTGACCAGATCCGCCGAGCGATCGTAAACGACCACCCGGTGCCGGTCTCGCTGCAGCCGGGTGACCATGTTCATGCCCATTTTCCCCAGCCCGATGAATCCGATATCCATAGAAACTCCTTCTGGTGCTGTCGTGGAGGGCAGGATCGAGCAGGCGCGACCCTCACAGGGGAGTCTATCCTCTTAGGGGTTTTGCCTCCACGAATAACTGACAATCTGCATGCGAGGGCGGAATGCTGGCCGAATCCCTATTCCCGTCAGTCGATTCTGGCAGGATTGGGCACGTCCTTAAAGAGCAGGTCGGCCAGGTCGCGGCCGACGTTGAGCCGCTCTGCCAGGGTGGTGGCGGTCAGGAACCGCCCGGCCAGATCGCCCAGCGTGGCCTCGCGGGAGGCGATGAATTTGAGCGAGTCTACCGGCGCGGTCAGCCAGAAGCCCCGTAGCCGGAAGAAGGCGTTGATGGCGTCATCGAAAAACATCGATAGCAGATATTGCGCGGTGGCCGGTCTGTCGGCCAGATCCCGGGCCTTCCCAAGCCAGTGGAAACATTCCGCCTTCATGCGGATCTGTTCATTGATGCTGACAGGGGGCGGTCCCTGTCGGAACCGCTGGTTGGCTCGTTCCAACAGTTTAGCGCCGAGGCTTTCGTGATCGAAGAGGATGCGGGCTTTGCGGAGCAGCGAGGGGAGGCGCGGCGAATAGGGGAGGTCCTCTTCCATTTCGCGATAGCCGCGATACCGGATGTCGGCCAGGCGATCGGCGACACGGACGATTTCGTGGCCGTCGGCCTGTCCCTTGACGAGCGCAATGAGATCGATGTCGCTGTGCGTGGTGATGGCGCGCCGCACGCTGGATCCGACCAGGATCACGCTGACGAGATCGCCTCCGCGGCGGCCGCGGACATGGCGCAAGGCGATGGCCACAAGCTCTTCGTAGCCCGGTTCGACGATCGGGTCCGGTTGCTCAGGCGGCTCCGGCATGGCGAGCAGTTCGGCGTTCAATTCTTCTGAGGTGGGGGTCGGGTGCGTGACCGGGCTATCCATGTTTAGGTTCCCTGTGCGAGCTGAATATGTTTCGGGAGCGATCCCAGCCAGTCGTCGAACGGTTGATCCGCATCGACGATGATTTCCAGTTTGCCATTGGTCAATTTCCGGACCAGGCCCGGGCTTTCCGGAGACAAGGGAATCTCCACCCATTCGCGGTTCAGGCCGAGCGAGTCGGTGAGCTCCAGGATCCGGCTGATTTGTTTGAACGAGACCACGTCTAACGGCATTGGTGCTCCATCTTGAGGCATTCTAGATTTCAGTGGGGGAGGTGTCAATGAGCGGGAGGCTCATGTTTCCAGCACACGGGCAAAGATCTCGCAGGCTTGATCGGTCATGGCGCTGGAGATATCCAGGTGGGTGACGGCGCGAAAGCTGGTTCCGCCGAGGGAGTTGATCAAGAGCCCCTCCTGTTTCAGGGCTGCAACCAGCGCCGGGGGCGTCAGCTTGTGGCCGATGACGTCGAAAATGACGATGTTCGTGTCGACGTCTTGCGGGCTGATCCTGACCGTGGGGATCTGTTGCAGCCGACGCGCCAGCTTCTTGGCATGGTCATGATCCAATTTCAATCGCGCGATATGGTGCTCCAGCGCATAGATGCCGGCGGCGGCCAGGATGCCGGACTGTCTCATGGCGCCTCCATACATCCGGCGCAGCCGCTTAGCCCTGTCGAGGAGGGCCAGATCGTTCATCATGAGCAACGCGCCGGCCGGCGCCCCCAGGCCCTTCGAGAGACAGACCGACAGGGTGTCGAAGTGTTGAGCATAGGAGGCGGGCGGCAGGGTGGTGGCGGCGATGGCATTGAACAGTCTGGCCCCATCCAGATGCATCGGGATGCGATGGGTGTTTGCCAGTGCGCGAATCCGTTCAATCGTCGCCAGCGGATAAATCGTGCCGCCGCCGCTATTATGGGTGTTCTCCAGACAGATCAAGCCCGTTTGAATCGTATAGGGGTCCGTGGGGCGGATGGCCGTTTCCACCTGCTCGGCCGTGATGAGGCCCCGGTTTCCCACGACCCAATGGAGCTGAACTCCGGCCAGCGCTCCTGCTGCCCCCTGTTCGTACCGCACGATATGGGCTTTGCTCTCGACGATGACTTCCTGGCCCGGTTGTGTGTGGAGGCGAATGGCCAGTTGATTGCCCATGGTGCCGGAGGGCACGAAGAGCGCGGCCTTTTTCCCGAACATCGCCGCCGCCATCTCTTGGAGGCGGTTTACGGTGGGATCTTCGCCATAGACATCGTCTCCCACCTCGGCGCTGGCCATGGCTTTGCGCATGGCATCGGTGGGTTTCGTGACGGTATCGCTGCGTAAATCGATCATGGGATATGCGTGAGCCTGCGCCACGTCCTTTGGTTCGGCGCATTCTAGCAAATATTCCCGCTGTGCGGGAGGATTGCATCTTCCTCTTTTCCTCCTAGAGGGGGTAGGCGGGCCGTCCTTCACTGCGCGCATCGACCGAGCACATTCCGATTGTGCGCGGTCGGCGAGCAAGGAGGATGGTCCGGCTGCCCCCTCCCTGCTTTACGTGCGAAAAAACCGCGTGCTATAGTTGCCGGCAAGTTTTTGAAAGAGCAGCGAGAGAGAATCACGTTTCACGTTTGACGTTTTACGAGGGTGAACATGCCTGAAGTCCCAGTTAAGCTCTACATTGATAAGCTATTGAAAGACTGCCGTATTATGACGAGGTCTCTCGCGCTCTTGCCGGGCCCTGTCAAGGACAAGGCCTTGCGGGCCATGGCGGATCGATTGGCGGCTGACGAGGAAAAGATTCTGGCGGCGAACGAAAAGGACGTGGACGCGGTCGGGAAGTCCTACGAGGCCGACGTCATGAAGGACCGGATGAAAGCCGCCGTGGCCCGCTTACGTATGACCTCGGACGATATCAAGGAAATGGTCGACCGTCTCCGTTTGATTGCGGACCTGCCTGATCCGGTTGGCGTTGTGACCTCACGATGGGAACGGCCGGACGGATTGCAGGTCAGCCGTGTGCGTGTGCCGATCGGGGTGATCGGCGTGATCTCGGAATTGAGTCCGCTCATCACGGTGGAGTCGATTGCCCTCTGTTTTAAGTCGGGAAATCTCTGCGTATTTCGTGGCGCGCCTGAGTGGGGTTTGACGCAAGAGGCGATCGGGACAGGTCTGCGCGAAGCGGCAGAGGCGCAGGGGGTGCCGGCCGGTTCATGGGTCATCATCGAACGGGCGGAAAAGGAAGTGGCCGTCGAGCTGATCCGGTCCGGCAAGAGCCTCGATGCCATTATCCCGCGGGGCGGGGCCGGTCTCCGCAAGGTCGTGGTTGAGCAGGCGAAGATGCCGGTGCTCTGCAACGACGGGGGCCTCACGCATATGTATGTGGATGCCGACACCGATATGCCGATGGCGCAAAACGTGGCGATTAGCTCCAAGGTTCAGAAGGCGATCGCCTCGAACTCGCTGGATACCTTGCTGGTGCAGCAGGTGATCGGGCGGCAGTTCCTGCCTCCGTTGGTCAACCGCATGCTTGAAGAATTTAAGATCGAAGTAAGGGCCTGTCCGAAGACGATGGCCCTCATGGGGCAAATGGCGATGACCGGCCATGCCTCGATCATTCCGGCGAACGAAGAGGATTGGCATACTCAATTCCAGGGGCGCGTGTTGGCCGTCAAGATGGTGGCAAATCTGGACGAGGCCTTGGCTCATATTGTGGCGCAGGGTCCCTGTCTCACTGCCGTCATCGCGACGACGAGTTATGAGTCGGCCATGCGGTTCACACGTGAAGTCGATGCGAGCGCGGTGTTCGTGAATGCCTCGTCCCGGCTCAATGCCGGCGATAGCTATGGTTTTGGCGCCGATATCGGCCTGAGCGGTTCGCGGCTCCATGCCAAGGGTCCGATTGGCCTGGAGCAATTGACCTGCGAAAAGTATGTGTCGTTCGGGTCGGGCCAACTGCGGTATCCGCATCCGGTGCCGGAGGCGTATTTTGACGCCATCATGCTGAAGAGGCCGTAGGCGCCTGCTGAACAGGCTCTCCAGCTTCGTTCTCGGCTCATCGAAATCCTCAACGTACCGATTGAAGTTATCGGAGGTCGGAAGTACTGGAGGGGCTTTTCCGTTCGCCAAGATCCATTGTACTGGCGAACGGCCACACAAAGTGCGGTTTGTACCTCCTCCGGGTTCGACTTATCCGTGGCCTCGCTGGAAAACCTGTTGAGCCGGCGGGTCGAGGCTGCATTCATGATTAACGATTCACGGTTGCCATCGCTCCATTCACACCTGGCTTGGTGGGGTCTTCGTCCCTTCACGTCGGACGAGGCCTATTTCCAGTGGCAGAGGGAAGCCCTCTCGCCGGATGAGATCGCTACCCTACATCGACAGGTCGAGCAGAAACGTCGCGGATCGTCGACCGACGAGGTGGCGTTCTACGATGCCACGGCCCATCCGAACATCCTCCCGGTCCTCTATAGCCAACGGTACGACTATTATCTGGCTATCGGTCAGCGCGTAGCAGATCGCCTCGGTGAGGCCCGGTCCATTCTCGATGTCGGCTGCGGCGTCGGCATCCTGACGACGTTCTATGCGAGGCAATATCCGGACAAGGCGTTCGTGGGGATCGACCGCTCGCCTCTTTCGATTGCCCGTGCGCAAGAGCAGGCACAGGCCTTGGGCTTAACCAATGTGCGGTTTGATTGTCTCGACCTCGATCGCGTCGCCCCTGCTGGTGCCTACGATCTGATCCTTGCCACCCATGCCCTTGTACAAGCGGAGCAGGACCCAGGCCTTCCCAGTCGTAGTTGGCGCACCTTTGAGCGTGCCAGCGAGAGTCAGCCACAAACAGATTTTGAACAGCGAACGGGGATCGGTCCCAGGCTCGATTGCTTGAGCTCGCTGCTTGCTGCCGAGGGGCGCATGATCCTTTTTGAGAAAACCCGCCAGTTGGCCAGGCGAGTTCCGTTGCAACGGGCCTTGGCGGCAAGAGGCTTTGGCTTGATCGAGCAGCCGGAGTTGATCCGCTATCGTCTGGTGGAAGAAGTAGCCGATGATGGGCCCTTCTATCTATTGGGAAGGGGAGACTCGCGCCGGTTTCGCTGGGATGAATCGCCGGAGCCGGATGAAGGCCCTCACTTCGATCGAGCCAAATTGAAAGCCGGTTCAACCGATTCAGGCGAGCCTCTCTATGAGAACCATTGGCCTTCCGCGCAGATTGCATGGGAGCAGTTGCACGCGAAGCATCTCTTGAAAGAGACGACGAAACAGGAGCCGGATGGACGCCAGCTCCATGTCGAGCTTGGACAGGCAGAGGAGGGAGTCTATCTCTACTGCGCCAACACGTTGGATCAGCGTCAGCTGGTCCTTCTCGAGCCTGCCAGCAGGGCCCTGCTGGCAGCGTACTATCAGGACATTGCCGCCAGCGCGCTGTAGCAGGATGCTGAAAAAGCCCGCCAGCGGCGTTCTCGCCTCGAAAGCATCCTCAACGTAGCCCAGAGGCTACGCCTCCGGTGCTTTCATCGGCTGCGGCCTTGCTGCCGGACTTTTTGAGCATCCTGCGAGAAGTTACTTTCTTGTGCCGCAATCGCGTGCCAATACTTGTATGAATAGTTACAGGAGCCTCCCTAGTTTACTTTTTTCGTGGAACGGTGCAAGCTCTTATCGGTCACAGGCCCTTCCCGTTCAACTGGGATGAGGTGACTCATGGATACTAGCCTCCCTCCTCTTCCTTTCGTGCTCATCGTGGACGATGAGCCGGATATCTGTACCGCCCTGAGTGATTTTCTGAAACATGCCGGGCATGAGGTTCGTACGGCGCAAACTGGACGCGAGGCCTTGCGCGCAGTCGAAGAGGGGCAGGTCGGGGTTGTGATTTTGGATCTTGGCTTGCCGGATCTGAGCGGATTGGAAGTCCTGCGCGGGGTCAAAAAACTCGATCCCTTCCTCCCGGTCATTGTGCTTACCGCCTCCACGCAGGAGCATGATACGGTAGAAGCTCTTCACCACGGCGCTTTCACCTACCTGACGAAGCCGTATAATTCCTACGAACTCCGGTTCACGCTCCGTCAAATCGCTGATGAGCAGCGGTTGGCCTCCAAGGCTGCGCAAGCAGAGGAAGATCTGAGCGCCAGTGAAGAACGGTTTCGCGCTGTGGTGGGCGCCACGCCTGATGCAGTGTTGTTAGCCGATTACAACGGAGTCATTATTCTATGGAATCAGGCCGCCGCGCGACTCTTCGGCTATGCGGAGGAGAACGTGATCGGGCAGCCACTCACGTTGCTGATGCCGCCACGATATAGGGAGGCGCATCAGGCAGGCATGACGCGTTTGGCTGCCACCGGCGAGGCCCGTGTCATGGGACGGACGGTCGAACTGCATGGGTTGAAGAAAGACGGGACCGAGTTTCCGTTGGAACTCTCTCTGGGGAGCGGGAAGAACAAAGGCAGGACTTTTTTTAGCGGAATCATTCGTGACATTACGAACCGTAAACAGGCCGAGGAGGCGAAGCAACAGGCGGAAGCGCGCTATCGGAGCGTCGTTGAGAATGCGGTGGAGGGGATCTTTCAGTCGACACCGGATGGGCGGTTTCTGATGGCCAACCCCAGTCTGGCCCAGATGCTGCGTTACGACTCGCCTGAATCGCTGGTTTCAACCGTCACGAATATCGGGCTTCAGCTCTATGCCGATCCCAAGAAGCGGGATGAGGTTCTGGTCGAGTTAAACCGGTCCGGGGGCCTGCGGGGATTTGAGACGGAGCTGATCTGCCGTGACGGCAGCGTTATTTCTGTGTCGGTGAATGCGAGGGAGGTGCGCGATCAGCAGGGAGCCCTCCTCCATTATGAAGGGACGATCGAGGATATCAGTGAGCGGAAGCGTTTGGCGGCAGAACTTCTGGAGGAGATTAAAGTGGCGGAGGTGACCCGAGCTCTGGGAGATATCGGCCACGATGTCAAAAATATGCTGATGCCGGTGTTGAGCGGCGTGGATCTTTTGAAGGAGGAAGTCCACGAGATCCTCGACCGTTTGGCGTTGAAGGGGGAAGGGGCGCAGGCCGAGGCGCATCGGAAGGTGAGCGGTGAGCTGGTCGGCATGGTCGTCAACAATGCCCGCCGCATCCAGGACCGCGTGAGGGAGCTGGCCGATGCGGTGAAGGGGGTCACGACGGCGCCGGAATTTAAGCCCTGCCGGATCGCGACCTGTGTGGCCGACGTGATGACCTCGCTCCAGCGGTATGCGGCAGAGAAGGGGGTCGTGTTGCATGCTGAAGGTCTGGAATTGTTGCCGGTCATTCAGGCGGATGAACGCCGCTTATTCAATGCCTTCTACAACGTGATCGATAATGCGATTCCGGAAGTCCCTCCCGGTGGATCCGTGACGGTGCGCGGACAGGTCGAGGCGGGGGCGGAGAGGCTCCTGATCTCTGTCGTCGATACGGGGAGAGGGATGCCTCCGGAGGTGCGGGACTCGCTATTTACCAGCCAGGCGATCAGCCGGAAGGCCGAAGGCACAGGGCTTGGCACGAAAATCGTGAAGGATGTGGTCAGTGCCCACAAGGGATCGATTGCCGTTGAGAGTGAACTGGGCCTGGGGACCACGATCCACATTCGGCTTCCCCTCAATAGCGTGAGGTAGAATGCGTCGTTCAGGCGCGCGGGGCCTTTGCGTGCGCGCTTTGTTTGATGGCCAGCACGAGGAGGTCCTGGTCGCGAATCGCATAGAGAATGCGGTAGTCGCCGTCGCGCACCCGGTAGAGATGGTCGAGGCCTTCCAGTTTTTTTGCCTCGGGGGCGCGCGGCTGATTCTTGATTGTTTGGAGCCATTTGGCGAGGGCCTTGCGCAATGGCTTGTCGAGGGCTCTGAGTTGTTGTTCGGCAGGAGGCGCCAGCAAGATTGTGGAAAGCATCGGTCTGCTAGAGTCCCAATTCTTTCAAAATGGCATCGAGCGACTGGGCGCCTTTTTTGTTGGCCTGAGCCAAGGCGGCTTTGGCCTCGACGAGATCGATGCGATCTTCCAGGTCTTCCAGAAACCGCAGATCCTCAATGGGCACGACGGCCGCCACGGCCCGACCTCGCCGGCGTAAGAGCACTCGTTCCTTACCGAATGCCGCGCGATTGATCGCATCGGCAAACCCGTCTCGTTCCTTTTTCCCCTCCGGATTTCCCATGCCGCCCCTCCGCAGATCGTTCGTTCAATGATGCAAGCTGTACAGGGGGGAAGAGCTGAAGTCAATCGACAGAAGGGCAGGATCTGGCCTATTTGCCTATTCCTTTTTTTTCACAATTGGGGTATATAACTGGGGGCGGCGAGTGCGCTGCCTACTATATATAGTATCCACCCATTCATCAGAGGAGAGATCACATGTCTAAGGGTATGACGCAGAAGAAAACGACCAAGAAGAAGCCAGCCACGACCGTGAAGGAAAAGCGCGCCGCTAAGGTCGCGAAGAAGAACAAATAATGCAATTCGCGCTTCGGCCGTTCCGATCCGAAGCACCAGCGAGGGAGTCCGTCAACGTGCATCGGCTGCAGGCCGCGCACGCTGACGGTTCCGCATTCCATTCCCTCCTCAGCCCCGTTTCTGCACACGCACGACAATTAGAAAAAGCTGCAACTCTGTTCGCTCAGCCTGCGCCGCATTGGCCTGGTAACGCGAACGGTGCGAGAGCGAACGTCCTTGTTTCGTTCCCTGACAGGTTTTGAACCGATGTTGCTATCGTGGATTGCCAGAGTTCTGTTGATCGCCTGCTTCGGCTGGCTTGCGCTGCCATTTGAATTGGTCGCGCACCCGGCTACGTTGACGACGGCGATCGATGAAAAAGAAAGACGGCTGTTCGAAGTTCAGCGGGATATCGCCGTGCTTAAGGAAGCCACCAGGCTGCGGCTTGAGGCGCAAGAGACGCGCCTGCAAAAAGATCTGCAGCATCTGCAATTGCGAATCGAGGAGCAGGATGCGCAGTTTGCCGCGCAGCTGGCGGCGCAACTTGAGGCACAAAAAGAAAGTCTGCAAAAAGATCTACATGAGCTCCAGTCGAGGATTGAACAGCAAGATGGTCAGCTGGCCGATATCCATGCCGAAACGGGCCGCCTGCACATGTTTCTCGCCATCCTCGCATCGTTCCTCACTCTGCTGGTGGCGGCCACGGGAGTCGCGACCTGGTATAGCGCGGGGGCGAGGGCGCGAGACACGGTGCAGGCTTGGATCGCGCAGCATGAGTCCGAGCGGAACGCCGGCGGACGAGAAGCTCTGAGCGAGATCCGGGCCGATGTCGTGAGCGTCAGCCACGCGTTGTTGGTTGCGGCGAGAGGCATGGCCGCCTGGTACAGCGCCGGGACGAAGATGCAGGAGGCCGCGCAGGAAGCTGCGGAGGCGCGGATGGCGCGGAAGGAATCCGAGTCGAATGCCGCGGCACGCGAGGCGGCTAGTCAAGCGGCGGCCGATGCCGCGAAGGCCAGTCAAACGATCCAAGCGGGCCTGGATGAGATTGCGGCCAAGGCGGAGCAGGTTGCGCTGCAACTTCAGAAGAAATTGACCGAGACGGCTCCCGTGGCGCCGACCCCCGAGCAGGTCGAGGTCCTCGATGCGCAAGAACGGCATCTCAAACAAAAACCCGAAAACGACTATACGTTTAGCGACTGGGAGTCCCGTGCCTACGCGGCCTACAGCGCGAAGCAATTCGATTTAGCGTCGAATTACTTCTTCCAAGCATCGAAAGTCGCCGCCACACCGGAGCAGGAGGCGCGCGCGCAGGTTGCGCGGGGTGTGATGCTGGCCGAGATGAATCGTAGCGAGGAGGCGATCGGGGCTTACGAATATGTTGTGACCAATTTTGGCGAGGCGACGGAACCGACTCTGCGTGAGCAGGTGGTGAAGGCCTGGCTCAATAAGGGCGTGGCGCTGGGCCGGCTGACCAGGAACGCGGAGGCCTTGGCCGCCTATGAGCAAGTGATCATGCATTTTGGCGAGGCCACCGAGCCGGTCTTGCGCGAACAGGTGGCCAAAGCCTGGCTCAATAAGGGCGCGACTCTGGGCCGGCTCACCAGGAGCGAAGAGGCCATTACCGCTTATGAGCAAGTCGTAATCCGTTTCGGCGAAGCCACGGATTCGGTGTTGCGCGAGCAGGTGGCGAAAGCGCTGTTCAATAAGGGCGTGGCCCTGGGCCGACTGACCAGGAGCGCGGAAGCCTTGGCCGCCTATGAGCAAGTCGTGATCCGTTTTGGCGAGGCGACGGAGCCGGTCCTGCGCGAGCAGGTGGTGAAAGCGCTACTCAACAAGGGGGTCGCCCTGGGTCGGCTCACGCGGAGCGTGGAGGCGATTGCCGCGTATGAAGAGGTCATCTCCCGTTTTGGCGAAGCGGCGGAGCCGGTGCTGCGCGAAGGGGTGGCGAAAGCGCTGGTCAATAAAGGTGTCACTCTGGGCCGGCTCGCGCGGTACGAGGAAGCCATTGCCGCCTATGATCAAGTCGTGGCCCGTTTTGGCATGGCGCCGGAACTGTCCTTGCGCGAAGGGGTGGCGAAAGTGCTGGTGAATAAAGGCGTCGCGCTGGACCGGCTGGGTCGGAGCGAGGAAGCGGCGGCCGTGTATGAAGACGTCGTGGCTCGTTTCGGTGAGGCGACGGAGCCATCCTTACGTGAACAGGTGACGAGGACGTTCAATAGCATGGGCCTTCACCTCTTGCGCCAGGCCAAACTTTCTTGGGACGACCGCGAGGCGCGAACGCAACTGCTGGCAGCTGCCAGGGTAAGCTTCGACCGAGTGCTCGAGCGGGAAGCGCAGAATGCCTCGACGCTTGGGAACTTGGGCTATCTGTTGTTCTTGAGCGGGCAGCCGGACCAGGCGATGGAGTCGCTGCAATATGCATTGACGTTGGGCGGCGAAGAACTCTATCGGGACATGGTGAAGGATGCTGAAACAGACACGGTGCCTGAAGATGCTGAGTTCAGAACATTGCTGGATAGGATTTGGCTGGAAGACTAGCAGGATGCTGAAAAAGACCGCCAGCTTCGTTCTCGCCTCGAACGCATCCTCAACGTAGCCGTGGGCTACGCCTCCGGTGCGTTCGTCGGCTGCGGCCTCGCTGACGGTCTTTTTGAGCATCCTGCGGGATGCGCTCTCTCGGACCGTAGATTTCCCCCTTGCTGAGTATCACCCTCCCGCAAACACAGGACGAAAGCCGGCCTTGGTCAGAATGCGCGAGACTGTGTCTCGCTGGTCCCCTTGAATCTCGATCCGCCCTTCCTTCACCGTCCCTCCGGCTCCGCAAGCCTGTTGCATCTCCTTCGCCAGCCGTTCCTTTTCTGCGAGACTGATGCCGAGAAAGCCCGTGACGACGGTGACGGTTTTGCCTCCTCGGTGGGCGGTCTGGCGGATGATATCCACTCGGCCACGGGATTTTTTGGGCGCAGGGGCCGCTTGGTCACTATTGCTGGCTTCGGGCCGCTGGGTCGGTTCACGTTCCACAGCTTGCTTCAATGATGCAAAGGGGCTGGTCCAGACGATCGGCTCGCCACTTGTGGGAATGCGTTTTTTCTCTTTCATCGCTTCATCCCCGTCACGAATCTATCGGCGTCTGCGTCAATGCCCGAATTGGGCTGAGGCGCTTTTCAGGACCGTTAGTTCCAGGTGCATGGTGTTCGTGCCATCCGCCACCCAGACCTGTCCTTCTTGAACGGTGCAATCCAGCTGCATGCTGGATTGTGCCAGTTGGGCCAAAGCACGGCTTCCATCCAGCTGTAGATTGATTACCGTCAGATTATGTAGGCGGGCCAGGTTGGCCTGGTTCTTCTCCCACCATTGGTCGGCGCCGCGGCCTCCATAGGTATAGAGGTAGACCTGCTTCGCTTTGCCGCAGGCCTGGCGTAGGCTTTTCTCCTCGCGCTGGCCCACCTCGATCCAGAGATCAATGGAGCCGGTCAAATCCTTTTGCCAGAGGTCCGGCTCGTCCTCCGTGCTGAGCCCGCGGCCAAAGGCCAGGGCCTCGTGCGCGTGCAGGACAAAGGCTAGCAATCGCATCATCATCCGTTCATCGGTTTCGGAGGGATGGCGCGCCAGGGTCAGCGTATGGTCCTGATAGTATTGGCGGTCCATGTCGGAAATTTGCAGGGCTGCTTTGAAAATGGTCGCGTTCGAGGCCATAGGGTCATGGTTCCTGGGAGGATTGAATGATGGAGCTGCTCGCCGGGGCAGTCGGTCACAGATCTTTATAGGCGATGTACCAGCCTTCGACCCGTTCGCGCGCCCAGGGGGTTTTGCGGAGAAAGGTGAGGCTGGATTTCACGCTGGGGTCGTGGAGAAAACAGCGGATCGGGACCCGTTTCCCCATTTCTTCCCATCCATGCTTGGCGACCAGTTCCTTGATGATGGTCTCCAGTGTAATCCCATGGAGGGGATCGCGGGGATGAGAGGTGGGTGGTGGTTGTGTCATCTGGTTAGGTGCTGCCGAGGCTGTTGGCTATCGAGCCCTGCGATTCGCTTTGGATAATTTTACAACAAGTGACGCGAGAAGTCCCGCCCTGTGGTCTGCCATTCCTTAGGGATTTGGAGACGAGGCAGAGGGGCCGTTGTCTGTCAGGGCTTGGCGCGCTTCGGCTGCAGCACGGTCTTGGCTGTTCCGTGCTTGTCTGCGTCGGTCCAGCCACCAGGCCAAGAGGGGAAATAGAGCAAAGGAACCAGGGGCCAGCAAGACGAGCAAGTAGGGGCTGAGGGTCGTCAGGCTGCGCAGGTGGGCTTGCAGTTGCGCCCGCTCGGCCGGCGTCCATCTGCTGCCATTCCGTTGCTTCATCAGCAGAGGCAGCAAGCCTTGAATCCCGCACATCTCAGCCCTGATCCGGTCCCGTTCCCGGCTGAGGGGCGCATGAAAACATGAGGGAAGTGTCACGAGAATCCTTTCGAGACGATTCGTCTATTGCGCCCTGGGAGTGGTAAGGGCTGGGACTGCCGATTATACCCTGTCAGCCTTGCGGAGTCAGGTCTCTGATCTGTTTGTCGAGTTGAATGCCGCGGGATTTGGCGTCGCGAAGAATGGCCCGTCTGATTTCAGCGGGGAAGGCTTCCGGCGGATGAACGCCCGATTGCCTGCGGGGAAAATGTTTCACAAAGAGCGCCGCCATCTCCGCTGTGGCCCAGGCGATCGGTGAGCAGAGGAGCTTGCGCCGCCTGAGCAGATGGAGGCTCGGCATCGTGGCGTCCCACCGGATGAGCGTCGGGCGGCCCTGCTTCAGGCCTGTGACGACCACGGCTGCGGCAAATCGCGCATTGTGGAGAATCCCTCGATGGAGTAATTGATGCACCGTGCCCGGTGTCGGGGTTCTGGGGAACTGCGAGGGCCTCAGGCCGCGAGACTTTCGCAGTTTCCCCTGCCGATACCAGCGCCGCAGCTGATCGATATCCGATCCGCCGAGCTTGGCGTCCATCGACCGCAAGGGGATGATCCGCGGTACCGTGACCACTTCATCCTGCGCCGCCAGCACCACTCCCACTGGCCCGATCGGAGCGGGGAATCGAAAGATCTCCCGTCCACCGAATCGCTGGCCCAGCGTGAAGTGGCCCTGACGATAGAGGCGTGGCCGCGAGGTTGCTTCATCGAAGGCGACTTCAGCCGACCATTGCGAGACGGGACTGTCGCTCTCTGTCGCTTCATACAGCCGGACCTGAACCGTCTCGACGCTGTCGAGCAGGTCCGCACTGGCGGCGATGAGGAGATTCGTGAGACCGGGCGCGATGCCCGCGGTGATCACCGCCGTTCGCCGGAGGTTCTGGAAGTCTGTTGCGAAGCGGAGCTGCTCCGCCTGAAAAGGATTTTCTGTCAGGTGGGCCGCCATGTCGAGGTAGTGGGCGCGCAGGCGGACTGCCGCGCGCAGGATGATCTTATTGAAAACCGCGGGGCAGGCATTGATCAGCAGCTGCGTACCCTGTGCGGCTGTGACGATGCCCTCGATATTGCGGGCGTTCACCTGCTGCACAGGAATCGTCGAGGCGTCGCCTAAGAATCGGCGGGCCCGTTCAGGGTCGCGATCGCCGCACGAAATGCGATGGCCTTGCCGTTTTAGCAGTTGGGCCAGCAGTGAACCGGTTGCGCCCACTCCCAGAACGAAGATCCTCATCGGCTGGCGCCCGTTACTTTTTCTTGTAGACGTTCAGCCCGATCTTTTCTTCGCGGTCTGGAATGGTGATGTTGCCTTCCGTGGAGGCAATGATGGTGGTCTTGCCCGAGGCGGAGGGGCCGAACTCTTTGGATAGATCCACCTTGATCGTCAAGATCGTTCCCTGGATCGTCATGTCTACGTTCTTCATGATAGGGGCCTCTCGGTGATGGATGAAGCAGGCGTATGCGTTGTTTGGCTGGTGCAACCTGTACCGCGGGCGGGGCAGGAAGTCAATTGGACAGAGGCGCCAGGGCCTGGCTCACGCCCGTTCATCGGCTGAGGACAGTTTTTTATTCGGACGGAAGGATCGGTTCATGATAGGGTACTCGCATGAACAGATCTAGACAGATAACGGCGTTGATGGTTGCGATGTTGGTTCTGGGGTTCACTGCCGGCGCTGGCGCAGCCGAAACTGCCGGCGACAATCAGTCCTCAGCTGGCCAGTCCACACAGGGCAACGGTAAAGGGCTGACGGTAGAAGATCTTGGGCGCGGGCTGAAGAGCGCCGCGCGCAACATCGAGCAGGAGATCCCGA
Source organism: Nitrospira lenta (assembly GCA_945905765.1). GTDB lineage: Bacteria > Nitrospirota > Nitrospiria > Nitrospirales > Nitrospiraceae > Palsa-1315. The sequence goes on from CAMDPZ010000022.1 coordinate 32,053, forward strand.
AGATCGGCCCTGCCATCGGGAACACGTTCAAGAACCTCACCGGCAAAGGCTCAGGGAAATCTGAGTCCCAGAGTTCTTCCAAAGACAAAAAATAACTTTCGGCTACTCAGGCAGGTCGATCAGCAAGGCCGCAGCGAGTGAGCTCAGAACGATGAGCGCGGAACGCTGAAGCCACGATCGTTTTTTCGTTCATAGCTCATCGCTCAGCGTTCTCTGGCTGGCAACCCGTTTCAGTAGCCGGTCAGACGTTGAAGCGGAAGTGCATCACATCGCCGTCCTGCACCACGTATTCCTTGCCTTCCAGCCGCATCTTTCCTTTTTCCTTCGCGCCAGCTTCGCCCTTGCAGGCGATGAAGTCCTCGTAGCTGATTACCTCTGCGCGGATGAAGCCCTTCTCGAAATCGCCATGGATGACGCCGGCGGCTTGCGGGGCCGTGTCGCCGACATGAATGGTCCAGGCGCGGACTTCCTTCACGCCAGCGGTAAAGTAGGTCTGCAGCCCCAGTACCTGGTAGGCCGTGCGAATCAGGCGGTTGAGTCCCGGCTCGGCCATGCCGGCATCGGTCAGGAATTCCAGTTTTTCCTCGTCTGAGAGACCGGAGATTTCCGATTCCAGCGCCGCGCAAATGGCCACGACAGGGGCCCCTTCTCGTGCGGCGAATTCTTCCAGACGGGTCAAGAGGGGATTGTTCGCGAACCCTTTTTCCGCCACGTTGGCCACGTACATGACGGGCTTGATGGTGAGGAGACAGAGCGGCTTGAGCAAGGCGATCTGCGCCGCATCCAGCTTCATCGCGCGGGCCGGTGTGCCCTGGTTCAGGCAGGCCGCCACTTGCTCCAGCAGTTCGCCCAGTTTCGCCGCATCTTTATTGCCGGCGCGTACGAGTTTCACGTTTTTTTCCTGGGCCTTTTCCACCGTGGTCAGGTCCGCCAGCGCCAGCTCCGTGATGATGGTGGCAATGTCGGAAATGGGATCGACTTTGCCCGCCACGTGAATCACGTTGTCGTCCTCGAAACAGCGCACCACGTTTACGATTCCGTCGGTCTCGCGAATGTTGGCGAGGAACTGGTTGCCCAAGCCTTCGCCCTTCGAAGCTCCGGCCACCAGCCCGGCGATGTCTACGAACTCGGTGGTGGCATATTGCATCTTCTGCGGTTTGACGATGTCGGCCAGTGCCTGCATTCGCGGATCCGGCACTTCCACGATGCCGATGTTCGGCTCGATGGTGCAGAAGGGATAGTTTTCCGCGGCGATTCCCGACTTGGTCAGGGCATTGAAGAGGGTGGACTTGCCCACGTTGGGCAGCCCGACGATTCCGCATTTCACGCTCATGATAGTTCCTTCACATTAATGGGATGCCGTTTGAGTCGTACCGTTTCCAACGTGCCGTCGAGGCTGGGGGGAAGGAAAAGCGGATGGCCCATTCTACTGGGTCAGGACCGGTCCGGTCCAGCCCTTCATGGCCCTGCAAGCAGGAGTTGAGAGAACCAGAAGCTTTGCTCCTTGGGCCGAGATGAGCGGGGCTTCCTGGGTGACGAGTTATCCTGTCAGGCTTGGATGAATGTTCCTTTGATATTTTTTCTGTTGTGATTGCAACTGTTCTGGACAGGTTGCGCCACATGATTTATTATCCCTCGTGGTATCTACGTGTATCCAAAATGTGAGCGAGGAAATCGATGAGAGAAGAGAAGGGGCTGCATCACGTGGTGTCTGGTGAAAGTGTCACGGGCGCTTCTCTCTCCTTGCAGAATTTGGCTCGTCGAATCGTCGTTGCCACAGTCTGGATGGTCATCCTGGCGACTACGGCGGTCGTGCCTTCCGCTCTTGCCCATCCCCATGAGGCCCATACGGACGTCGAGTTTCGTCTCGGGGCGGGAGTGGTCTGTGGAACTTGCATCGATAGGGAGACCTCTCCCTGGAGAGGCAAAGCGACGGCGCAGATATTTGCCGACCGGCTTTTCCCCGTCGCTTCTATCGGGGAGGGGACATTCGAGATCGGTCCCTACGTGAAAGGCGCATTGCTTGACGGGATGAACATTCCGCAAATCGGGGGTGGAGTGGCCGCGGGGTATCAGCTCGGCAAGTACGAAGCCCTCGTGAACGTCGGCGCCGCGTACGCGCCGGAGCGTATCGGCGAGGTGAGATCAACGGGGTTTTCTTCTCCCGGCCAGACGAAGCATACCTATGATCTTGGCTTTACGTTGCGGTATACCATCCAGCGCTATTTTCTTTCCGTCGGGTATCAGCACAATTCCAACGGGAGAGATTTAGGGGTTAACTTTGCCGGCGGCAAAGGTGCCAACCACGGATACGATAATGTGTTCGCTGGTGTCGGAATCCACTTCTGATCTGTTAGACTCTCCATAGTCTCGAGCTGCGTTACGCGCCGTGACAGGTGTGAGGGCACGAGCTTCTCTTCCTGCTTCCTTCCGTACTACTCGTAATCAGATACAAGGACGAAACCTGTGCACCGTGATTTTTCCTTGCCGTTAGCCATCGCCAGCTGGTGTGGCCGTGAGTGAACCGCTCTTGGTGAACTGGACCGAGGCAGGCCAGGCCTGCTCTGCGCGCTGGCGCTCGGAATGGGGCTCGCCCGCGCCCACCCGCGTGGCCCTTGCCACTGACAAGATGACCGCCGACACAGCCTATCGCCTGGCCTGCGAGGGGAGCGCGCTGCTGTGGCAAGGCGACTTCCAGAATGCCAGACAGTTGCTCAATGCGATGGCGCGGCGAGTCGACCGCCATCCTCCCAAGCCTGGCTCGTCGCCGGCTGAGAGCTTCCATCTACATCGGCAGGGCCAGTCCCTTCGCGCCCGCGTCTTGGGGATGCTGCTCGTGGCGCTCGAAGAGGACTATGAAGTGCGCCTGCCCCGTGCGCCGGATCTGCGCCTGGCCTGCACCGAGGCCTATGGTCCTGCTGACGGGCGCGCCCTGGTGTCGCTGCGCGAGCTGTTGGGGTTGATTGGCGCGCATGAATGGCGGAAGAAGGGCCTGGTGATCCCCGCAATCGGCGGGCGCATCTACCCGCACTATGGTGTGTTTTCTCCGGTTCGCAGCGAGTATGTGGGGCTGGTCGCCGAGACACCGTTGCCGTCCCAGACACGCGCCTTCGATATCGGGACCGGGACCGGTGTGTTGGCCGCGATTTTGGCGAAGCGCGGCGTCGCGCATATCGTGGCCACCGACCATGATCCTCGTGCCCTGGCTTGCGCCCTGGAGAACATTGCGAAGCTGGGACTCACCGCCAAAGTGGACGTGGTGCAGGCAGATCTCTTTCCCGAAGGCCGGGCGTCGCTCGTGGTCTGTAACCCGCCCTGGATTCCGGCGCGGCCCAGCTCTCCCATCGAACATGCGATCTACGATCCCGAAAGCCGTATGTTGCGCGGATTCCTCAATGGCCTGGCCGCCCATCTGGAGCCGGGAGGAGAAGGCTGGCTGTTGCTCTCAAATCTGGCCGAACATCTGGGCCTGCGAACGAGGGAAGAACTGCTCGCCGCGGTTGCGACCGCGGGCCTTCGAGTGATCGGCAAGATCAGCGTCCGTCCGACCCACCCCCGCGCCTCCGACCCGACAGACCCGCTCAGCGCCGCCCGAGCGGCGGAACTCACAACTCTCTGGCGTCTTGGGGCCCTCTA
>CAMDPZ010000023.1 GCA_945905765.1 Nitrospira lenta
ATTTTAGACAAACAGATCCTGGAAGACAAGGGCGCGCGAACCGATCTGGCGCTGTCTCTCCTGAGGTTTCCGGAGACGGATCAGGCCTATTCGGCTTCCGCTCCGGACCGGTTGCGCTACTGCTTGGGAGCCTTCCCGAAATATTCCTGTCGGCTGACCGCCACGTCGGTGACGAACATGACTCCGGAATGCCGATCGAACAGCGGCCGCAGTCCTGCCAGGATGGGCTCCACTTTTTCCTCCGGGACGACCGTCATGATCATCTCAAGGCTTTCCTGCTCGCTGAACATGAAGTGGGCTTCACGCACGCCATGATGCCCTTTGCCCGACACATTGCCGATGATCGTGTAGCCGGTCGCGTTGACCCGGTCCAGCAGCTCCGTCACAAACGGCCGGTGTTCTCCCGCTACGATTACCCGGATCTCTTTCATTGGATGCAATATTAACCCGCCCACGGTTCAGCTCCTTCCTTGGTGAATAATTCTGTCCAACACGCGCGCATTCACAAGCCGGCTCCGGTGTCGACTTTGGCCCATTCGCCGGTTGGGCGATACCGATAGAAGACTCCCTCCTCCGGCTCCAGGGCGACCAGGTGGACCCACTCGTTATGATAGAACTGCCGCAACACTTCATGGCGCCCTATCAGCTTCACGATCCGCTCGCGCGGCGCTTCGATCACGGACAGGAGCCGCATCGGCTCATGATACGGCGCCTCGCCGTTCATAACGGTCTGCAGAGCGAGCCCGATCCGGAGGTCGCTCCAGGGGCCGGACATGATGCCGAAGCGGCCCACGACATTATGGTAGATCTTACTCCCGCTGCCATAGACCTCATTATCCACCGTGGAAAAATAATGCTCCATGTTGATCCACTGAGCCACGACTTGCGGCCCGGTCATCAGCACCTCGAGTAAGCGGCTGCTCGGATCATCCCGATAGTCGTACGATTGCAGAAACACGCGTCCGCCCAGATCGATCCCTTTGGTCAAGTCCCGCCGGCCGATCACGATGGACGCGTTGCTCGACAGGCCCCATTCCGGTCGCACCTGGCTCCAGTCCACGCTCCGCCGGCGCACATGCGCGATCGACTCAGGGGCCGGCAGCGGTTCGGCGAGATCGGGAAAGCGGGTGCAACGTTCCAGACTTGTGAGGCGGGAGGCTTCGTTGAGGTCTTGGGTCAGCCGCGCGATATCTGCGCGGTGCGTCGGCGGCGCATCCTCAAAATCGAAGAGTTGGACGGCATCGGTCGTGGTATCGACTTGCCCGGCCAGGAAGTGCGTGTCGGACGGAATCACGAGACCGCTTTTCGCCAGGCGTTCCCGTACTTTTTGATTGTTGGCCATCATGGCGAGCACGCGCGCGTTGGGTTTGCCTTCGTTGCCTCCGCAGGCGCCGCAGTCCAGGGCGGATTCGAACGGATTATTCTCAGAGGTGCTGCCGTGCGCGCAGAACAGGACGAGGCGCGCGAACTGATGCGTGAGGCCCATCATCCGCAAGGCCGTGTCCACGGTCAGGACCTGCTCGTCGAGCGTAAAGCCGGTGCGCGTGATTCGTTCCTTTTGCCGGGAAGCCGATCGCTGATTGATGTCGTAGCGCTGCCGCAAGGTAGTCACGAAGGTGTTGAGGGCTTCTGCCGAGAGTCCGGCCTGGGTTGCGGATGAGACGAGTGCTGCCTCCGGCTCACCGTTACCGCTCAAGGCCCATTGCCGCAAGGCCTCGACCAGGGCCGGCGTGATCTGAGAGCTGCGCAGGCCGGTACGCTCTTGGAGCGCCTGTCTGATGGTGGCCTGTTGTTCGGCCATCATCATCTCGGCGGTATCGGTCGGCGCCAGCTTATCGACGGTGAGGGTCGTGGCGATGGCTGGCACGAAGAGGCGCTGTAACCAATTGGTCCAGCGCCGGTAGAGAGCGGGCAGGAAGGTCTTGCCGATAATGGGAAGCCCGTAAAGCCAGCCTAACGATTCGACCATGACATAGGGTGTCACGACGTTCTCTTTTAGATCATGCAGCAGCGTATGACCGGCATGGACCATTCTGGTCCGGGCCTCATGTTTCGAGACGACATGATCGAGATGGCTGCGGGGGATTTCGCGCACCTCGTTCTTGGCGCGCATGATGACGGGGAACTGCTCCGTGTCATGCTCCTTGCCCCAGGCGCGGTAGCGGATGAAGGCGGCGAAAAAGCCGGCGAACCCGTAGGTGGCGTTTGCGCCGCTGGATTCGAGATGCCGCCGGAACGGTTCGGAGCGGACATCGATGCAAAAGACCGATTGCGAATGGGGCCGTTCGAGTTTCGGTTCGACGTTCGATGGGGGCTGGGCGACTGGTGATCGGGCGAGCGCGCCGAGGAGTCGTTCCTGATAGCCGGCTTCGAAGGCCTTGAGCCAGACCGGTCCATGGTCCGATTCGGGGAAGGTTTTCATCCACTCGACGAGGCGGACGAGTTCGTCCGGCGTTGTGGTCATCAGCGTGGTCGGATCGAGCTGCAGCGCCAGTGCGAGGGATCGCAACTGCTTGGCGGCGCCATGGCGGGCGACGCGGAGCTGGCGGGGCGCGACGTCCGACCGGTAGCGCTCGTACAATCCGTCCCAGTCCGGTGCGTGCTGATGCCGCAGCCGGTCGACTTCCTCCGCGTAGATGGCGGGAAGCCGGCCGGCGACTCGTTCCCGACGCAGAAAATATTCCTTGGAACGGCGCCGCATATAGTCTGTCACGGACTGGTACGTTCCCTCGATGCCGAGTTCATCCCGGCAGGTTTGTTGAACCAGCTCACGCACATACCAGAGACGGATCGCGAGATATTTGACCACCCCGACCGGATAGGCCCGCTGCCATTCGTAGTCACGCTCTTCTGAACGCCATTTAATGAAACCGGCCCATCCCGGCAGTGCCGTCAGTTGCAAGGAGAGATAATCCTGCCGGAGATTTACCGGAATGCCGAGCGCATCCAAACTTTCCAGTAACGCGTCTTCGGGATAGTCGGGCAGGTTGGCAATCTTCCGTCTGCTGTCGGAAATGCCGCAGGGCGACCATTCATGGGCCGCCAGAGCTTTCCAGGCCAGGTACAGGCCCTGTTCCCGTCCCGGCATGTCCCAGGTGGCATGGCCCTCGTCCAGGAACGCCGCGCACCACTTGATCAGTTCGCGGTTGATCTGGTCGACGATGGTGGTGCCTAGCGCCTGATCGCACCAATGAGAGAGCGTCATCCATTGGCCGAGCGATGCTTGATTACAGTGGACCAGGCCCCGTACGCGCTCATCCAGATTCGGATTGGGCAACACCATTTCCAAGCGATCGGCGATCGAGATGTCCAATTGGTGGTAGGGGTCGTGCTCCCATCGCGCATCCAACGGTTCCTCGACCGGTGTGCAGAGGCCTTCGGCAAGACAGGCGCGGAGTACTTCGCCATGAGACACGCGATGTAATCCGATCGTCGCCCATTCGTCGCGCGCCAGCGGAGCCACAGCCGCTTGCATATGGCGGGCTTGAATTCGACCGGCGCGAAGATAGTGGCGATAGAGTTCGCTGGGGAGATAGCCGTTTCCCCCGAGGAATTGTTTCCCGCGAGTGACCGTTTCTTCGAACGGAAGATATTCGAGGCTATGGAGCGGATTGTGATGGACGAAGGTCCGCATCGGCCAATATTGGGCGACGACCTCGCTCGCGAGGCGAATCACGCCCCGGAGCTCCATGCGTCTGGTTTCTATGTTGACGGAGGGGTTTAACGATTCCATGAGACTGGCTCCATGATGGCCCCGGTGCCGGTCGATCGCGGCGCCCCTTCGAACAGGTTGGTTGGCGCGAGACCCAAGGCGAACATGATTATCACCACGATCAGGAGTGAGGCGAATTCTGATTGGCGTAGATCCTCATAGCGGAGATCCGGGCGTTTGCGGCCGAAGAGCAGCCGTTGCACTAGATCGAGGATGTACCAGGATGTCGCGAGCCAGGTGATGGCGACAACGAAGGGGGCGATCGAGAGAGTCAGCGGCGAGGTGAAGAGTAGCCCCATGAAGCCGGCGAAGACGCCAAAGGGAGGCAGCCCCATTGCAGCCAAGGCCAGGAGAGAAATCAATACGGCGAACTGTGGCATCTGCGCAGCCAGTCCGCTGATGGCTCGCGGATCCACATCGTCGCCGTAGCGTGTCCGGATCACCTGCCAGGCGAGGAGGAGTCCACCGGTCACAAGCGCCAGGCTGCCCAGGAAGACTGCGGCCTGCGGTCTGACGGTCCGTAAGGTGGCCACGAACCACCAGAGGAGGGAGAAGAACGACAGGCTGCCATAGGCGAGGAGTAGCCGCACACGCGACTGGGCCAGCGCCTTGATCGCTCCATAGAGGGCTCCCGACAAGGCCAACAGGATCACCGCTGAGGTCACCATGTTGGGGAGGGTTGAAAATACCGCTGCCACCCGATGCAGTCCGATCGCGGGGAGCAACAGCACGGTGAAGGGGGGGAGACTGCCGGGCAATCGTGTGAGCGCCGCCACATAACCATGGTGGAAGGGGACTAGCGGGAGCAGGATGGCGCAAGTGAGCAACGAAGGGATGGCCGAGTCGGTCATGGCCGCGATCCCAGCGCATAGCGTTCCCAGCCCGTAGGTGCCGATTCCCAACCACGAGGGCCCCCAGAACGGATCGTGATGCCAATAGAGGAGGCACGTGATAAGGCCCAGGATCAGGGTGAGCGCGATCGAGCCGACAGGGGACGGGAGCGTGAGAATACCCAAGCCCAGTCCTAGAAACACCAGGGTCACGACCCATGCCAGGCGATGGTCCCGGTGCACCGGCTGTCCCAGGAGCGAGACGCAGGCGGCCAGCGGAAGGAGCAGGACGAAGAGGAGTCCCTCGGTGGACTCCGTCAATCTGAAGAAGTTGACAAGGACGGCGAGCAGACTCGCCAGGGTGACGGTGACCGACCAGGCCTTCAATTTTTCCGGCTGAGACCAGACCGCGAGGCCCAACAGCGCGCCCAGCAAGGGAACTGCGGCGACGAGCCAGGGAGTGAGCATCGGGTTGATCATTCCGACCACCTCGCATTGCGCTTGTCGATGCGGTGGACGAGGCGCATGACCGCTTTCCCCAGCGCCTGGTAGAACTCATCCATATACAGCCGGTTCATGACGATGACATACAGGCGAACGCGTAGTCCTGCGACCCACCCCGGTAGCCACATCGTCTGGCCATGGGCTCGCATGTACAGATAGCCCCAACTGAGCACCGTCATAATCGTGGCCATGATGACCATGCTGTCGAACAGCCAGTTTGGCAGGTCTGCGGCCTGGAAGTACGATGCGACCTCGTCCGGATTTGGATAGAGGAAGGCGGTGAAGGACTCGACGGCGAACAGATAGACGAAGATGACGAAAAGCAGGGTCAGTAACATCGCGGAGGAAACTTTCCAGGAGGCGATGGCGCGTAACCGTGTGAGCGTCAAGATCGCCTGGGACGAGGTGATCCAGATAAAGAAGAGAAAGATCACGGTCCCCTGAGCCTCTAGCAGGGGGATGTGGAGCACTCCATGCGTCACGAGGAGAATCAGGAGCGGAATCAACAGCGTGGTGATGAACCCCGTCGACCAGGTCAGGGAGGAAAAAACCTTGGCTTCCTCGCGAGGGTCCGCATGGGGCGATTCCGGATCTTGGCGGGCCTTGTGAATCACGTTTCCGCAATTTAAGAAGACGGTGGCCTTGAAGAGGCCGTGCGCGATCAGGTGAAAGACGGCCAGCGAAAACGCGCCCAGGCCGCATTCCATAATCATGTAGCCCATCTGGCCGATTGTCGAAAATCCCAGCGTCTTCTTGATGTCGTTCTGCGCCAGCATCATGGTGGCGCCCAGGACCGCGGTGAGCGTGCCGACCACGAGCGCCACATGCAGCGTGGTCGGGCTGAGACCGTAGAGCGGCGCCAGGCGGTTGATCAGGAAGCCGCCCGCATTGATGATGCCGGCGTGGAGAAACGCAGTAACCGGCGTCGGTGCATACAGCGACCGGGGCAGCCAAAAATGCAGCGGAAACTGCGCGGACTTGCTCATGCCGCCGATGAACAATAAGAGCGTGACGGCTGTCGGTCCGCTGATTTCGACGCCCGGCCAAAGCGACAGCATGCCCGGCTGGTCGGCGGCCCTGGCGAAGAGGGCTTCAAATTCGAGCGTCCCATATAACTGGTAGGCGAGCACGGTGCCTGAGAGAAACGCGACATCGCCGATCCGTAAGAGGGTAAAGGTTCTGAACGCGCCGTCGAGCGTTGCCGCATGGGCATGGTTGTGGGCCAGGAGATAGAGCATGTAGCTTAGGACCTGCCAGAAGAGAAACAACATCATTAAATTGGCGCTGGACACCATGCAGAGCAACGCCGCGGTCGTAAAGCCGATGAGCGCCAGATAGCGCCGATCGTGAGGGTCCTGGTACATGTAGCCGATCGAGTAGGTGTAGATGATCGTTCCGACGCCGGAGATCAGCACCATCATGACGGCGCTCAAGCGGTCGATATAGAACCCGATGGGGAAGGCCAGGGTGGCCGGGGACGCGGGATCGTAGAACCGGAGCGTGATGGGCCCCTGCGTGGCCACCCACCAGAGTGTGGCGATGGCGCCGAGAAAGGCTCCGCCGATGGGATAGGCCGCCATCTTGGCCCGTTCCTGCCGCGAGGGTTCGTCACCCGCCAGGACGAGGAGCGCCGCGAACAGCGGAAGCAGCGGCACGAGCATTACGAACGACATGTCGTACCCCTCGCGCTGCGAAACAGGAACGGCGCCATGCGCAGGGCCTCGGTGATGACGGAGCTCGCGATGTCTTCTTGATTGCGCATCGATATCGCCAGGTCTACGGAATAAAAAAAGCCAGCGGGCGCGTCTCGTCAGAGTGCACCGCACTGGCTTGTATTGTTATCAGCCAACCGAATGGGAAGCCGACGACCGTACGTGCCTCATCGTGGAGTTGGGTTTACACCTATGTGAGTTCCCCGTTACGGTTCCGCTGGATCTCTCTAGGAAATCAAGCCTGCGGCACCGTCTTCCATTGCAAGATGTAGCAGGATTCCGGAGGTAAACGCAAAGAATCTTTCGGTCTAGCGGCACAGGAACATCGGGGCCATCCTCATGGGTCTTTTGCACAATTTGCCTGGGAAAACAGCCGAAAGTGACGGCGGAGACTCTGCCGGGAATTGGCGCCTGTCATTGCCTTGTTTGTCTCAAGGTCTCTATAATCCGCCTCGCACGAGGAGGCGCAGCGCAGCGGTCCGGTCTCTATGCAATGGGCCATTGAGCGGGGGAGTATGCACAACGCGATCAGACAGGCCGTCATCAAATTCGAGCAGGACTTCATGGGGCGCGGACCGACGGATGTGAAAGCCTTCATCATCCGGGACATGGTGGTCGTTCGACTCAAAGGCGTCCTGACTCAAGCCGAACGGCAGCTGGTGAAGAACGCGGACGGTGTGGAGATGGTCAAGCGTATGCGCCAGAATTTGATGGCGCAAGGCAAGGACAACTTGTGCGGCGAGATCGCCGGCATCACCGGCGCAAAGGTCACCGGTTTATTCACAGACATCGACACGCAGGTCGGCGAGCGGGTCATGGTGTTTACGCTCGATCGCGACCTTGAAACGAGTGAACATTCCGCCGGCAGTCCTTGAGTCGCTGTCAGTGCGCCGGCGCGCGGGTCCAGTCGGTATCTCTGGTGGCATGGGCTGTTTCAGAAAGAGAAATCCGCGCGGTCGACCACATAAGGGAGAATGGCGATGGAAAAATTAGTTGAAGGGTTTAAAAAGTTTCAGGCGGAGGTCTTTGGAGCCAAGCGCGAGTTATTCAGCCGTTTGTCCGAAGGCCAAACCCCTCGCGCGCTGTTCATTACCTGCTCGGATTCGCGCATCGACCCCACCTTGCTGACACAGACTGAGCCCGGCGAGCTATTCATTCTGCGGAATGCCGGCAATATCGTTCCCTCCTATGGGGAGACCATGGGAGGCAGCACGGCCACGATCGAATATGCGATTGCCGTCCTGGGAGTCAAGCATGTGATCGTATGCGGTCACACGGATTGCGGCGTGATGCGCGCGCTTCTCCATCCGGAATCGGTTGAGGATCTGCCTGCTGTGAAGAGCTGGATGGTCCAGGCTGAGACGACACGGCGCATCGTGCGGGAAAATTACGCCGATCTCAAAGGAGATGACTTGCTGGTCACGACCATCCAGGAAAATGTGCGGATTCAGCTCGACCACCTCAAGACCCATCCGGCGGTTGCCGTGCGGTTGAGACGCGGGACGCTGACCCTCCATGGCTGGGTCTATTCCATCCGCACCGGCGATATCTGGGCCTATGATGAAGACAAGGACGCGTTCGTCTCCCTGGCCGCACCTGTGAAATAACCACTGTGCCGGTTTGCGGAAGCCATTCGTTGATCCGACGATGGCGATTCTTGTTCATGCCATGCTAAATAAGAAGGTATGCGATCTTTATGTCAGCTTGAAGAATTGTCCTTCGACAACACCTATGCTCGCTTGCCCGAGGCCTTTTACTCCAAGCTGCAACCCACGCCGTTCTCGTCGCCCCCCTATCTCATCAGTTTCAATCCCGCAGCGGCCGCATTGATCGACCTCGATCCGGCGCAGGCGGCGCGTCCGGAATTTGCCGGCGTGTTCGGCGGCAGCATGCTTGCGCCGGGGATGGAGCCGCTGGCCATGCTGTACTCAGGCCATCAGTTCGGGGTCTATGTGCCGCAGCTTGGCGATGGCCGCGCGATCCTTTTGGGAGAAGTGCGGAACGAACGGGGCGAGAAATGGGACCTGCAACTCAAAGGTGCCGGTCTCACGCCCTTTTCGCGGGAGGGCGACGGCCGCGCGGTGTTGCGTTCGACCATCAGGGAATATCTCTGCAGCGAAGCGATGCAGGGCCTGGGGATTTCGACGACGCGGGCGCTCTGCATCGTCGGGAGCGACCATCAAGTGTATCGTGAACAGGTCGAGACCGGCGCGATCGTAGTTCGCATGGCGCCCTCGCATGTGCGGTTCGGTTCGTTCGAAATTTTTTATTATCGAAAACAACATGATCAGCTCAAAGTATTGGCCGATTACGTGATCGCGCAGCACTATCCCCATCTGGTCGATGTGACGGATAAGTATGCGCGGTTCTTTTCCGAGGTGATGGAGCGGACGGCGAAGCTTATCGCGCAATGGCAGGCGGTCGGCTGGTCCCATGGAGTGATGAACACCGACAATATGTCGATCCTTGGCATCACCCTCGACTATGGTCCTTTCGGCTTCATGGACGACTATGACCCCGGCTTCATCTGTAACCACTCCGACCACAGCGGCCGCTATGCCTTCAATCAACAGCCCTATATCGGGCTCTGGAACCTCAGTTGTCTGGCCCAGGCCCTGCTTCCGTTAGCCGAGAAGGACGAGTTGAAAGCGGCGCTCGATCGCTACACCCCTATGTGCGAAGGCCGGTACATGGAACTGATGAGGGCCAAGTGCGGGTTGACCGAGACGAAGGAAGAGGACGCGTCGCTGATCCAGGACCTTCTGGCTCTCATGCACCAGCACCATGTGGATTACACCATTTTCTTTCGGACCTTGAGTGCTTTTCAGACCGGAGCCGCCTCTCAAAATCAGCCGCTTCGCGATTTCTTTCTGGACCGTGGCGCCTTCGACCAATGGGCCATTCGATACGAGGCCCGGCTGCGCGAAGAGGGGAGCCTGGATGAGGAGCGTGGGGTCCGCATGAACCGCGTCAATCCCAAGTATGTGCTCCGCAATTATCTGGCGCAGACCGCCATCGAGAAGGCGCAGCAGAAAGACTTTTCGGAAATCGACCGGCTGCTGACCCTGCTGCGCGATCCCTACAGCGATCAGCCAGGCATGGACACCTATGCGGCCGCTCCTCCCAACTGGGGTAAACATCTCTCGGTCAGTTGCTCCTCCTAGCCCTTCCATAATACTGGCATTGACACCTAGTATTTTATAAAGTTTCTTGCCGTTCCCATCATCGTCTGTTGTAGAGTGCCGTGACGACCTAGCGAGTGTCGATGCGCACGGAACCACTGATCACAGAAGACGGAGTCCTCTATGGCAAAAGGAAGCGGAGATTCGAAGTTGGCGGTGGCAGGAATGATTGCCATCGGCCTGGCCATCGCCGGTATCGTCATGGTTCAACCGCCCTTGAAGAGTAGCCGTCCGCCCTCGATGGGGAGCGAGCTCAAACCGCATATCGCAGAAGGCGTGGTTTATGCCCGGTTGTGGGAGGATCCTCTTGAAGCCGTGCGACGCATGGCGACATTTGACGGCCAGGTGCGACCTGGTGTCATGGAGGGGAAGGATGACGTCCATCGGGTTAGAACGATTCGTCAGGAGCTAGAAGACAAGGTTGGCCAGAGTCAGGGACGTCCGATTACGGTTCTTCTTGTCACCACGGAAGGCGGATCGTCCGGGGAAAGCAGGGAGACCAGAATTCGGGATCGATATGCGATTGGCTCCGCCCTCGGCGCGGCCTGCTACGTTCCGCAAAATGAGGATCAACTTTCCTATGTCGAATTGCGGGATCGGGTTGGCGCGAGCCGAGTCTTGCCGTACGAGTGGTATCAGGAAGGGCTGCGGAAATGTTCGCCGGAAAAAACTTGGGCGAAGGCCGTGCTTGTCCTCTGGGTCAGCAGTGAGATCACCGGCGATCATCCTATCGACACGTTGAAAAAACTGACGCAGTCCATTCTCTGCCAGCAAAGCGCGATCGGGCGCCATGACTGTCAGACGAGTCGTGACGGCATGGTAATGCTGGACCAGAAAATGGAACAGCAGGTACGATTCAAAATCATCGGGCCGCGAAGTTCGTCCGCCTTCCGAAGCCTGCTTGAGGAAGCCGTCAACCCTCTCCAGGGGCGCACGGATCATCCGATTTGGGCGAACGCCAGCCGCCGTGTGGAACTGTATTCGCCCTGGGCCACGGGGATACCCAAGCTGCTGACGCATGACCTCAGTGTGCCGGCTACGGCGCCGCACTCCACCGGATGTGCCTCATCCGATTCGAGCCGCGAGAAACTCTGCCGGATTTTGTGGCAGGCCGGGATTGAGCTCAAGCACAGCATCGGATCGGACGATCAGCTCTTCGGAACTTTGATCGAGGAGCTGGAGCGGCGCCGGGTGAAATTTGAGCGGGATGCCGTCATCCTCATCGCCGAATGGGATTCGTTTTACGGGCGCGTTTTGCCGGTCGAATTTACCGCTGCCGTCTGTCATCGGGTCGCCCGTCGACCCAAGGCAGATAACCCCGGCATCAAGGACGAGCGCATAACGCGGATTCAAGCCGCCTGCAACACGTACGATCAGGCAGTGGACGTTCAAGTCACAAACCCGGTAGAGGCAAAGGCGCTCAGCCTGAATGTCTGGCGCTATAGTTATCTTCGCGGGCTCGATGGGGAAGCCCCCGGAGGAGAGAAGGGCGGCGGCGCCAAAGAGAACGGCTCGAAAGCGATGAAGAACGTGCTGCTCGACGGCCAAGCTCATGAGCGGCCTGTCGGGACAAGCCAGTTCGATTACGCGCAACGGCTGGCAGACCGGATCGAGCGGGAGATGGCGGAAGTCGCGATCGCCACCAATGATGAGGGGGATAACAAGAATCCGGTCGCTGCAATCGGAATTCTCGGCAGCGATGCCTACGATGCCTTGCTGATCCTGCAGGCGATGCGCGAGAAATTCCCCGGTGCCGTATTCTTCACCACCGATCTCGACAGCAGATTGGTCTATGCGGAGGAGTATCGCTGGACGAGGAATCTCGTGACCGCCTCCCACTACGGGCTGGAATTGTACGGCCTGCTGCAGGGCGATGTGCCGCCCTTCCGAAGCAGTTATCAAACGTCCGCGTATTTTGCCACGCTTCAGGCCGTGGGGCATGTTTGGCCACTGGTGACTTGTCCGCCAGGTCTCACCGGCCAGTCGGGTTCGACCGCCGGCTCGGTCCTCTCGCCTTGCGGCTACCGCGCGAACTTGATGGCAGAGGGTAAGTGGTTCAATGCCATGGAGGGTCCTCGCTTGTACGAAGTCGGGCGTCACGGCGCGGTTGATCTCACGGTCGGTGCGGCCGAAAAGGGCTACACCCTGCATCCGGCTCGCGTGGATCTCGCTGAGGAAACACCGCAAACGAACGGTCGGCGGCCGCCATCCGGCGTTATTTATGGAAGTGTTGGCCTGACCTACCTGATCGGGTTCGTGCTGTTATGGACGAAACCGAAGTCCAACCGTTGGATGACCGCGCATGCGGGAGTCCTCTTGTTGGGGGTGGTGAGCGCAGCCGGTTTCGCCTTCTTCATTGATAAGTTTCTGCTCAATGAGGTTTTGCAGAACCATGACCAGGGCGAACCGTTCTATTGGCTGGAAGGAGTCAGCCTGTGGCCGACAGAGATTCTGCGGGGGCTTGCCACATTGTTGGCTCTCGGACTTCTGGTTAAGGCCTGGCGGGATCTCCGCTCGAATCTTGAAGAAATGACGGCGCGGTACGGGTTTGCCTCTCAGGTCGAGTCGGACCGTTCAGAATGGTGGAAACGGTATCTGACTACGGCGCAGTGGGTCCTGTCTCCCCGTGGCCGGCGTAGCGAAGAGCATGTCGGGGACTTGTGGAGTTTTTATCGGGAAGCCGGTTCGGCCAGGCATCGCTTCCCGCGCATGTTGCTGCTGGTGACGGTCTACGGCTTGTCATTTTCGTTTCTGTGGAATGTCATGGGGACTGAGGATTTTTCAGGTCCCTGCCGCGGCTCATTCAGTTGCCGTCTGGATCAGGTGTTCGTCCTGGCCAGTTATCTCTGCGCGGCGGTGCTCAATCTCTTTGTGTTCGACGCGGTGCTCCTCTGTCGTCGCTGGATCGGCTCTTTGGCACAGGCGACGGATGGCTGGCCTCAGGCAGTGACGGATCGTTTCAATCTTCAATCTGTCGAGAACGTTGCTAAAGCTCGGGAGCTGATGAAGATTGAATTGATCGCGCAGCGGACGGAAGTGGTCAACCGCCTGGTACGGTATCCCTTCATCGTGCTCCTCCTTATGATGGTGGCTCGAAACCATTATTTCGATAACTGGAACTTCCCCCTCACGATGGTTGTCGGCTGGGCGGTTAATGTGTCGCTGGCGGTCGCGGCCGCGCTGTTCTTGTACCGGGCAGCCGAACAGGCGAGGAATGCAGGATTGGTCCGGCTCCACCAATTGGTCCTGCAGGGGTTGGATCGCGGGGTAACAGGCGAGTCCGATGTCAAACTGACCCGCCAGGTCATTGAGGACATCCAGGCGGTGGGTCAGGGGGCCTTTGTTCCCTTGTGGCAGCAGCCGGTGGTCGAGTCATCTTTTTATGGACTGCTGGCCCTCTTTCAATATTTGTATATGGGATAATGCCCGCCTATGCGAGAAGAACAAGCAGGCGGTCTGCGGATACGGGTCACGGGCGGCACAGACGGCAAGGGCGGCGGTCGCGGCCCCCTCGTTGTGCTTCTACATGGGTTCGGCGCGCCGGGCGATGATCTGGTGTCGCTAGCCGACGTCTTGAACGTGCCGGCCGGCACGAGGTTCGTGTTTCCCGAAGGCCCGCTTTCGTTGAGTTTCGGCCCGGGCAATGCGCGGGCCTGGTGGATCATCGACATGGCCCGCATTGCGGCGGATCGCGCGGCCGGCCGGCCGCGCGATCTTTCGCAAGACATTCCCAAGGGCCTCGCGCTAGCGCGGGAGGCCATGCTGGTTTTCCTGAAGGAAGTCGAGCGGCTGTTCAGCGCAGAGCCTCGCAAGACCGTCATCGGCGGATTTTCCCAAGGGGCGATGCTTTCTTGTGATGTGATGCTCAGAACGGCGCAGCCCTATGCGGGGTTGATCCAATTGTCCGGCACGCTCCTGGCCAAACAGGAATGGGTTCCATTGTTGGCGAAACGGAAAACCGTGCCGGTCTTTCAAAGCCATGGGATGCAGGACGAGATCCTGCCCTATGCGGGAGCCGAAGGGTTGCGAGACCAGTTGGTTCACGCGGGACTGTCGGTTGAGTGGCACAGTTTTCGTGGGGGCCATGAAATTCCACGAGCGGTGTTGCAACGTCTGGGGCTCTTCATTACTAAATCGGTCACGCAGGTATGAGCGAATTGCAGCCGTTCGAACTTGCGGCAGCCGATGGCACATTGATTCGCGGCGATCGCTCGATCGGCCAGGATCGACAGATCCTTTTCATCACCGGCTTCCTCTCGAAGCGCTGGGGCAACAAGAGCACAGCGCTCGCGCAATGGTGTGAGGAGAAGGGCTGGGGCTTCTGCTGTTACGATGTGCGGGGTTGTGGAGATTCAGGCGGCCGCTTCACCGACTACACCCTGTCCGACTGGATCGCGGATGCGCGAACGGTGCTTGAACACATCAACGATGGCCCACCGGTGACTATCGTCGGCAATTCGCTCGGCGGTTGGATCGCCTGGCTCATGGCGCAGGAATATTCTCTGGTCGAGAAGCTCATCCTTGTCGCGCCCGCGTTCAATATGATGGGGGTGCGGGCGCAATCGATTGAGCCGGAACGGCGGCAGGCCTGGCACAAGGCCGGCTGGATGCCCTGGGACGATGAGCCGGCCCATCGGGATTTTCCCATTGCCTGGAAGTGGGTCGAGGAGAGCGAGGCCTATTGGAACACGAATTTTGCTCGGCTGCGGCCGGTCAATACGGCCATCCTTCATGGTCAGCAAGACACCGTGATCCTGCCGCAGGGCAGCAGTCAGTTCGTCGAGCAGGTGCGATCCCTCGCCCTCTCTTTTCCGATTGAGCTCCATGTAGTTCCGGGCGACCATCGGCTGAGCCGTCCTGAACATCTGGAGCTATTTCGGCGTCTCACAGTGGATTCAACGAATAGGTAGGAGCGCGACATGCTGGTGTTAATTCACAAAGAATGCGGCGGACCGGCGATCGACGATTCGTCCATCGGCGAGGTCTGCGCCATCCCCATCGACCGGTTTCCTTTTCATTGTTTTAGTTGCCTCGAAGAAATCGACGACGAGTCGGAAGTCCGGCTGTCTCAAGAGATGGGAATCTGATCGGTAGGCTCCGCCCCGATCCCTATTCGGGAGCAGGGGGCACCGCTTGACCGGTTGTTGGTTTTTCCGCCGCCGTCCGAGCCAATGAGGCTTGTAAGTCTGCCGCCTGAGGATTCTTCACAGTCCGCTTTACGAGAATGTCGGTTGGTCTGACCTCTTTGCCGTAGTAGTCCTGATTCCACTCGTCCCTCGTGGCGATGACGGCGCCTCCCAGCGAGATCCCCCGAACAAGCCTTTCGCCCTGGCGAAGGTGAGCAAGTCCGCACTCAAGTTCATCGCGGTGGACCCCTCGATCCCGGCGCCGATTGGACCGACGGCGACGGAGACATCGCCGCCCAGCTTGAAGGTGCTGGTCAGGAGGGTGAAGAGTGTCAGCGAGAGGGCCAGGGTCTTGCGGGATGAAACTTCGAAGGGGCCGGCCGGTCACAGCGCGTAAACGCACGAGCGCGGCGTCGCTGCCCCGGTTCGGTTGTGGTCGAAAAGGGTTGTCTGGTAAGGTGATTGCTTCACACCGTTGAACCGTAATGATGAGGAGGGTGGCAGGACCCATGGCGACTACGAACGATAAACAAGTTATTTTCTCCCTGGTCAATGTCGGCAAGATTTATCCGCCGAAAAAGCAGGTGCTGCGCGAGATTTTTCTGGGGTTTTATTACGGCGCGAAGATCGGCGTCTTGGGCCTCAACGGATCGGGCAAGAGTTCGTTGCTCCGGATCATTGCCGGGACCGATTCGAACTACACAGGCGAGATCACCCGCTCGAAGGGCTACAGCGTCGGTTTGCTGGAGCAGGAACCACAGCTCGATCCGAACAAGACCGTGAAGGAAGTGGTCGAAGAGGGAAAGAAAGAGCTCGTGGCCATGCTGCGGGAATACGATGCCGTCAGCAATAAGATGGGCGAGGCCACGCCTGATGAAATGGAAAAGCTCCTCGAGAAGCAGTCCCAGCTACAAGAGAAGATTGAAGCGGAGAACGGCTGGGAATTGGACAACGTGCTGGAGCTGGCCATGGACGCCCTCCGTTGTCCTCCGGCTGACGCGAAGATCGGCGTCCTCTCCGGAGGCGAGAAGCGCCGGGTGGCCCTCTGCCGCCTGATGATCCAGGAGCCGGACATCCTCTTGCTCGACGAACCGACGAACCATCTGGATGCGGAGTCCGTGCAATGGCTCGAACAGCATCTGCAGCAATATAAGGGCACGGTCATCGCCGTCACGCACGACCGCTACTTCCTCGACAACGTGGCAGGCTGGATTCTTGAACTTGATCGCGGCCATGGCATTCCCTTCCAGGGGAACTACACCTCCTGGCTGGAGCAGAAGCAGGTGCGGCTGGAAAAAGAAGAAAAAGCCGAGTCGAAGCGCCGTAAGTCGCTGGAACATGAGCTGGAATGGATCCGCATGTCGCCGAAGGGCCGTCAGTCGAAGGGCAAAGCGCGGCTCAACCGCTATGAGGAATTGGTCAATCAGAAACAGGAAGAGCAGGCAGCGGATCTGGAAATCTACATTCCGCCAGGACCTCGGCTGGGCGATGTGGTCGTCGAAGCCAATGGCCTCAGCAAGGCCTACGGAGACAAGGTCCTCTACGAGAATGTGAACTTCAGTCTCCCCAAGGGCGGCATCGTCGGGGTGATCGGTCCGAACGGAGCCGGCAAGACGACGATGTTCCGTATGATTACCGGGAGCGAGAAGCCTGATAGTGGCACGATCAAGATCGGCGAGACGGTCAAGCTGGGCTATGTGGACCAGGATCGCAGCTTGGACCCGGAAAAATCCGTCTACGACGTCATTTCCGAGGGACAGGATACCATCATGCTCGGCAAGGCCGAGGTGAACGCCCGGGCCTATTGCGCCCGGTTCAACTTCGCCGGCACCGATCAACAGAAGAAGGTGAAGGACATCTCCGGCGGCGAACGGAACCGGGTGCATCTGGCTCGCATGTTGAAAGAGGGCGCGAACCTGATCATCCTCGACGAACCGACCAACGACCTCGACATCAATACGTTGCGGGCCTTGGAAGAGGGGTTGGAAAATTTCGCCGGCTGCGCCGTCATCAGCAGTCACGACCGCTGGTTTCTTGACCGGGTCGCGACCCACATTATGGCATTCGAGGGCGACAGCAAAGTGGTTTGGTTCGAAGGTAACTATAGCGAATATGACGCGGATCGGAAGAAGCGGTTGGGCAAGGCAGCCGATCAACCGCATCGCATTCGCTATCGCAAGTTGACGCGCTAGTCCTCGTCTTTTCTATGGCACCGCTCGCCCTCATCACCGGTGCGGCAGGGCTCATCGGCCAGTACCTCCTCAAGACGGCGCCCCGCTGGGCGCCGCAGTGGGAGGTGCGAGGCCTCACCAGGCAGGATGTGGACCTGGCCGATGCTGGAGCGGTGCGCCGCTTCTGGCGCAACCTGCACCCTCAGGTCGTCATCCACTGTGCCGCGCAGAGTCGGCCCGGGCCTTGTCAGCAGAACCCGATCCTGGCGCACCGCATCAATGTGGAGGCCACGGCTCTCCTCGCAGAACTCTCGTCCGACATCCCCTTTTTCTTCTTCTCCAGCGATCAGGTCTTCGACGGGTCCAAGGGCTGGTATGTCGAAACCGATCAAGTGAATCCTCTGAACGTGTACGGCGAGACCAAGGCGGAAGCCGAACGGCTCGTCTTGCAAAACCCGCGGCATAGTGTGATTCGAGTGGGACTGAACGCCGGTACTTCTCCGACCGGCGATCGCAGCTTCGTCGAAGATATGAGGAACTCGGTGAAGAGCGGAAAGCCGCTCACTCTGTTCACAGATGAATTTCGTTGTCCCTTGCCTGCCGGGATGACGGCGCGAGCCATCTGGGAATTGATCGAGTTGAACCGGCCAGGTCTCTACCATCTTGGAGGAGCGGAACGGCTTTCGCGCTGGGAGATCGGGCAGGCCCTGATCCCCCGGTATCAGGAACTGGCAGGGCAGATGCAGCCCGGTTCCGTAAAATCCTATACAGGCGCGCCCAGACCTCCCGACCTGTCGATGAGCTGTGACAAGCTCCAGGCTCTTTTATCATTTCCGCTGTCGGGACTTCGCACATGGCTGGCCGCTCGGTCCAGCGCCGGTGCTGACCTATGGGATTACGAATCTCCATGATCACCCTCGATCCCCTTACTGCGTTAGTAGTGGTGTATGGGGTGATGGCTTGCGTGATGCTGGCTCTGTGGTTGGTGGATCGTCGGCTACAGAATGCTTCGATCGCGGACGTGGGCTGGTGCGTCGGTCTGGTGAGTGCGGTGGCCTGGTATAGCTGGAGCACGACGGGCGATCTCGAACGGAAGATTGTACTCCTCTCCATGGCCTCTCTCTATGGTGGGAGGCTGGGACTTTATATCCTGCTGAATCGCGTAATCGGCCAGGAAGAGGATGCGCGTTATCGGCAGCTCCGCCGTGAGTGGGGCTCGTCGGAACCGGTCAGGCTGTTCGCCTACTTTCAATTGCAGGCGGCGGCAGTAGCGCTCTTCTCTCTGCCCTTTCTCGTGCTCATGCAGAACGTGGTTCCTCCCTTCAGCCTCTGGGAGCTGGCGGGGCTGCTGATCTGGCTCGTGGCCGTGACGGGAGAAGGATTCTCCGACTGGCAGCTCGCGCAATTTCGATCTAAATCCTGGAATCGAGACCGGGTCTGTCGCGAGGGACTCTGGTTCTATTCACGCCACCCCAATTATTTTTTCGAATGGCTGCACTGGTGGGCCTATGTCGTGATGGCGGTCGGGACGTCCGGCTGGCTGCTCACATGGATCGGGCCGGTGGCGATGGGCTGGGCTCTGTTGAAAGTGACGGGGGTTCCCTTGGCAGAAGCGCAGGCGTTGCGAAGCCGTGGCGAGGACTATCGGATCTATCAGCAGACGACGAACCGGTTTCTTCCCTGGTGGCCGAAACGCTGGCCTAGTGAGTTGGGGTAAGAGCGGCAAGCCTGGCTCGCGCCGCTTCTGCCTCTGTGCTGGTTGGATAGAGCCGGATCACTTCTTCGTAGAGCTGCCTGGCATGGGGCAGGTTCATCTGTTTTTCTTCAAACTGGGCTGTTGCAAGCAGCTCTTTCGGCTGATCCCCGCTGCAGGAAATCAGGGCCACGCATAAAATGACGGCCCCAGTATACATCCATGGTCTCACGGTTCCTCCGATCGGTCTTACGGTTTCTGTGCAGCTTGATCGACCCCATAGCGTGGCGCTGTGATGTCTTCGCTTCGACATTGGGGGCAGCGGCTCGGTCTCGTCAGTTTTGTTCTGTCACGAAAGACGAAATCGCAATCCTGACAACGGGCCGGGTCCAGGATAAACTTTTTTGTCTTGTCCCGCGCAATGGTCTTCACGACATGGGGCAGATGATCTTCGACCTGACGCTCCGGGATGCCCAGCATCTGGGCCAGCTGAAACGAGGAGAGTCTCGCGCCGGTCAGCAGATCGACGATGCGTTGGCGGGGCGTTCGCTCGCGAGGCAACATGGCGGCCCATCGTAGGCGATGAAGGAACGAAAGCCAAGTCCCGGCCGGTCAGTTGAACGGAATCCCTGCCTCTGGCAGGATGACGTGCATGCCCAATCCCAATAACGACGAATTGGCCGAATTGGTCTTGAAGCGCATCACCGCTTCCGGCGCCGAGTATGGCGATATCCGTTTCCTCGATAGCAGGATTCAGACCATCAACGGTGAAGACCGCCGCATCGATTCCATTCGAGATCAACAGGACAGGGGGTTCGGAATTCGCGTGCTCTATCACGGGGCCTGGGGCTTCGCGGCCAGTTCGGTATTGTCGCTGGAAGAAGCTCCGCGCGTGGCAGATTTGGCGATCGAGATTGCGAAGGGGTCCGCTTCCCTGGCGATCGAAAAGGTAAAGCTCGCCGATGAGCCGGTCCGTCGCGACCGGATCGTCACAGCAAAACGGATCGACCCGTTTGCAGTTCCGCTCGAACAGAAAACATCGCTGCTGTTGGAGACGATGGAGTCGGTCCATCGGCAAGCCGGAGTCGTGCGGAGCAGCGCGAGTCTCTGGGCGCGCCGGGACCAGAAACTGTTCGTCTCGACCGAAGGGTCGCGCCTGGAGTTCGATCTTCTGGCCGTGGGCGGCGAGTTCGATGCGACGGCGGTTCATGAGGGGCGGTTCGCGTCGCGGACGTTCAATGTGCCGTATCTCCGGATGGGCTACGAATTGATCGAGGAGGCAAATTTTCTGGCCGAGGCTTCGCGCCTCGCTGCGCAGGCGGTCGAGAAGGTGCAGGCGCCTACCATCGCGCCTGGCCGATACGATCTGGTGCTCGACCCGGAACATCTGTCTCTCACCATGCATGAATCCTGCGGCCATCCAAGCGAGCTGGACCGGGCGCTGGGGTACGAGGCCAACTATGCCGGCACCAGCTTCCTCACGACCGATAAACGGGGAGCCTTTCGCTACGGCTCTCCATATGTGAATCTCGTGGCTGACAACTGCGAACCGGAAACCCTTGCTGCGACCGGCTACGATGATGACGGGGTGGCCTGCCAGACATGGGACATTGTGCGCGAAGGGATCTTCGTCGGCTATTGCACGAACCGCGAGGTGGCGCCGAATATCGGGGAGACCCGTTCGCGCGGCTCCAATCGAGCGGATAGCTGGGGCAGCGTGCCGATCGTGCGCATCGCCAACATCGGCCTTGAGCCGGGCCAGGCCACGCTCGATGAACTGTTGGCCGATGTGAAGCGGGGCATCTATATCGAAGGTCACGGGTCCTACAGTATCGATCAACGGCGCTATAACTTTCAGTTCGGCGGCGACGCCTTCTGGCTGATCGAGAAGGGGAAGCGGACGCATATGATTCGCGACGTCGTCTATCACGGGATTACACCGGAGTTCTGGGGCAGCTGCGACGGAGTCGCGGACCGGTCGCATCGCCGGCGCTACGGGTTCATTACGTGCGGAAAAGGCCAGCCTGGCCAATCTGGCTGGATGACCCATCCGGCTTCCCATGCGAGGTTCCGCAACGTGAATGTCATCGGAGGGCAGGCAGGCTCATGAGCATGACCAGCCACAAGACTTGGCCAAAGATGACGAGCCGGGAGGAATTCCGGTTTCTTGCGGAGCTGGTGATGAAACGGTCGACTGGCGACCACACGCTGGTCTCGCTGGAGGATCGGCATGGAGGGACGACGCGCTTTGCCAACAATCAAATCATCCAGAACGTCGATACGAGGCGGGGCTCGTTGAGCGTGATGGTGGCCTTCGGGAAGCGGCAGGGCACAGCAGATACGACGGACTTTACCGCCGGGTCGGTGCAGGAGACTGTGACGAGAGCCGCGCAGCTCGCGCGCCTCTCGCCGGAAGATCCGGAATATCTCGCTCCGGTGGAGCCCCAATCCTATCTGACGCCTCCGACGGCGAGGGCTGAAACGGTTGCGGCAGGGCCGGCCCGCCGGCTGGAATATGCGAATGAAGCAATCGGGCAATGCCGGATGGAAAATCTTGCCGCGGCCGGAATTGTGTCGTCGTCGATGGCCACGGTTGGCGTGGCAGCCAGCACTGGACTCTTCGCCTATGAAGAACGGACCGATGCCAGGTTTAGCCTCACAGTGCAGGCGGGCGAGGCGACCGGTTGGGGCGCATCGGCCCATCGGTCCATCGACCATTTGAAGATCCATGAGCGGACCATCACCGCGATCACGAAAGCGAAGCGCGGCGGGGAATCGCGCGAACTGCCGCCCGGGCGCTATCCCGTAATCCTTGAGCCGGCTGCCGTCGCGGGGCTCTGGTCCCAACTGCTCTGGGCGCTCGATGCCAAGTCCTATGAGAAAGGCACGAGCGCTCTCTCCGGCAAGCTGGGCCAGCCGATCGTCGATTCACGGCTGACGCTCCGCAATTTGCCGTTGCGAGAGGATCTCCTGGGCGTTGGTTTCACTCCTGAGGGGTTACCGACCGTGGAGTCAAGCTGGATGACGGAGGGTGCGCTTACCCAATTGTCGTACGATCGTTTCACGGCGAAAGAGCGGGGGGTCACGACCATTCCCACGCTCGACGCTCCCTGCCTGTCAGGAGCGGGAGCGTCGTTGCCGAACTTACAAGAATTGATTAAGCAGACGGAGCGAGCCATCCTCGTGACGAACTTCTGGTATATCAGGACGGTCAATCCGACCGATCTCACTCTGACCGGCATGACGCGAGACGGTACGTTTCTCGTGGAGAACGGAGCGATCGTATCGGCGGTGAAAAACTTCCGGTTTCACGAGAGCCCCTTGCAGGCCTTCAACCGGATCGAGGCCTTCACCGGCCCGGCTGAAGCGATCACGTCGGAGACCGGCAAGCTCCTGGTGCCGGCAATGAGGCTGCGTGAGTTTAATTTTTCCAGCGTCACCAAATTCTAGCGAACCGGCGAGGAGGCCGCTGTGAGGAAAAGACCGGGGCCGATTTTTTTTATTGTCTGGATCGTAATGGTCTTCGGAGCCTGGATTCTTCACCCGATCGGCTCGACGACTGCCGCGACTCCCGGCAAAGCCTACTTTGCCGGAGGTTGTTTCTGGTGCATGGAAGAAGTGTTCGAGAAGGTCGAGGGGGTCCTGTCCGTGACCTCCGGCTATATGGGGGGCACGGTCGCCAATCCGAGCTACGAAGAGGTCTCGGCGGGCGGGACAGGCCATGCGGAGTCGGTCGAAGTGTTGTATGACCCAGCCACGGTGAGCTACCAGAAATTATTGGCGGCCTTCTGGCGCAATGTCGACCCCATCACGCCGAATGCCCAGTTTTGCGACCATGGCGGCCAATACCGCTCTGTGATTTTCTTTCAGACCGACGAAGAGAAACGAGCCGGGGAAAGTTCCAGGCAGGCGATCGAGCAATCGAAACGATGGAACGGGCCGATCGTCACGCAGATCGTGCCCGCCACGCAGTTCTATCAGGCCGAGGAGTATCACCAGGACTTCTACAAGAAGAATCCCGTCCGGTACAAATTCTATAAATATAATTGCGGCAGGGCTCAGCGGTTGGAAGAGTTATGGGGGAAGCCGTAACCTCGTTCCTTCGCAAGAATCGCGGGACAAGCCCTCGCCCCCGGTGTATATTTCAGTGAGCGACAATTGCATCAGTCTATTTTTCCGTGAGGTCTTCCCGTGAAACGTTCGCCCAGACGATCGACCAGAAAACCGGTGATAGGCGTCATGGGTCCTGCCAAGGCGGGAGCCAAAGAACTGGCCGACGCCAAAACATTGGGAGAGCTCATCGCCAGACAAGGCTGGGTGTTGTTGACCGGCGGACGCGCGAGTGGCGTGATGGATGCGGCCAGCGAGGGAGCGAAGTCTGTGCCGG
Organism: Nitrospira lenta; assembly: GCA_945905765.1. Lineage (GTDB taxonomy): Bacteria > Nitrospirota > Nitrospiria > Nitrospirales > Nitrospiraceae > Palsa-1315. Next base: position 23,318 of record CAMDPZ010000023.1, read on the forward strand.
GCAGTTTGACGATCGGGGTTTTGCCGGACAGTAAAGCTTCCGTGTCCCGGTATGTGGACGTGGCGATCCTCACGGATCTGGGCCAGGCGCGCAACAATGTGAATGTCATGTCCAGCGACATCATCGTGGCCTGCGGGCTCGGCGGCACAGGGACTGTTTCAGAAGTGGCCTTGGCGTTGAAGGCCAAGAAGATCGTGATTCTGTTGGGCGCCGATAAGGCAGGAGTGGGGCTGTTCACAAAACTCGCACCGAAGCTCGTTCATGCCGCGGCCTCGCCGGAGGAAGCGGTCAAATTAATCGGTGATTTGCTCTAGCAGCGTCTCCGTTGTCTTTCGGGATTCTCCTAACACAATTATTTTTCTATTCGCATAGAGAGAGGGCTTGACCTGTCGGGAATCGCTCTGCGAAAAGAGAGACTCTTCGATCTGGAGGGAGACGACGATGACGCGACATATCAACCAGCGGATGGCGGATTTGGCCCATTCGGAAATTCGAGCCATGACTCAGGCCTGTGTGAATGTGAAGGGCCTCAACATGGCGCAGGGAGTCTGCGACACGCCGGTTCCTTCTGTGGTGTTGCGAGCTGCGGAACAGGCGATGGAGCAGGGGAAGAACGTCTATTCGCGATTCGACGGATTGCTCGAGCTCAGGCAGGCCCTTGCCATGAAGTTGCTGCGGGACAATGGGATCACCGCCGATCCGGAGACCGATATCACGGTCAGCGCCGGCGCCACCGGTTCTTTTCATTGCGCCTGTATGGCCCTGCTCAATCCCGGCGACGAGGTCATCCTCTTCGAACCCTATTACCAGTACCACGTTAACGCGCTCCAGGCGGTCGAAGCGGTTCCCGTCAGGGTGAAGATGCAGGCTCCCGACTGGAGTTTTTCCGCCGACGAGCTCGCGCGCGCGATCACGCCCCGCACCAAGGCGATCATCGTGAACTCGCCGGGCAATCCATCCGGGAAAGTGTTCAGCCGGCAGGAGCTGGAAACAATCGCTGCATTTGCGCAGCAGCACGATCTCTTTGTCTTCACCGACGAAATCTACGAATACTTCCTCTATGACGGCCGGACCCATGTGAGTATCGCTACTTTGCCCGGCATGGCGGAGCGGACGATCACCATCGGCGGTTACTCGAAAACGTTCAGCATCACAGGCTGGCGCATCGGCTACAGCGTCGCGTCGGCGAAATGGGCGCAGGCGATCGGCGCCATGAACGATCTGCTCTACGTCTGCGCCCCGACGCCGTTGCAGGCAGGGGTGGCCGTGGGCATACGGGAACTCCCAAGCTCGTTCTACCGGGACATGGCCCGGGACTTTCAGCGGAAGCGCGACCGGTTCTGTTCTGCCCTCACGAAGGCCGGGTTGACTCCGTCGATTCCGCAGGGTGCCTACTATGTATTGGCCGATGCGTCGCGCTTGCCCGGGACCACGGGAAAAGAGCGGGCGATGTTTCTGCTCGAACGGATTGGCCTGGCCTCCGTGCCGGGCGAGGCCTTCTTCTCTGGCCCGGAAGGGTCGCGGTTCGTCCGGTTCAGCTATGCGAAGGTCGATGCCGATATTGACGATGCCTGTAGACGGCTTGCACGACTCGTCTAGCAGAGGAGAGGGGAGCGGCTAGACCGTCCTTTGTGCTCGCGCAACGCGCGCCCTCGGAAGGGCCTCGTTGGACGCGCGCAGTGAAGGACGGTCTGGCCGCTCCCTTTTTGCAAAGGGAGCAATCGGATAAATCCGGCGCTTGTTTTGCCCGATCGCTTGTCCGTCTTTTCACCTCATGGTAAGCAGGATGGAGCGAGAGGAGTTGGAAGATCATGATGCTGTTGCGATCCATAGGTATTCCCGTTTTGCTTCTGTGCTCATTATTCGTGGCAGCTTGCGCCAATCAGACGGTGTATCCCGTCGCGTCTCCTGATTCTCAGCCAGGCGACCGGCAGGTTCTGGCCGGTGAATGGGAATATGTCGATGGCGCGGTCGTTCGGCTGGTGCTGGACGAGCAGGGCAACGGACATTATGAGTGGAAGCAGGGGCGGTTCGAGACGCAAACGCTCATTGGCCATACCTGGCATGGCATGTGGTTTCAGAAGGAGAACGACCGGGACGGAGGATTTGCCGTCGAGTTCTCTCAGGATTTTTCAGAAGGGGAGGGGCGCTGGTGGTATAGCCGCATCGGAGCCGACTATGCGCCAGGGCAAAAGGGCGGGACCTTCCATCTCACCCGAAAAGATTCGCGGACAAGTTTGAGCGACACGCCTCCCGCTCCTTAATTTTTCGGATTGACTGTTTCGTACAGCGCTGCATAATCAGCCTCGCCTAATCCCTGCGCAATGGTCCGCTCCAGCACCGGCTTGATTCCCTCCAGACTGCTCGTCGTCAGTTCGTAGCCTGAGGCTTCTTTTAGGAAGAGCTCCACATCCTTTAAGAGATGGCGGGTGGAAAAGTTCGGATGGTGATAGTCCCTCGTCAGGAGTCTCGGCAGTTTCTTGTCAAAGGATGGGGCGAACAATGCGCTTTCCCGCAAGATGGCCATGAAGGTCTCGACAGGCACGCCGGCCCGTTGCACCAGGCCAAGGCTCAGGGCGAAGGCTGAGATTTCCGCCGCGATCAATTGATTGAGCGCGAGTTTCAAGGATGCAGCTTTCCCGACAGGACCGATCAGGCGCGGCTCCCGGCTTAGAGAACGGAACAACGGGCTCCATTGGGCAAATTGCTCTTCTGTTCCGCCAGCCATTACCAAGAGGGTTCCGGCTTTCGCTTCGGCAATGCTGCCCAGCACCGGCGCCTCGCAATAGAATCCGCCGGCTCGCTCGACCTCGGCTTGGATGGCCAGGCTTTCTTCCTGCGCGATGGTGCCCATCTGGATTACGGTTTTGCCGCGCAGCGCCGCCAAGGAATCTGCGGTCAGCAGGACGGCGCGGATGGCCGCCGCGTCGGCCAACATCAAGATCACGCAGTCGGCTTGGGCCATCGCCTGTTCCGGCCTCGTGACGACGGTAATGCCGCAGGCCTGCAGGGGCAGCGCCTTGGCCGTGGTGCGGTTATAGACCGTGACGCAGTGGCCGGCCGACTGGAGCCGTTCGGCGATCGCTCGACCCAGCAGACCGGTTCCCAACAGGGCGATGGTCATGGAGTCTCTCACTTTCATTCCGGTTGCAAGCGAGCCTGTTCGGCATGGATCTGGAGTCTGGCGCGCAGGTCTTTGTCGGCCGTGGCCGCCACGGAGATGACGCCGGAGAATGTCGGCAGGGGCTGATTGAAGACGAAGGGTTTCCCTGCTCCGTCGCTGATCGTGCCGCCGCCTTCTTCGATAAGCAGGACTCCGGCCGCCACATCCCATTCATATTCCGGATCGATGGTGAAGGCGGCCTGGACACGGCCAGCTGCGACCAGGGCCAATGCATGGGCGATGGAATACATGGGGCGGCAGCGGCTGGTTTCCGCGAGCGTCGCCCAGCGGTCGATCCGGAATTCTCTGGCGCCGACCATGATGACGGGATCGAAGTCGTGAAGGGGCGAGAGGGTGACGCGCGAGCCGTTCAGGAAGAGCCCTCCGCCGCGCACTGCCGTGAAGAGTTCATCGGTGGAGGGGTTGAGGATCGCGGCGACGACCGGGAAGCCCCGTTCGATCAAGGCGGCGGAGATGCAGAATTCCGGCACCCGATTCACCAAGGCTCTGGTGCCGTCGATGGGGTCGATAATCCAGACACGGTCGTGGTCGAGTCGCGCCAGGTCGTCGGGCGATTCCTCCGAGAGCCATCCATCCGATGGAAACTCCCGGCGCTGCATGTCGTAGAGGATGCGGTTGACCTCGTGGTCCACGGTGGTGACCGGCGAATGGTCCGCCTTCGTCTGGACCTCGAATCCGTCCCGGACCAGCTCGCGCACCCGCGCGCCGGCCTGTCGGACCGAGTCGATCAATGTGGCGAGTTCTTGTTCCATGTTGCGAGCCACGACACGTTACTCCTGGACCTCGACGCGATCGACGAAGTAGGCGGTCTCGCCGAAGCAGCTCGTCGGCAGGTACCGGTATTCTTTGTAGTGCAGCACCAGGCGCTTCCCCATCACCTGCGAGAGTTGCGCGGCGATCTGCTCATCCCGCACGCTGAACTCCCAGAGCACCGGCGCGACGCCCGGCACCGTGGTCATGGCCAGCTCCCCTTCGTGCGTCTTGCAGATCCAGCCCTTGTGGGAAAATTTCTGAATATAGCCGGCGCGGTTCCCGTCGGAGTAGCTGTAGTTGAAGGCGACGAGCAGATAGGCCGCGCCGAAGAAGAGGAACAGCAGAAACAGCTTCGGGCGCCAGAGCCACGTCATCATGCGTGTCACGGTTACGGGCGAAGGTCCGTGAAGAGCCAGGGCGCCTCGGACTTCCGTCTGGTTTCGTAAGATACGATGCTGGCCTCATGCTGCAAGGTCAAGCCGATGGAGTCGAGGCCCCGATAGAGACAGTCTTTCCGGAAGGGATCGATCTCGAAGCGATAGCTGGCGCCGCTCGGAGTCGTTACCGTCTGTTTTTCCAGGTCCACTGTCAGCTGGTAGCCGGGCGTTGCGAGCACGTCTTTCATCGTCGCCAGCACCTCGTCAGCTTTCAGGACGATGGGCAGAATGCCGTTCTGGAAGCAGTTGTTGTAGAAGATGTCGGCAAAGCTCGAGGCGATGACGCAGCGGAAGCCTTGATCGAGGAGCGCCCAGGGGGCATGTTCACGCGACGAGCCGCACCCGAAGTTATCGCGAGTGAGCAGAATCGTCGCGCCCTGGAAGCGGGGTTGGTTCAAAAAGAACATCGGGTCCTGCGACCCGTCCTTCTGTTTGCGCCAATCGTAGAACAGCCCTTCGCGGAGCCCGGTCCGTTTGATCGTCTTCAGAAACTGCTTCGGGATGATCTGATCGGTATCGACATTGACGCGGTCCAGCGGCGCGACCAGACCTGTCAGGATGGTAAAGGCTTGCATAGGTCCTCTATTTCCAGGTTCGGATATCGACGAAGTGCCCCTCGACGGCGGCTGCGACAGCCATGGCCGGAGAGACGAGATGGGTGCGGCCGCCAGCCCCCTGGCGTCCTTCGAAGTTTCGATTGCTGGTCGAGGCGCAACGCTCGCCCGGTTGAAGCACGTCGGCGTTCATGGCCAGGCACATGCTGCAGCCGGCTTCCCGCCACTCGAATCCCGCTTCCTTGAAGAGGCGGTCGAGCCCTTCCTGTTCGGCCTGTTGCTTTACCAGACCGGAGCCTGGCACCACCATTGCCCGCACACCAGTGGCGACGCTCTTGCCTCGGGCCAAGTTGGCGGCCAGGCGGAGGTCTTCGATACGCGAGTTGGTGCAGGATCCGATGAACACCGTATCGATCTTGATATCGGTGATGGGCATGTTCGGAATGAGGCCCATATATTCCAAGGCCCGCTCCGTGGCCTGGCGCTGGTTCACGTCGGTGATCGTCCGGGGGTCCGGCACCCGTTGATCGATGCCGGTCACCATGCCGGGACTGGTGCCCCAGCTGACTTGCGGCGCGATGTCCTCGGCTTTCATCGTGACGGTCATATCGTAGGAGGCGTTTGTATCGGTCTTCAGATGTTGCCAGGCTTGCACGGCCTGTTCGAACAGTTTGCCCTTTGGAGCCAAGGGACGGTCCTTCACATAGGCGATGGTCTTGTCGTCCGGCGCGACCATGCCGGCTCGCGCGCCTGCCTCGATCGACATATTGCAGAGCGTCATGCGCCCTTCCATGCTGAGGGCGCGGATCGCCGAGCCCGTATATTCGATGACGTAGCCGGTTCCCCCGGCCGTGCCGATCTTTCCGATGATTGCGAGCGTGACGTCTTTCGCCGAGCAGAGGCTCGACAGGACTCCATCAACGCGCACTTCCATGGTCTTGGGCCGCTTCTGGACCAGACATTGGGTGGCCAGCACATGTTCCACTTCGCTGGTGCCGATGCCAAAGGCCAAGGCCCCGAACGCGCCATGCGTGGAGGTATGGGAGTCGCCGCACACAATGGTCGTGCCCGGCAGGGTAAAGCCCTGTTCCGGCCCGATCACATGCACCACGCCTTGGCGGATGTCGTTCATGCCGAAGAGGGTGATGTCGAAGTCGCGGCAGTTTTCCTCCAGCGTCCTGATCTGTATCGCGCTGAGGGGATCGGCGATGCCCACGGACCGGTCGGTGGTCGGAACATTGTGGTCCGGCACCGCCAAGGTGGCGCCGGGACGGCGAGGCTTGCGGCCTGAGAGCCTGAGTCCCTCGAACGCCTGTGGCGACGTGACTTCGTGGACGAGTTGGCGATCGATGTAGAGCAGGGTAGTCCCGTCCGGCTCTGCGCGGACAACGTGAGATTCCCAGATTTTATCAAATAGGGTCTGAGCGGCCATGGTAACTCCTCAATGATCGATCTCTCCCGGATGGCACCTCCGGGAGGATCCATATTATACAGAGTCCTCCCCCGGTCTGTACAAGAGCGGGCACCATAATTCTTGCGTTGAACGGATGGACGTGGTACCACCGCCTGGCCAGCTGTATGAGGTCCTGTCCCCTCGGTTACACCAGAGGATTCCCTGTGACATCTCAGCCCTGGACCGATCCTGCCGTCATTGAGTGGTCGCAACTGCTCCTCAACAGTTTTCGTCGCTGGACCGGGCGTGAACTGCTCGAACGAGCGGGCGACCCTTCGTACCAGGCCCATGCCCTCTTTCTCTCCCCATTCGTCGTTGTGTCGCACGGGGCGGAAGAGGATCCCTTGCTCAACTACGGGAACCAGATGGCCTTGGACCTGTGGGAGTTGCCCTGGGATCAATTCGTGCAAACGCCCTCCCGGCTCACCGCCGAACCGATCAATCGAGCCGAACGGGAATGGATGTTGGAGCAGGCCAAAGTCCGCGGCTACCTCGACACCTATAGGGGCGTGAGAATTACTTCGACCGGACGCCGCTTTCTCGTCGATAACGCCAGAATCTGGAATGTCGTGGATGCGCAGGGGCAGAGGGTGGGACAGGCGGCGAGTTTCGCGCAGTGGACCTGGCTGAGCTGATTAGTCTGCAAGATGCTGAAAAAGTCCGCCAATCCAGGAGAGGGAGCTTAGCTCGCTGATTCGTCCGGGAGCCGTTCGAATCGCGGGCGCGGAAGACCTTCGACTGTCACAGTTTCCAGAAACATCGCCAGAGGTCTGATCCACAGGCCCCGTTCGCCGTAAAGCGCGCGATAGACGACGAACTCCTCTTCCGTTTCCGAATGCTTTGCCACCCCGAGCACTTCGTACTCGTGGCCCTTCTTGTAATGTCGATAGCGGCCAGGCTGGACCATCCCGTCTCCGTTTCTATTCCGTACTATATGAGAACAGGCGAGGGAATGACAGGGCCGCGGGGTCTGGAGCTGTCAGTGTGCGGAGATTCAGGGATCAGCGGGAGGCAGTCTGGGCGTGTGAGGCTTGCTAGGTCCAGATCTCGAGAGGGCCTCGATGGACAATGGCATGGAGAATATCGCTGGTCGTCAAAATGCCGATCGGGTGACGGGCATTGTCGACGATGGGAATGGCGCTCACATATTCATCGAGCATGGCGCGGGCGATCTCGCGGAGCTCCGTGATGGGGCTGGCGGATAAGACCCGAAGGCTCATCACCTGCGCGAGCGTATGTTCGGCGGAAGGCCCTGGCGAGCTGGACGATTCCAATTCCTGCATGTAGGGCAACAGATCGCGGTCCGAGATCAGTCCGACCAGGGTGCCATGCAGCGACGTCACGGGGAGATGGTGGATCCCTTTGCATTTCATCACCGTCCAGGCTTCCTGCAACGTACTGTCGGATGGCAGCCAGGTGACAGGCGAGGTCATGAGGTCCTGCGCCAGGAGCCCCTGTTTCGGCGCTGGGTCTTGATGCGCCTGTTGCTGATAGGCCTGTTGCGCGAGGAGCGAGGCGGGGTTGGCCTCCTGGTGTTTTTGTTCGTGCGAAGGGTTCCGTCGAGCGTCTGCATCGGTTTGTGACGCAGGCGCTCGCTGCGACACAGGTCGCGCAGGCTGCGTTTCGACGATGGCATTGACGGCACGTATCAGGGACATAGTTAACCTCGTAACGCCTTTATCGGAGGTTCCCGGTACGTACTTAAGCGCGAAGGGCTTATTACGCGATTATTCTGGACAAGAGGCCGGGATTGGGAGAAAGGCGGGGCCTCGTGCCGATAGCAGCCAGGCGGCCCCATCGTGTATCCTGCCAGCGCTTGTGTGGTTACGGGAATGAAGGGCGCCATGCGAGGGTTAGGATTCGATGAAGAAGAGACATGACATAATCGTCATCGGAGGAGGCTCGGCCGGCTATGCCGCGGCCAGGACTGCTCGCGATGCCGGCGCGGACGTGGCCATTGTGGATCAGGGTCCTCTGGGGGGCCTCTGTATCCTGCGCGGCTGTATGCCGACAAAGGCCATACTCCGCTCCGCAGAAGTGGCGGCCCTCTTGAGGCGGGCGAAGGAGTTCGGGCTCTCCTCTGTGTCGGTTCAGGCAGATCTGTCGGCGATTGTAGATCGAAAAAATCGGCTGGTTCGTGAATTTGCGGATTACCGTATTCAGCAACTTCATGATCCGCAGTTCACGCTCTATCCCTCGCGGGCGGCCTTTCAGTCTCCCACCGAAATCATCGCCGGAGATAGGGTTTTGTCGGCCGGCTCGTTCATCATTGCGACGGGGTCGCGGCCCAGCGACGTGTCGATTCCCGGATTGGCCCAAGCAGGGCATTTCACCAGCGATACGATTCTGGATCTCCGCATCAGACCGGATTCGTTGATCGTCCTGGGCGGCGGGGCGGTTGCGTTGGAGCTCGGGCAGTTCTTCGCGCGGCTCGGGACGAGGGTGACGATTCTTCAACGGAGCAGGACGCTCCTTTCCGGAATGGATGAAGCTGTCGGCCGCGCGCTGGAGGCGGCTTTGCTGGATGAGGGTTTCGCTGTCGTCACAGATGCGCAGTTGCTGCGGGTGACTCATGATGCAACGGGGAAGACGGTGTGGGTGACGAAAGACGGACATGAGCAGTCGTATGTCGGCGAAGCGATTCTCCAGGCCCTGGGCCGCCGGCCCAATATCGAAGGGCTGCAGCTCGATCTGGCGGAGGTGGCAGTCGAAGGAGGGCGGATTGTGGTGGATGAGGCCCTGCGCACGTCGCAAGCCCATATCTATGCCGTGGGTGACGTGAATGAGATCTCGCCCATTGTGCATCTCGCCATTCAGCAGGGCGAGACCGCGGCCCATAATGCGATGCATCCGAACGGGCCGGTCAAAGAGCTCGACCATCGTCTTGATGCCGAAGTGGTCTTTACGGATCCTCAAGTCGCCGTCGTGGGACTGAACGAATCCCTCTGTCGCGCCCGAGGGATTCCGTACCTGACGGCCTCCTATCCCTTTGCCGACCACGGAAAGTCTCTCTGTCTCGGCGCGACCCACGGGTTCGTGAAACTGCTCTGTGCGCCAGGGACGGGCGAGCTTCTGGGCGCGCAGATCGTCGGCCCGGAGGCTGGTGAGCTGATCCATGAACTGATCGCGGTCATGTATTACCATGGGACCGCGGCGGACCTTGTGCGTATGCCGCATTACCATCCTACGTTGGCGGAAATCGTGACCTATCCGGCGGAGTCCATCGTCGAACAGTTGGGGACATGATGAACAGATTCTGTATGCTCGCGCTCAGCCTTTTTCTTCTCGCAGGGTCCGCGTGCCAGCAACAGACCTGGGAATCGGCAATGAAGGCGGGACAGCAGGCCGTGCAGCAGGGCAATTACGCCGACGCGGAACGGTTGTTTCTCGTGGCGGCGCGCAAAGCGGAGGAGTTCGGCCTGGAAGACCGGCGTGTGGCGGTCAGCCTGTCACAGCTGGCGCAGGTCTATGCCGGCCAAGGGAAATATGTGGAGGCGGAACCGGTCTATCTGCAGGCGCTGAAGATTTACCAGTCCGTGCATGGAGAGTTGCACGCCGATGTCGCAGCCACGCTCAACAACCTCGGCGTCCTCCATCGCATGTACGGCCAATATGCCCAGGCGGAGCCTTTGCTGGCGCGGGCTCTTGCCATCAAAGAAAAACTCCTGGGCCTCGACCATCCGGACGTGGCGTTGAGCCTCGTGAATCTGGCCCAGTTGCATGTGGTGCAGGGGCAGCCGGAGAAAGCGGAGCCGCTCTACCGTCGAGCCTTGGCGATCCGGGAGCGTGCGCTGGGATTGTCCCATCAGGAAGTGGCGAAGACGCTGGAGGATCTGGCCAATGTCCTGCGAAAAATCGGGCGAGCGGACGAGGCGGCTTCGCTGGAGCGGCGCGCTAAACAGATTCGCGCGACGCGGAGTTGAACCGGTTGCGTGATCCAGTGTAGCGTACTCCTATGGCGATGCAGGACGATCCGGTCCCAATCAATTGGCGCATGAACGGAATGATCGCGCGATTCGCGGGGATTGTGGCGATTGCGCTGGGATTCGTCGTCGGAACCTATGGGTTGGAAGAGACAGGAGCCCGGTGGCTGCAGACGGCGTTGGGCTTGCTGACCACCGGCATGTTGGCGCAAGGTTACGCTCTCTACTGTTCCGTGAAACGTATGCAAGAGATTAAGGATCAGCCCAAGTCATGAGACGGTTACGACAGTGCCTGTTTACCGGCTTGTTGCTTCTCCTCGCAGGGACCCTGTTGGCCTGCGGCGGCCCCTGGCGCGACGGCTATTTCAAAAAGGGTGTGGATCGACTCACGCAGGACGAGGTGTTGGCGCGGTTCGGGCCGCCCCATACGGCGAAGACGCCGGCGCTCGGAGGAGATTCCGTCTGGACCTATCGCGTACCGGTCAGCGACAAGGAATTGGCGACGGTGCAATTGTTCCACTTGGGTGAAGCGGTGCAGCAAGCGGCCTCCTTAATCGGAAAGAGTGGCGCCGAAGGGCCCAAGGCCATGTTGTATTGCTACCGTTATATCCTGACTTTCAATGAGCAGAAGATTTTGAAACAGTGGAAACGGGAAGAGTGTGTGCCGGGAACCCGTGACACGCTGAATGCAAACTAGCCAGCGAGGTCTTGCTCCATATGCCTGCTTGGTTGCCGCATATCGATAGTTCCGTCGTGCTCGACAGTCTCAAGTCTCTCCTCCTGCTGCTCTCCCTTTTGATTTTGCGGACCTTGATCGTCCGTGCGATCGCGAAGAATCCCGCCCTCTCGATGGAAGCGAAGCGTCGAGGGGTCGTCTCGGTCCGCAATACCATTTTGTTCGCATTGCTGGTGGGGCTGGTCGTCATCTGGGCGCACGAGCTCCAGGCTTTTGCCGTGTCTCTCGTGGCGCTTGCCGCGGCGCTCGTATTGGCGACGAAGGAGCTCCTGCTCTGCTGGAGCGGGGCGGCATTGCGCGTGGGGGGGAAAGTTTACGAGGTGGGGGACCGCATTCAAATCGCCGGGTATCGCGGCGTCGTTTTGGATCACGACATCTTTGCGACCAAGCTCCTTGAGATCGGGCCGGGCCAGGCGTCGCATCTCTATACCGGCCGCATTGCGGTCTTTCCGAACAGCCTGTTGTTCACGAATACTTTGATTAAGGAAAATCCAGGCCAGGAATATGGGCTCTATCTTCTTGTGGTTCCGCTCGGAGAGAAGCACGACTGGCAGGAGGCAGAGGGCCATCTGCTGGACGCGGCGAAGGCGGAGTGTTCTTCGTTTCTAGACGAGGCAGGCCGGCACATGAAGCTGCTGGAACAGACGAATCTCCTCGAAGCTCCGTCGCCGGAGCCGCGTGTGACTATCCAACTATCCGAAACAGGGCAGATCCAGTTGGTGCTGCGATTCCCGGCGCCGGACCGCGGCCGCTCGCGGATCGAACAGGCTATCTTGCGCCGCTATCTCACC